>NZ_JBDGJV010000005.1:0-239358 GCF_057656715.1 Neobacillus sp. Soil_C_43
ATGGCCTTGTCTAATTTTGAATTGCCACTAAATTGCTCAATGAACTCTTTCTTATATTTTCTGGCTTCCTCTACGGTGGCTACTTCAAATATTCTCTTTAACCCGATTTTGACTTCATCCATACCCTTTTTAGGCATATGGGTTATGATATTCTTTTTGAAGTGTACCGTACATCTTTGCCAGGCAGATCC
Organism: Neobacillus sp. Soil_C_43; assembly: GCF_057656715.1. Lineage (NCBI taxonomy): Bacteria > Bacillati > Bacillota > Bacilli > Caryophanales > Bacillaceae > Neobacillus > Neobacillus sp. Soil_C_43. The sequence goes on from NZ_JBDGJV010000005.1 coordinate 192, forward strand.
CACAAACTCTGTTCCGATGGCAGCTTTTAACCCTTTGTGTGCATCAGAAATGATTAGCTTAGGTGATTGTAGACCTCTAGACAGTAGGTATTGGAAGAAACGCTGCCAAGCTTCAGTACTCTCTATATGGTCTACTCTCAAACCAAGAATTTCACGCCTATTGTTCTCGTCAACAGCCGTTGCGATATAAACAGCTTTAGATACGACACGGTTATGTTCTCGTACTTTGATATACATAGCATCTGCAAAGATATACGGGTAGTACATCGTGTTCAGAGGTCGACTTGCCCATTGGTTCACTACAGGATCTAGCTTTTCTGTAAGAGTGGATACAAATGATTTAGAAACCTTATGCCCACAGAGTTGTTCCACGATATTGGAAACTTTTCGTGTGGAGACCCCATTCACCACCATTTCAAGCATAGCTAATACAAATGCTTGGTCACAACGAGCATATTGTTCAAACACTGTAGTTGAAAAATCCCCACTACGAGTACGAGGTACTCTAAGCGTAATTTTTCCAATGCTAAATAATAAATCACGATCATAATATCCATTGCGGTAGTCACGACGTAAACTTGAACGTTCGTAAGAACCGGCTTGTAAGAACTCATCGCGTTCTTTTTCCATAACAGAATTCAATACCAAGACAATAGACGCTTTAATGACAGCGTCTATATTAGAGTTCATAACTGAATCTTTTAAATCGTCAATATTTAGGTTAAACTGTAATTGGGTCATAATTAATTCCTCCACATTGTTTTCGTCGCTGATAACATTGTAGCCATGAGGAATTAATTTGACTCATTTTCTTTTTACACAATTATATGGACTTAATCCCTTTTTTCCCTTACTCTGTCCGAAGTTACCTTGCCTTCTGACAGTGTTTTGGTTTTTTACGCTTACTCTGTCCAAAGTTCGCTTGCCTTCTGACAATGTTTTGGTTTTTCACGCTTACTCTGTCAGAAGTTCGCTTGCCTTCTGACAATGTTTTGGTTTTTCACGCTAACTCTGTCAGAAGTTCGCTTGTCTTCTGACAATGTTTCACCTTTATTCCCTTACTCTGTCCGAAGTTGCCTTGCCTTCTGACTGTCTTTCACCTTTTCCTCCTTACTCTGTCCGAAGTTGCCTTGCCTTCTGACTGTCTCTCACTTTTTTCCTCTTACTCTGTCCAAAGCCACCTTGCCCTCTGACAGATTTCTTGAATCCAGTAGCAATTCTGTCCAACGCATTAAGAGCTTAGCTAAAACTATAATATAAATTAGAAAAATTAATATAGGAAACAATTATATATACAAAAATGCCTTGCAGATTCTGACTGCAAGGCATTTTTCTATAATACGAACAAAGGGGATGGGAGAAATTTTTCACGGTCAAACAAAGGGGTATATGTTTGTAGTGATCAACTTCACGCATTTAATATACCATGCATTCAAAGATAGTGACAATAAGTTTGTGTGTTATTTCACATTATTGTCAATAAATCATAATTTCACGAAATGGACAATAGACATATAACAAGAAACCATTAAAGGTGGGCTATCCCTGTGGCTAAATTTCCCGTTATAGTTATGATCCTTTTTGTCTTTGGAGCGTTTTTTCTTCATTTGTTAGCTTTACTCAATGTTTTCCCGCTTCTACTCAGTACGCCTATTTTATTCCTTGCTATATTGATTATTGTTCTTTATATTAATGACCGAAAAAGATTTAGAGGATTTTAAAAGGATGCTGCTATACATAGCAACATCCTTTTTCTTGTTATGATAATAATTTTTCTAATTCATTCAGTTTTTCTTCAAATACTTTACATGCATTTTTAACTGGTTCTGCACTTGTCATATCGACTCCTGCCTTCTTTAACACTTCAATTGGATAATCAGAACTTCCGGCACTTAGGAAATCGATATAACGTTTGACAGCAGGCTCTCCCTCTTCTAAAATTTGCTTGCTGAGCGCTGTTGCAGCGCTGAAACCTGTTGCATATTGATAGACATAATAATTGTAATAGAAATGTGGGATTCTTGCCCACTCCAAACCAATTTCCTCGTCAATGACGATATCTTCTTCACCAAAATATTTCTTGTTTAAAGCATAATAGCTTTCAGTTAACGCCTCAGCTGTTAACGCCTCATTGTTTTGAGCTTTTTGATGGATTAAATGTTCGAATTCAGCAAACATGGTTTGTCTGAATACCGTACCTCTAAAACCTTCAAGGTAGTGATTTAGAAGAAAAATCCGCTTTTGCTCGTCATCAATAGTCTTTAATAAATAATCATTAAGTAAAGCTTCATTACAGGTTGAGGCAACCTCTGCAACAAAAATAGAATAGTTTCCATACGGATACGGCTGTGATTTGCGTGTATAATAGCTATGCACCGAATGACCAAATTCATGCGCAAGGGTAAATAAGTTATTCACGTTGTCTTGCCAGTTCATTAAGATGTATGGATGTGTCCCATAAGCACCCGAAGAATAAGCACCACTACGCTTTCCTTTATTCTCATGAACATCTACCCAGCGGCTTTCAAAACCTGTCTTCAGGATTTCGCCATACTCCTCACCTAATGGAGCTAAACCCTTTATGATTATATCCTTTGCTTCTTCATACTTAATGTCCATTTTTACATCTTTCACAAGTGGTGTATAAAGATCATACATATGAAGCTCATTTAAGCCTAAGACTTTTTTCCGTAGCTTCACATACCGATGCAATAGATGCAGATTTTCACTAACTGTATTTACCAGATTATCGTATACACTTTCTGGAATATTGTTTGCTGCAAGTGCAGCATGTCTAGCTGAATCATATTTTCTGATCCGTGCATTGAAATTATCCTTTTTTACATTGCCGCTTAATGTACTAGAAAAGGTATTTTTAAAACTTCCATATGTCTTATACACGGCTTTAAAGGCATCACGTCTTACACGCTGGTCTCCACTTTCCAAGAAACGAATATAACGACCATGGGTAATTTCAACCTCTTCCCCATTTTCATCTTTAATAGAAGGGAATTCTATGTCTGCGTTATTAAGCATGCCAAAAGTATTACTAGAGGCATTCATTACTTCGCTTGCTTCAGCTAGTAATGCTTCTTGTTCAGCAGTTAGGACATGTGCACGCTGCAGATTAATTTCAGCAATGGCGTGTTCATAAAGTTTTAGCTCTGGTTTCTCATTCAAGAAACTTGCAACCTTCTCTTCCTCGATAGACAGTATTTCAGGTACAATAAATGCAAGCTGGCTACCTGCCTGGGAATAAAGATTTTTCATCCGATCATCTAGGCCCTGATAGAAGGAATTAGTAGTATCCTGGTCGTAGCGCATATGTGAATATGTATAAAGCTTTCCAATCCGTTCCAATAGCTTATCTTGGAATTGAAGAGCTTTATAAAGTGTCTCTGCACTTTCACCTAATTTTCCTTCATATTCTTTAATTCCAGAAATTTGATTTTTGACGTCTTGAAATTCTTTCTCCCAGTCCTGATCACTAGCAAAAATATCTTCTAATTTCCAAGTATCATCTACAGGGATATCATTTCTAGTTGGTAGTGATTTTACGGCAGTTTCATTTGACATCTTCCATCCTCCATTCAAATGTAGATTTGCAAAAAGCTTCCACTCCTAATAATATTCTCCTAATTTTTCAAATTTCCTTTACAATCGTTAGAAAAGAACGACCATACTCACTATATTATGCCCATCTACTAATTTTCATTTATGATTTTACAAAGTGAACCATGTTTTTGGTTAAACCGAACCATGTTTTCATCTCTTTCCCTATTAGAGTTAGGAATCCATATTTTCTCTTTCACTTGAAAACAGGTTTCACCCACTTTTGAAAGGATACCTAGCTTTGTTAAGTAAAGGAGATATTCAATAACTGCAAGCAAAGGATTCAGATGGCTCACCTGCGGTAAGTGTCTGCTTACCACTTCATGTCTTTTCACTCTCCTATTTAAATGCTCCTTCATTTCTTGCATGGTAATTAAATCACTAGGTTTTTTATGGGATAGTAAATCAAGATATACATACGTCTGCCAAATAACGGGTGGTGTTTGGATGAGTATCGAGTGAGGGACAGGGAGGCCTATTTCTGGTGGAAGTAAAAATGGATTGAGGCAATTATTGTAGATTTCAAGAAGGAACTTTTTTTTATGTTGATCTGAATAACGTATCATATTTTGAATGATCCTATCCATTTCTGTTTTCCACTTTGGCATGTAAATCCTTTTTTGAGGTTTTGGGGTGAGTAAACTAGATATTTCTAACCTATCAGGTGAGTAAAAGGAATGTTGGGTAAAGGCATTTTTTATCGAGAAGGGTGTAATGGATTCCACTAGATGAAAGTGTTGCTTTTCGGGGCAATAGGATGGAATAAAAAAGGTGCCTGGTAAAGAAGATCGTAAAAATAAGTAATGAAAGTTAGATAAAGTATCGATGTCTCTCTGCTTTAGTTGCAAATGCCTGCTTGCAATAATCCATAATGGAATGTAATCATTCTCAAGATATGTTTTTGTTCTCTTACTAAAAATTTCTTCAGGTATCGGTGAGCACTGATATTCTAAGGCGTATTTCTTACCGTTAAATTTGAACAGAATGTCTGGACGCTGTTGGATTTCCTTGTCAAAGTACTCCAATACTGCGGGTATATTTTGTTTAATAAGCCACTGATACAGCTGTCGTTTGCCATCCAAGTGATAGATGGATTCATGGTCATAAAATTCCCGGCAAGCTCCACCTCTTTTATGTGCAAAATGAAAAATACGATGATCGCCTAATTTTAACAAAACACTTTCCCCACAAATAGGGCAAAAAAAATCTTCATTACTCCGAAGGGACAAAAGGCTCTCCTTCTTATAGTCATAACCAAGACAAAGTTTTTCACCATTTTTTGTTATGGCAGTTAACAATCAAACATCTCCTCCTTTTTTTGTATATATTTCGCCATATTTTGCAAAAATCCTCTATAAAATAAGAAAAGACTCGCCAAAAAATTGACGAGTTAATAAGAAAAGCGCAAGCGCCTTGATCAGCCCCGACAGGCAAATGTTCTTCGGCAAGAAAAGTCCGCCTGTTGACTTTTATTGCCGAAGGTTATTTGACCCGAGGGGCTAGGCGCTGAAGCTGGACAATTCTCGAAGACACGCTCGATTATAAAAGAGGAGATAGAAGCCTTGCCGTTGACTCTAAAATCCGCAAACCAAAATGCCGTTTTTGAAATGTGAGTAAATTAAGCTCCTTGGCATTTTTGAGATCATTTAAATATTCCATAACGAGTTTCTCCGTACTATTCGTTCGGAATAAAAATGCATTTACTTCAAAATTTAAATGAAAACTCCGCATATCCATGTTCGATGTACCGATAGAGGCAAGTTCACCGTCGACAATAACAATTTTACTATGCATAAATCCTCTTTCATATTCGTACACCTTTACCCCAGCTTCCAATAATTCAGGAAAATAGGACCTTGAGGCATGAAAAACAATTCGTTTATCAGGACGGTTGGGAACAAGCAACCTGACATCCACACCGCTTAAAGCTGCCACTTTAATTGCCGAAAAGATATCTTCATCTGGAATAAAATACGGTGATGCAATCCAGACATTTTTTTTAGCAGATGTAATCATAGCGAAAAATATATTTTTTATAACACTCCACTCATTATCAGGACCACCAGCAATCAATTGAACCCCACCATGACTTTTATCATCAAGTTGTGGTGATAGATATTCCGCTGTTAGAAAACTGTGGTTCGTCATGTAGTACCAGTCCTGCAAAAAAATGAGTTGGAGGGTACGAACGGCTTCTCCCTTTAACATCAAATGTGTATCCCGCCAGAAACCTATTTCTTTGTCCCTTCCTAAATATTCATCACCAATATTTAATCCACCAACAAAGCCAATCTTTCCATCAATTACGATAATTTTTCTATGATTACGGAAATTAAATTTATTATTTAAAAATGGTAATCTTACTGGTCCAAATGGAACGGTTTCAATACCAGCTCCTCGTAAATCATTAATGTATGCTTTTGATAATTTCCAGGAACCAACTGCGTCGAAAAGGAATCTTACTTTAACACCTTGATTCGCCTTTTCAATCAAGATATCCTTGATTTCCTGGCCAATATGGTCATGTCGAACAATATAATATTCTAGATGAATATGGTGCCTTGCTCTTTTCAACTCATCAATAATGTTACGGAAAGTCTCTTCTCCATTGGTCAGTACTTTTGTAGAAGTATCAAAAGAGATAGGGCTGTTTCCAAGCTTATGAGCAAGTGTAAATAATCTTCCTTGGTGCTCTCCGAGTAATCGGCGCTTCTCTTCACTTCTCGGATCGTCATCCCCTTCAACCGTTAGAAAAGCCTGCTTATCTAAGAAATACTTCTTCCTAAACATTCTCTCTTTTCGATAATTACGTCCAAATAAAAGGTAAAAGAAAAAACCAATTAGCGGAAAGCTTCCTAATACCACTAACCATGTGATGGTTTGCGTAGGATGTCGGTTTTCGAAGAAAATAACGAACCCAATAAAAATGACCGAAAACGTTATGAAGATACTTAAAAAACCAAATACTCCACCTTGTAATTGGTCCCGGAAGAAAAACCATAGTACGGATAATACGGCTACAAACACTATAACCCTTACTGTGTTTTTCAGATTACTCACCTGCCAAAATATACCTTATTTAATCATGATAAAAAAACCGATTTCAGTATTGAAATCGGTATGCATACTAGCCAAAATGTTTTCGTAATTCAGCAAAGACATTTTGGGAGATTATTTCTTTCCCATATTCTTGTACACGATGAATGGTTATCTGTGTTTCATAGCCATATTCGAGTAAAATACTTAGAATGTCATCAATTTGATCTTCTTCAAACACATCTTCAGGAAATTCTGTATATAGATAGTACTTACCTTCAAAATGATAAAGTTTAGTCACTAAATCATCTAACCCTGGACGGCTTGAAAGCATAATAATATCTTCAAAATCTTTAAAAACGAGAAGAAATTCTAGAGTCTCTTCCTCTAAGAGGATCTCTTCTTCCTCTAAATGTTGTGGATTGAAATGCTGGTCTAAAAGTTCTTCAATTTTTTCATCCACTGGTATATCTTTCATTTTATCACTAGGAAGTGGGAGCTCGAACTTTTGCCCATCTTTAGAAAGCTGTGCTTTAGTAACCAGAACCTCTAACCCCTTCTCTAGAGCCTGAACCTGTATCCAAAGCGGACCTTCAACTACAAATTCTTCTTCGCCATGCACTTCATCCATCATTTCCCAAAAGAGTTCTTCACTTCGTTCACGATTGTACCATATTTCTTCACGGTCAAATCCTCTTTCCTCAATATCTCCATAGGAAATGTAAAATTTAACAGTATTTTCGTTAATACGTTCAATCTCCACCATAACCTCTCCCTTCCGTTTACCATATTGAAGGGACAAAATACCCCCAAGCAGATAATTCATCCTATTTGCCTTCATAAAAAAGGAAATATTCTTGTACTTTCATTTTATGACAAAAGCACTAATATGGGAAATAAAAAAGGTTAAAAACTAAAAAACCATTATAATGCCTATCGTTATTATTATGATAGTTTATATATTGTAGCAAAATGCCTCTAAAAGAACAAATTTTTTGGATTAAAATTAAAAAGCGGAAGCGCCTCGTCCAGCCCCGACGGGCAAATGTTCTTCGGCGAGAAAAGTCCGCCTTTTGACTTTTCTTGCCGAAGGTTATTTGACCCCGAGGGGCTAGGCGCTGTAGCTAGATTCAAACAACAAAAAAGACCTCCTAATATGAAGGTCTTATCATTTAATTAACCATCCGCTGCGCTTCCCTTAGTTGGAATGTACGCACTTTTCTTGGAAGAAACCGTCTAATTTCATCTTCGTTATATCCAACCTGTAATCGTTTTTCATCAATAATTATAGGTCGACGTAACAAGCCTGGATTTTCTTTAATTAATCCAAACAAATCCTGAAGCGGCATTGAATCTAAGTTGACATTCAATTTTTGGAATGTCTTTGATCTGGTTGAAATAATTTCGTCTGTTCCATCTTCCGTCATACGAAGAATTGCTTTAATCTCCTCCATGGATAGGGGCTCAGAGAATATATTTCTTTCAGAGTATGGAATCTCATGCTCTTCTAACCATGATTTTGCTTTACGACATGATGTACAACTTGGTGAAGTGTATAGTGTTACCATCCTTCTTCACACTCCTCTATTATTTACGGATGTAATACTCTTATCAATATATAGAAATAAAACTATTTTTAACTTAAATTTTATAATTGTAACACAGTTGTAATTAAAATGATTATAAATAAGGAATTTCTATAATTATTATACACCACTGATACTAAAAAAGGTATCCCTTTTTCCAAATATTATAGAAAGGAAAGAAATACATGACTCTTATTATATTAGACGAATGATGTGAAGAAAAGTTTCAATAAATTTACGATTTTACATTTAAATTTACCCAATCCATTTATTTTCTACGTAATAATATTCGTTTCTATTGTCCTGTTTTTTGTGGGTTTCTATGTATAATATCGAATTTATCCTTTGCTAAACAATTTTTTTACGGTAACAATTATTTTATCAGGGTTTTATTCTCAATTAAAGAACGGAAATGAAAACGCATTCATTTTTTTCGTATTCTTTGTCTGATTTCAGCATTTACTCTTTCAATAAAGCCTAAGTTCTTTTAAAATAAGGTATATGGGATATTTACAAAGGTTGATCATTATTTTGATTTACAAAAATGGAGGGATTTTTATCATGGCTGGATACATAACAGATCTAACAATGGTTGCTTTATTAATTGTCGGAATCACTGCCTTAATGGGTGTTATTACAAACGGTATTGGTGAAAAAGTGTTCGGTGGCAAAAACCGTAGTGAATATGTAGACGAAAGTGCAAAATACCAAACAGGCTGGAAGGCTGTTGGGGGAAAAAGAAAATAATTAGAAAAGCGTAAGTGCCTTGTTCAGCCCCGACAGGCAAATGTTCTTTGGCAAGAAAAGTCCGCCTTTTGACTTTTATTGCCGAAGGTTATTTGACCCGAGGGGCTAGGCACTGGAGCTGGACAGTTCTCGAAGTCGAATTTTAAACTTTTTAAATTATATTATAAGGAAAAAACGATCTCCAAAAGCGAGATCGTTTTTTTGTTAATGCTTAGATTGTGCCAAATATTGTTTGAACTCTTTTTCTGAGCATAAAACAAAATGACCTGGGGTAACTTCTCTAAATTCAACTGCTTCGTTACCATCATAATTATGGGAAGCTGGATCATATGATTTACGCTTTCTAGTCCGCTCACTGATTGGATCTGGAGCAGGAATTGCTGACAATAATGATTGAGTATATGGGTGAAGAGGATTTTTATAAAGCTCTTCTGCCGGTGCAAGCTCAACCATCTTACCGAAGTACATTACACCAATACGATCACTAATGTATTTAACCATTGAAAGGTCATGTGCGATAAAAAGGTAGGTTAGACCTTTTTCTTTTTGCAATTTCTTCATAAGATTTACAACTTGTGCCTGAATGGAAACATCCAACGCTGAAATCGGCTCGTCTGCAATGATGAATTCCGGTTGAACCGCAAGTGCTCTTGCGATACCTATCCGTTGACGTTGACCGCCACTAAACTCATGTGGATAACGATTGGCATGTTCTCTATTCAAACCAACTGTTTCTAACAGCTTATATACCTGTTCCATACGATCTTGCTTTGATGTTGCCAAACCGTGAATATCAATTCCCTCGGCAATAACATCAGCAATTTTCAATCTCGGATTAAGAGAAGCATATGGATCTTGGAAAATCATTTGCATCTTACGGTTAAAGTCTTTTAATTGTTTTTTAGACTTTTTTCCATGAACGTTAACACCGTCATATAAGACTTCTCCACCCGTTGCATCGTATAGGCGGATAATCGTACGCCCAGTAGTAGACTTACCACAACCAGACTCACCAACTAGTCCCATAACTTCCCCTTTGTAAATATCAAATGAGACGTTATCAACGGCTTTTACTTCGTTCGCTTTACCTTCGTTAAAATACTGCTTTAAATTTTTAATTTCTAGTAATTTATCTTGAGCCATTTAGTTTCCCTCCTTTTTTCCAGGGAATTGCCCAGTGGTCACTTTTTCTAATGTAGCCACACCTGCATTACCAACATATTGATTCTGACGTCTCTTAACAGCTTCCGGTGGTTCAACCTTTGGTGCATCCGGATGTAATAACCACGTAGCAGCATAATGTGTATCAGAAACTTTAAAAAATGGTGGTTCTTGCTCTAGGTCAATCTTCATTACAAATGGGTTACGTGGCGCGAACGCATCACCCTTTGGTGGATCTAATAAATCTGGAGGTGTTCCCGGAATAGAGAATAACTCCTCATCATGTGTATCCATGTCAGGCATAGAACTAATTAATCCCCAAGTATATGGATGTTGTGGATTATAGAAAATTTCATCAGCCGTTCCAATTTCAACAATCTTTCCACCATACATAACAGCAACACGGTCAGCCACATTGGCAACAACACCAAGATCATGTGTTATGAAAATAATCGATGTGTCGATTTTCTTTTGTAAATCTTTCATTAATTCAAGAATTTGTGCTTGAATTGTTACGTCCAATGCAGTTGTTGGTTCATCTGCAATAAGAACTTTAGGATTACATGCCAAAGCAATTGCAATAACAACACGTTGTCTCATACCACCTGAGAATTGGTGTGGGTATTGGTTCACACGAATTTCCGGTTTAGGAATACCAACGAGCTTCAATAAATCAATTGCTCTTTCTTTTGCAGCATGCTTACTCATATTTTGATGTTTAATTAGCGGTTCCATTATTTGGTTGCCAATTTTCATAGTTGGATTTAAAGAAGTCATAGGATCCTGGAAAATCATTGAAATATCTTTTCCGCGGATTTTTTGCATCTCTCTATCTTTAAGCTTTGTTAAATCTTTTCCGTCAAAAAGAATTTCACCGCTTTTTATCTCTGAATTGTGTTCAGGAAGTAGACGCATTATTGACTTAGTTGTTACTGATTTTCCAGAACCTGATTCACCAACGATTGCAAGAGTTTCACCTTTAAGTAGGTCGAAACTCACCCCACGAATCGCTTGAACCTCACCAGAAAATGTATGGAATGAGATATTTAAATCTTTTACTTGTAATATTTTCTCCATTCAGTTCACCCGCCTTTTAATCACGCATTTTTGGATCAAGAGCATCACGTAATCCATCAGCTACTAAGTTAAAGCATACCATAATTAAAGCAATCATAAGGGAAGGTATGATCATTTGATATGGGAATGCAATCATCGCTTTATATCCTTCATTTACCAATGTTCCTAGTGATGCATTTGGCTCCTGGAGACCTAATCCAATAAAGCTTAAGAAGGCTTCAAAGAAAATCGCATTAGGAATAGAGAACATGGTGTTAATGATTATGACACCAAACATATTTGGAATCATGTGTTTAAATATAATTGAGCTATCTGATGCTCCAAGTGTTTTAGCTGCTAAAACAAATTCCTGGCCCTTAAATTTTAATACCTGTGCACGCACTACTCGGGCCATACTAGTCCAACCAGTGATTGTTAAGGCAATAATAATTGGGATGATACCAGGCTTTAGAACAAGGATCATTAAAACAACGACAATCAGGTTAGGTATACCAACGATAACCTCAATAATCCGCTGCATAAACCCATCGACTTTTCCACCTAAATATCCAGAAACCGCACCATAGGTTACACCAATCAGCATATCAATTAATGCCGCCATAAAAGCAATGAAAAGGGAAACTTGTGTACCTTTCCAGACACGTGCAAAAAGATCACGACCTAAATTGTCAGTACCGAACCAATAATAGGCATCAACCTTACGGACTTCATATGCGTTATATTCTGTTCCATCTCTACGCATTAATGTACCATCAAAAGGGAGCCAGTGGACATTTTCTAACCCTTGAATACGCGGTGGAAGGTTATTATGTTTAGTTGTTTGTGTATCGTAAGCATATGGCGTTATTAAAGGGCCAATGAACGCCATTAAAATTAAAATGACAAGAACGACTAAACTGATAACCGCCCCCCTATTTTTACGGACACGCATCCAAGCATCCTGCCAGAAACTCAAACTTGGCTTAGAAATCTTTTCACTTTTTGATGGGTCTACATGAGCAGGAGCAAACATATCCTTTGAGATGATTATTTCTTTATTGCTCATTTAGTTTTCCCCCCCGAAATACGAATACGTGGGTCGATAATTCCATACAGAATATCAACGACTAATATAATAACTACAAATAGAACGGCAAAAAGAATATTTGTACCCATAATTACTGGATAATCATTTACACTGATCGATTTAACAAACTGTTCACCTAAGCCAGGAATACCAAAGATTCTTTCAATAACTAGTGAACCAGTCATTAAACCTACAGCCAATGGCCCCAAAACGGTAACAACAGGGATTAATGCATTTCTAAGAGCATGCTTTACACTAATTTGCCAATAGCTTGCACCTTTTGCTTTAGCAAGTGTAATATAGTCAGACCCTAGCACTTCAATCATTTCAGTACGCATAAACCGCGCTGCAATTGAAATAGGGAACATAGCTAACGCAATAGTTGGAAGGATGGTATACTCTGGTCCTCTCCAAAACATTACTGGTAACCAGCCTAGTTTAACTGCAACGTAATACTGAAGCATACCAGCAAAAATAAATGATGGCACCGACTTTCCTACTACAGCAATAAAAGTAGAACCATAATCCAACCAGGTATTTTGTTTCAATGCAGCAACTACACCTAGGAATATTCCAAATAATGCACCAAAAATCATGGCTTCCAATCCAAGTGTTGCGGATGGTCCAATACGATTAGCGAGAAGTTCTGTTACAGGGGTATTATCAAATTGAAAGGAAACTCCTAGATCACCTTTTACCATTGCACCTAAATACTTAATAAACTGAACAGGCACGGGGTCATTTAACCCATATTTCTCTAGCAAAAGGGTACGCTGGAATTCTGAGAGTTTTTCAAAGTTATTAAATGGACTTCCAGGAATTAATTTCATGAGGAAAAAAGTAATTGATATAACAATGAAAAGTGTAATTAACATATAAATCACACGTTGCACGAGATATTTTGCCATGCCTACACCTCCTAATTGATGAAATCTTCAACATTTTTCGACAATTCTCATACAGGTAAAAAGAGAGTATATTGATGAAATATACTCTCTTCCTATTTGATTAGTATAGTTACTATTTTGTGATTTTAATCCACTGGTAACTATAGTCTGCACCAAATGCATGGTGAGCAAAACCTTTAACTTTTGGATTAATTAACAAGTTAACAGAACGTTGGTAAAGTGGTGCAATTGCTGCATCATCTTCTAACAAGATTTTTTCTGCATCTTGTAATGCTTTCCAGCGCTCTTGTGGCTTATCAACTAAATCTTCACTTGCAGCTTTGATCAACTTGTCGAATTCTGGATTTGAGTAATCCATATGTTGTTGTTCTCCGCCAGTAATCCAAAGATCCATGTATGTCATTGGGTCAGCATAGTCTGGTCCCCAACCGCCCATTAATAAATCATATTCAAATTTATTTTCACGAGCGATACGGATTTTGAAAGGTACGCTTTCAATTGTAAGCTTTAATCCAGGAAGATTTTTCTCTAACTGGTCTTTAATGAATGCATCTGTAGTTTTAGCAGTTTCAGTGTCTTGACCAACATAAGTGAACTTCACTTCTTTAACACCTAGTTCAGCTAAACCTTTATCCCAATATTTCTTAGCTTCTTCTTTGTTTGTCTTAGACCATTGGCCAGCCGTATCACGGAAGTCTTTTCCATCTAAGAAAGCAAAACCTTTTGGTACTAAGAAATCAGCTTCGATAGAACCGTTTGCTAATACATCGTCAACTAATGCCTTTTTGTCTACAGACAATGCAATCGCTTTACGGATGTTTTTGTTTTTCAAAGCAGGGTTCTTTTCGTTCATTTTTAACCACCAGATTGATGGCTCTTGGTAACGTAATAATTCATCAGATCCTTCATATTGTGAAAGGATTGCAGCTTGTGCAAGCTTTGGTGTAATGTCAGTTTCACCAGCAGTAAATGCGTTAGCAGATGCTTGTGGGTCTTTTGACACGTTGAAGTTGATTTTTGTTAAAGTAACGTCTTTAGCATTTGTATAAGTTTCGTTCTTTTCTAATACCCACTCAGTAGCTGTTGGGCCATCCCACTTAGTCATTTTGAAAGGACCGTTGTAAAGTAAGTGAGCAGCATCTTTCGCATAGTCAGCGCCTTGTGCTTCAACAAACTTTTGGTTTTGTGGGTAGAATAATTGGAAAGTGATATAAGACTCGATGTAAGGTAATGCTCTTACTAGAGTAATTTCCACTGTATAATCATCTAGAGCTTTAATTCCAAGATCTTCAAGCTTTGCTTTACCTTCAGAAATTTCAGTTGCGTTTTTGATTTTGCCCATCATGAAGTATGGACCATAAGGTGAAGCAGTTTCTGGATTGATCGCACGTTGCCATGCGTATACAAAATCATGAGCAGTTACAGGGTCACCATTTGACCATTTTGCATCTTGTCTTAATTTAATAGTTAAGACTGTTTTATCGTCGTTGTATGTTGGCATACCATCAGCTACACCTGGAACAACCTTTTGGTCTGCATCTAAACGATATAAACCTTCGTTAGTAGCGTTTAACATTGTAAAGCCCATTACGTCCTCAGCCATTACACTGTCCATAGTTGGGATCTCAGCAGATTCTAAAACGTTAAGAACTTGCTCATCCGCTAATTTCTCTTCAGTTCCAGCATTATTTTTGCCTTCATTTTTGGTTTTGCCTTCGTTTTTCTCACCACCGCCTGAACATGCTGCTAGGAACATGCTAAGTACTAGTGATAAAACTAAAAGTAGTGAAAGTTTTGATTTCTTCACTTGTAGACCTCCCTTTTCTATTATTCTGAAAAATTACTACATTCTCTATTATACATATTTTGAATTAATTGTACATTATTTTTTATAATTTAATTTACAAGTTAGAAACAATTTTTACGTAATCATTACAAATAGCTATGATATAATTTAGACTTATACAGATTTTTATGTATAATATTCGGTAGTTTCCCTTATTAAATCAATGATTTGGAGGTAATCTAGTGAATCCTAGATTTAAGAAGAAAATTGTTGTTCTTGGACTAACACAGTTATTAATAGTAATAATTTCCTTCATTTCCAATAAGGATATTTCCTTACTTAGCTATATCAATATATCTTTTTACATTTCCGCTCTACTTCTGTTAACATCGTTGCTTCTCTACACGATTCATTCCGGCTTTTACGATGTAATAGGTAAATCCTTTAATCTTGCCTTTTCAAGAGGAGAAAACAAGAGAAAGTTGGAGGAAATCCCAGCACTTTCTGAGTTAATCACTATCGATCAGAAGCCCCTCCTTTTTTACGGATTGGTCAATGGATTACTCATGTTAGGAGCTCTTTGCCTCTATTATTATTTGCAGACTTGAAACTGGTTATGTTCTTCATTTATAATTAGCATAATCAAATATAAGATGTTTAGCGATGATAAAGATTAGTACGTATTTTCATTCGGTTAAGAGAGTTTGTGGCTGGTGAAAACAAACGCGAAAAAATACGGAATGGACTTTTGAGCTTCTATCTGAACCTTTTATTTAGGAAAATAGAAGTGGTAGGAATAGACGTGATCCTTGCGTTAGTAGGACTCCAAAAGGCGACCAGCTATTTTGGAACTGAGTGACTCATATGAGTAATTTAGGGTGGTACCGCGAACCATTCGTCCCTATAGTATTAGGGATGGATGGTTTTTTTTATATAACTTTTAGGAGGATTAATAATGAAAACGATTTTTTCTGGTATTCAGCCGAGTGGTACAATAACACTTGGGAACTATATAGGGGCTATGATGCAATTTGTCGAGTTGCAACATGAATATAATTGCTACTTTTGTATCGTAGACCAGCATGCCATAACAGTTCCCCAAGATCCTGTAACACTTCGTAAAAATATTAGAAGCTTAGCTGCGTTATATATTGCTGTAGGGATTGATCCAAACAAGGCCTCTTTATTTATCCAATCAGAGGTACCTGCACACGCTCAAGCAGGTTGGATGATGCAGTGTGTCTCTTATATTGGTGAATTGGAAAGAATGACACAATTTAAAGACAAATCAACAGGTAAAGAAGCTGTTTCAGCTAGTCTATTGACCTATCCACCTCTAATGGCTGCAGATATATTATTGTATAATACAGATCTTGTTCCAGTCGGCGAAGACCAAAAGCAACATATGGAATTAACACGTGACTTGGCAGAAAGATTTAACAAAAAATACAATGATATCCTTACTGTACCGGAAATCAGTATTCCTAAGGTCGGCGCTCGAATTATGTCTCTCCAAGAGCCAACCAAAAAAATGAGTAAATCAGACCCAAATCAAAAGTCTTTTATTACTCCTTTAGATGAACCTAAACAGATCATCAAAAAAATAAAAAGCGCTGTTACGGACTCAGACGGAATTGTCAAATTTGATAAAGAAAATAAACCTGGTGTTTCCAATCTGCTTTCCATTTATTCAATTTTGGCTAAGAAACCTATAGATGAAATTGAGGAAATGTATGTTGGCAAAGGCTATGGAGATTTTAAAGGCGATTTAGCTGATGTAGTGGTAAATGTCTTTAAACCAATTCAAGAGAAATATTATAACTTAATGGAATCAAGCGAACTGGATGAAATTTTAGATCGTGGAGCTGAAAAGGCAAACCTAGTTGCAAACAAGACCCTTAAAAAGATGGAAAACGCCATGGGTCTTGGCCGAAAGAGAAAATAATATAAATTTAAAAAAACAAAAGCCTGAGCCCAAAAGGATTTATTCCTTTTGGATCAGGCTTTTAGTTTACTTTAGGACCATGTTCCATTTCCCAAAGCTTCTCGAAAAAGGGCTGTCCCTTAATTAAATTCTCACAAAAGGTTTCATGCCTTTTAGACCAGCCGTACTTTGCTTCCTCAAAGAGCTGTTCCCATGCTTCCTCAAAATTCAATTCTTGAATAGTCGAATATTTCTCAGGACACCATTCTGTAAACCAATACCTTACCTCTGCTTCATTATTTGATGAAAGTAATTGATCAAGAGCCATGAACAATAATTGCTTTAACTGACGTTCTTTTCTCGTCAATCCATTCATCAGTTCTGGTTCAGGTGAAAGAATATGAAAATCCTTTGTTTTCGGTTGCCCATAAAAATGATATTTTTTAGCTT
The DNA here is from genome assembly GCF_057656715.1 of Neobacillus sp. Soil_C_43. Classification (NCBI taxonomy): domain Bacteria; kingdom Bacillati; phylum Bacillota; class Bacilli; order Caryophanales; family Bacillaceae; genus Neobacillus; species Neobacillus sp. Soil_C_43. Next base: position 17,545 of record NZ_JBDGJV010000005.1, read on the forward strand.
CATGCTGACTAATCATCTCGTAAACAAGCTGTTCCTGTCTTGGAATTAGTCTGCTTTTTCGAATAGGGATGGTATAGCCAATCGTGTCTACGGCTAAAATCCCTGTCCCGTCTGTGACAACGAAACAATAATCAAGCTGAACTCTTTCATGGTTTTTTCTTAAATATGCTTTCTGATAAATGTCATCTAGGAGCTGTTGAGGTAATTCTGATAAATCATTCTCGATGTAGTTAAATAGAATCGGCTCGATTTTTAAAAGTGGCACTTGGTCCAACAATTCCACTCCATCATCCTTACGCCATTCATGAAAGTGGCATACATTATAACCGTTTTCTTCCCCTTCAAACCAATTTACCCAAACATCATGAAGATACAACATTTTACAACCCCTCACTTCAAAAACTGTTTGTCAATCAGTATGGGCAGACCTTAGTTAAATTATTCCTTTATATATATTTTGCACCAACTGTATTTATTAAATTTAATACTTGTCCTTTTAAATTATTCATATGTATATGGTGCGTCTCCTATATTTATGTTAGGAAATATATTGGTACATAACTTGGGATCATAGAGTGCTTCTATGCGACCTTCTTCTCTTTCCTTCAGCCTGTTTGGGCTCATAGATTGCTTCTATGCGACCTTCTTCTCTTTCTTTCAGGCAGTTTGGGGTCGTAGACTGCTTCTATGTGACCTTCTTCTCTTTCTTTCAGCCAGCTTGGGCTCATAGACCGCTTCTATGCGACCTTCTTCTCTATTCTTTCAGCCACTTTGGGCTCATAGACTGCTTCTATGCGACCTTCTTCTCTTTCTTTCAGCCAGTTTGGGCTCATAGACTGCTTCTATGCGACCTTCTTCTCTTTCTTTCAGCCAGTTTGGGCTCATAGACCGTTTCTATGCGACCTTCTTCTCTTTCTTTAAGCCACTTTGGGCTCATAGACTGCTTCTATGCGCCCTTCTTCTCCGTCCAATAACAAAAAAATCTACCATGTTGTAATGGTAGATTTTATCTTCTTGATTTTGGATTAAAGGCGTCTTTTAAGCCTTCACCGATAAAGTTGATCGATAAAATAGTTGCAGTAATCGTTAAGGCAGGGGGCACCCAAATCCATAGTTTAAATTGGAGTACATCTGGTTCATTTGCTGAATTTAACATATTCCCCCAGCTTGGAATTTCTTGAGGAACACCAAAGCCTAGAAAGCTTAAACCTGTCTCCGCAACTATCATTGTTGCAAATGTAATGGTCGCTTGAACAATAATGGTTGATAAGATATTGGGTAATAAATGTTTAACGATTATTTTAGCAGGAGAACAGCCAATTGAAATGGCAGCTACAATGTATTCATTTTCTTTTTCAGCAAGAATCTTACTTCGAACAATCCTCGCAATTCCACCCCAGCTTAATATGCTTATGGTCCCAATTAAAACCCATAACCCATTTACTTTTCCAAAAAGAATGGCATTTAGCACAATAACAAATACAAGAAAAGGAAAGTTTAAGATAAAATCTGTAAATCTCATTAGTATACTATCTACTGCACCACCAAAATAGCCTGAAATCGAGCCAATAATTGTCCCAAGGAATATGACAAAAAGTGTACAGCTTAATCCAACTAATAATGAAATTCGTCCGCCATATAGTAACCTGGTGAATACATCCCTGCCTGCCTTGTCTGTACCAAGCCAATGTTTACTCGATGGCTCTAAAGACATCTGACCAATATTAATCCTGGCAACGTCTGCCGTTGTAATATACGGTGCAAGAAATGAAACTATTGCCACAATGACAAGGAATACAAAGCTAATCATAGCCAATTTGTTTTTTAAAAACTTTTTTCTAGCGATAGCCCACGGTGATAAACTTTTTTTCGGGGGGGCTGTACTAATATTAGGATTTTTCTGAGTTACAATTTCCATTTTTTCTCCCCCTAATCTAGCCTAATTCTCGGATCCACAACACCGTATAATATGTCAGCTACAAGGTTGCCAACTAGTGTTAAGAATGAGAATAACATTGTCAACGTCATTAAAACTGGATAATCCCTGGTACCAACTGATTGTAAGAATAGTTGTCCAAGACCCGGATAGGTAAAAATCGTTTCAGTGATAATCGCTCCACTGATAATTGCAACTAAATCAAAACCTAAAAAAGTAATAAGCGGAATAATTGAGTTTCTTAAAATATGAACATTATAAATTTTTCTCTCAGGTGTTCCCTTTGCTCGTGCCGTACGAACAAAATCTTTTCGGCTGTTTTCGATTATATCGTTCCGTAAAAATTGTGTATAGCTTGCCGTACTTAATAGTCCTAAGACTACTGCAGGAAGAAATACATGATGTAGGCGGCTTAACCAATATTCCAGTGTTCCATCGGTAACACCGATATCAACTGAGCCGTTGGATGGAAACCAATCTAGTGTAAAAGAAAAAAGGAAAATTGCAAAAACCCCGGCGATAAAAGAAGGTATCGATAGACCTAAATAATTTAATCCACCAATTAAATTATCCCCTAGTGTATAGGGTTTTCTCCCAGCGTAAGAACCCATAAAAAAGGCAAGAATGTATGTGATTAATATAGAAGTAAAACCTAATAGTAAGGTATTGGGAATGCGCTCTCCAATAACATCTGCAGCTTCTATTTTAAAACGGGTTGACTTACCAAAATCCCCTTGAACAAAATCCCCAATCCAACGTGCATATTGCTGTGGTAACGGGTCATTATAACCCAGCTTTTCCCGCATATCAGCAATATATTGTGGGTCGGTATTCCTTGGGTCGATTTCCCCGCTTAGGGAATCTCCTGGCATCAATTTTGCCAAGGAAAAAACAACGATCGAAATGAGGAATAACATCGGAATCATGCCCAGAATTCTACGAAATGCATACTTCAGCATGTGCATTCTCCTTGTCTTTAAACTATGTTAAATACATGTTGTATGTATCCAAAGTGTTCAAATGGGAGAGGGAAATTGGAAGCAGTATACTTCCTCCCTCATCCCACAGAACTCCTGGATTTATTCAATCCTATTAAGCAATTAACATAGTTTTTTACATGTTAATCTTTTGTAATTATTGTTTAATCCACCATTCATTTGGACGGTTGTTACCAGAAACGTCGAACTTCACACCGTTCACTCGTTTGCTTACAGCCATTGTTTCTTCAAGCTCAGCAATTGGTAACACAGGAAGTTCCTTCATGAATAGTTTTTGCCATTGTACATAAAGATCTTTACGTTTTTCGTTATCTGTACCAACAACACTAATATCAAGTGCTTGGTCTAATAACTTATCACTATCAGCATTTACCCAACGAGGGTAGTTCCAAAGTGATTTTGTTCCCCATAGTGGAGTTGGATCTGGATCCGCACCTGTTGACCAGCCGCCGAAGAATACTTCCATTGATTTATCTGCTTTTTCAAGCATGTCATAGTAAAGGTTAGCATCAGTCATAGTTAACTTAGTTTTTAAACCTACTTCTTCCCAATATTGAGTTAACGCTTTTGCACGTGATTCGAATGTTGGATTTGAAGTTGCATAGTGACTAAAGTTTACAACAAATTTCTTACCGTTTGGATCTTCACGGAAGCCATCGCCATCAACATCTTTGTATCCAGCTTCGTCTAACAATTCTTTTGCTTTCTTCGGATCGTATTTGTACTGTTCTAAATCTTTATTATCTGCAGCAATCCAGTGATTTGTTGGGATTGGACGATTAACTGGTTTACCAACACCAAAGAAGAATGCCTTAACCCACTCTTCGCGATTAATTGCGTAGTACATTGCTTCACGAAGCTTTTTCTCTTGGTATTTTGGTTCGTTCATGACGTTCTTCTCGCCATCCCAAGTACCTAATCTGAATCCAACATAATAGTAGCTAACACCTGGGTAAGTAACTGTATTTACATTATCAAGTGCCTTTACTTGATCAATAATGCTTGGGTGGAATGATGTCATATCAAGTGTACCGTTTTTAAGTTCTCCCACAGAAAGAGATGGGTCAATAACTTTAACAACAACCTTTTCAATATGTGGCTTACCACCGAAATAGTCATCAAAGCGTTCCATTTCTACTGATTCACCTGGAACAACTTTAGTCACTTTAAATGGTCCTAAGCCCACTGGCTTTGTACGTACTTGCTCAGATGCCATCATGTCTTTAACTGCTATCCCTTTAAACGCAGTACGGTTCATTGGGTATGTCCAAAGGTTATCCAAGTTGTTTACACGCGCTTTATCAAAAGTAATTTGGATATGGTAATCGTCAATCACTTTAATACCTTCAATTTTATCTGTTTTTCCATCATGGAAATCTTGTGCACCTACGATATTTCTAACGTTATCAAAACGTGGACCTTCATAGTCTTTGTCAGCAACAGTGTATAATGAGAATTCCCAGTCTTTTACTGATAACTCATCACCATTGTGCCATTTAACACCTTTTTTGATTTCAAAATCAAATACTTTATTGTCTTCTGTTTTCCAAGAAGCAATATGTGGCTGTGCTTTCAATTGTGCATCGTAATCAATAAGGTTTTCATCAAAGAAATCAATAACATATGCATCAGTTTGTGTTCCATAAAATGAGTAGTTAAATTTACCTTCAGGAGCTGAATCAAGCGCGTATACTAATGTACCGCCATCCTGTGGTTTTTCCGCAGTTTCGCCTGTCTTACCTTCATTCTCGTTTTTCTTCGTACCTGCTTTATCGCTGCTACACGCTGCTAAAAATGCTGATAGTACAAGCATTAATGCAGCCAGCATAAGCATACTTTTCTTCTTCATTGTTTTCCCCCCTAGAGAAATTGTATTTTTTCCTTTTTTAGTAAAGGTGGCAAGCTACTCGATGAGAAGGCTTCACCTCCTTTAATACTGGTTTACTTTTTGAACACTCCTCCATTGCCATTGGACAACGTGGATGGAATGGACAGCCTGACGGAGGATTAATTGGACTTGGTACATCCCCTTTTAAAATAATTCTTTCTTTTTTCACCCTTGGATCAGGAGATGGTATTGCCGAAATTAAAGCCTGTGTGTAAGGATGTAGTGGTTGTGCATAAAGGCTGTCCTTTTCTGCAATCTCAACCATATTACCTAAATACATCACACCAATCCTATCGCTCATGTGCTTCACAACACTTAAGTCATGCGCAATAAAAAGGAAGGTTAAATCGAATTCTTTTTGTAAATCTTTTAATAGATTTAATACTTGTGATTGTACGGATACATCAAGTGCAGAAACTGGTTCATCCGCAATAATTAGTTTCGGTCTAAGGGCAAGGGCACGAGCGATACCAATTCTTTGCCGCTGACCACCTGAAAATTCATGAGCATATTTATAATAGGCATCCTGTGGTAAACCCACTTTGGTTAATAAATCCATCACTTCTTGTTTTAATTCTTCTTTACTTTTTCTTGAAAAATTATAAATAGGTTCAGCGATGATATCCCCTACCATTTGCATTGGATTCAAAGAAGCATAAGGGTCCTGAAATACCATCTGCATATCTTTTCTAATGTCTTGAAGAGATTTCCCAGATATATTCGTTATATTTTTTCCGTCAAAGAGAATTTTCCCATCGGTTGGTTTTAATAATCGTAGAATCGTCCGGCCCGCTGTAGACTTACCACAGCCTGATTCACCAACTAGTCCAAGTGTTTCCCCTCTTTTAATTTCAAAAGAGATATCATCAACCGCCTTCACATTTCCAACGGTTCGTTTAAAAAAACCACCTTTAACAGGATAATAGGTTTTGAGGTTCTGTATCTCTAATAGATTCTCTGATTGAGAGGCCTCCTGGTTCTTATGTACAGTTCCGGTACTCATTTACTCACCCCCTGTCTTGGTCTACTAGTTTCAAAAAGCAGGCAGGCAACTTCATGATGATCCTCTGCTTCTGCTAGTTCAGGGGTAATAGTAAAACAGTTAGGCATAGCTTTTGGACATCGATTGGCAAAACGGCAGCCCACTTTTGGCATATTGGTCAGAGATGGTACAATCCCTTGGATTGAGCTTAATCGTTCTTCCGTTTCCTCCATTTTTGGTATTGCACCCAAAAGTAATGTAGTGTAAGGATGTTTAGGATTATGGAAGAGTGTATCGACATCCGTCCGTTCTACAATTTTACCAGCATACATGACAATAACTTCATCACACATTTCTGCTACTACGCCTAAATCATGTGTAATCAAAATAACGGACATATCATTTACAGATTGGATATCTTTTAAAAGTTCCAAGATTTGTGCCTGCACCGTAACATCAAGCGCAGTAGTTGGCTCATCGGCAATTAATAGCTTAGGCTGGCAGGCAATGGCAATGGCAATCATGACCCTTTGTCTCATTCCACCTGACAATTGATGGGGATATTCGTCCACAATTTTTTCAGGTCGAGAGATCCCTACACTCTTTAAAAGAGCTATTGCTTTTTGACGGGCTTCTTGTTTTGAAATTTTCATATGATTGAAAAGGACTTCTTGCAGCTGATAGCCAATCGTAAATACTGGATTTAAAGATGTCATTGGCTCTTGGAAAATCATTGACACGTCTTTTCCACGAATTTTATTTATTTGTGATTCATTCATTTTCTCAAGATTTACACCATCGAAAATGATTTCACCCGATTTTACTTTTCCAATTCCTTTTGGAAGTAGCTTCATAATTGATAGACTCATAACAGATTTACCACAGCCAGATTCACCCACAACCCCCACAATTTGTCGTGGCTTTACAGTGAAAGATACATTATCTACTGCGTTATAATCAGTTCCCTCAATATCAAAGGCTGTCTCTAAATTTCTCACTTCGAGCAATGGTGCCTCTTTGAGTAACGATTTTTTTATGCTCATAGTACACCTTCTTACTTTTTTGAATTATTCTGTGAATTCGTTATATTCTAATAAAATTCTATTACTAAATTGTTACAATTGCAAGACTTTTTTACAATATTGATAATTTTCAATCTATAAGAAAATAAAAAAAGCCTGATTTAATAGGCTTTTTCATGTTCAACTATTCTGGTCTTCAACAAATTTAGCAGCTGGTATTTCGAAAGATAGTTTTGTAGAATAATTATGATTTTTGTAATATTTATCAATAATGTTATATCCAACAGCATATCCTAGTAATTTAGGTACTCTTCCGCCTCCAAATAATAGTTCATCGTGAACTCTTTCATTTTTTTTAAAATCCAAATGTTTTTTTAGAAATTTACTCCAAAAATATGTTATCTCTTTTTCGCTATACATATGGCACCAATCTGCTAAATATTCTGCTCCACAATGCCTTAATACTGCATATTCAGCCAAACCTTCAATCACCAATGAATCTAAAAGTGTATAATCCCCCATTTTTTTATTCATCTTACAAAGCCTGCATACATGATGATACTCATGGACAAACAATGCTTCTATCTCTTTTGCATCTTCATGGGAGGAAAGAAATAAAAACATTTTATCAGGAAAAGAAACTCCTCCCTTTTTCCTGTCTGTTCTAATAAAAAAACTTCTAGACTGAGCTAGCGGAAAGAGAAAAACAGGGATGTCTGGACCACTCCATTTAACTTTATATTTACTAAATAGACGTTCCACCTGGTCCCATGCTTTCTGTTCATTCATTTTGTGGAGGAAATCCTTTGAAGATCTCGAAGGCTGATACATCCCAAAGTTTAATAATTGGTTGTAAATTTGTTTTGCTGTTTTCCCCTTAAAATACGGCTGCAGTTTTTCACATATTTTTATGGCATTATCAAAATCGTCCAATAACCAGCTGTCTGTTCGGATTACTCCCATACTTCCCCACCTCCTGTAAGCCCAAGAGTCACTTTCATCCATTTTATGAATCAAAGATATAAGATGTTCTTAATACTGGAGGAATGCAGGATGTAAAAAATCGACCAGACATTTTATCTGGTCGACCTAAAGTTTTTATTCGTATTTTTTAAATACAATGGTAGCGTTGTGTCCACCGAAGCCAAGTGAGTTGCTCATAGCTGCCTTGATTTCTTGTGAACGGGCTTTATTTACTACATAGTCCAAATCACATTCAGGATCCGGAGTTTCATAATTAATGGTTGGTGGGAGTATGCTATCTCTCATCGCTAATACGGTAAAGATCGCTTCCACTCCACCTGCAGCTCCTAACAGATGGCCTGTCATCGATTTGGTTGAACTCATCGCAAGATTATAAGCATGCTCTCCAAATACTTCCTTAACCGCAAGTGTTTCAAATTTATCATTATATTCAGTACTAGTACCATGTGCGTTAATATAATCAATGTCTTGAGGTTGTAATCCACCATCATTAATGGCCATTTTCATTGCTCGAGCACCGCCTTCACCACCTGGTGCAGGCGCAGTGATATGATAAGCATCACCTGTTGCTCCATAACCGACGATTTCAGCATAGATTTTAGCTCCTCGTGCAAGGGCATACTCTAACTCTTCCAAAATAATGATACCGGCCCCTTCACCCATGACGAAGCCATCCCGGTTTTTATCAAATGGTCTGCTTGCTGTTTGAGGATCAGGATTTGTAGAGAGTGCTGTATTGGCACAGAACCCAGCAACAGACATTTTTGTGATTGGTGCTTCAGCCCCACCTGTTACCATAACATCCGCATCACCACGCTGAATAACTTTAAATGCATCTCCAATGGAATTAGTTCCAGTTGCACATGCTGTAACTGTACATGAATTAAATCCTCTTGCACCGAGGGTAATTGACACCTGACCAGTTGCCATATCCGGAATTAGCATTGGGACAAAGAATGGACTAACCCGCTTGTATCCCCTTTTTTGGAAGGTTTCATATTGTTGTTCGAATGTTTCCATTCCTCCAATACCAGACCCGATCCACACACCAACACGTTCTGAATTCTCTTCATTAATAGTTAGATTGGCGTCCTTAACTGCCATTAATGCACTCGCTACGGCATATTGCGTAAAACGGTCCATTTTTCGAGCTTCTTTTCTATCCATAAACACTTCGGGATTAAAGTCTTTTAACTCAGCAGCCACTTTAGCTGGATATTCGTCCGCATTGACTCTAGTCAGTGGACCAATACCTGATTTCCCCTCAATAATCCCTTTCCATGTTGTTTCAACATCGTTACCAAGCGGTGTCACCGCCCCAACGCCTGTTACTACAACTCTACGCTTGTTCATTTGTACATCTCCTTTTCAACAATCATTTCTCGTTTTTGTAATAGTAAATGTTATTTTCAAGCAATTCAACTTTCATAGATGCTAGTAAGTATCCTTACACGCTAATCTTTATTTCCCCCAACGGATAGCAATAGCTCCCCATGTTAAGCCACCACCAAAGCCTACCATGACAATAACATCATCATCTTTAAGTTTTCCTGCCTCCAATTCTTCTACAATAGAAATAGGAATGGATGCAGCTGATGTATTACCATATTTATGAACGGTTTTGGACATTTTTTCAACAGGTAGTTCTAGTCTTTGTCTGGATGCTTCCATGATACGAATATTCGCTTGATGCGGTATTAAGAAATCAACATCCTCTTTTGTTAACCCTGCCTTCTCAAGAACATGTAAACTGCTTTCACCCATTTGTCTAACAGCAAACTTAAATACTTCTCTACCATTCATAATGATATATTCGTCTTGGTATAAATGCTTTGCTCCTGTACCATCTGCCCCTAGCTCAAAGGACAAAATTCCACGATTTTCTGAAACTGGACCCAAGATGGCAGCACCTGCGCCATCTCCAAAAAGGACAGCTGTATTTCGGTCATTCCAGTCTGTAACTTTTGAAAGCTTTTCAACACCAACGACTAGAACATATTTATATACTTCAGTTTCAATAAACTGCTTTCCAGTAACCATGCCATACATAAAACCGGCACATGCTGCACTAATATCCATTGCAGCAGCCTTCGTTGCACCTAGTTTCTCTTGAATTCGACAAGCAACTGAAGGAAATGGTGTATCAGGTGTTACCGTAGCTACCAAGATTAAATCAATCTCCTCAGCAGTAATCCCGGCATGTTTGATAGCCTCTTGAGCTGCTGCTAACGCCATATCTGAGGTATTCACATCATCCGCAGCAATTCTCCGCTCTTCAATTCCTGTTCTGGTACGAATCCATTCATCAGAGGTATCCATTATTTTCTCTAAATCCTGATTAGTGACTATCTTCTCTGGTAAATACCTACCAATTCCGACAATACCAGCTCTCACACGTTCCATCTCCTTTTTAACTAACTCTTTATCAAAAAATTAATATCAATTATTATGACTTGGTACTAATTTTATCAAATAGACCCCATTTTAAGCAACTGTTTCTTCTTTTATATTCTCCGCTAATGTACATTCCAATTATTTGTTTAGTCATATTCTAAAATTAAGAGGAAATGAAATGGAGGATGCAAGTATGGAAGAACGGAAGAACGAGGAACGAAAAGAGTCAGACCGTTTTACCAGTTTTATGTTTGGCCCTGGTAGACATCAACCCCGTCAGGATCATCAGACACAGGAACCATCTCGTCAGCAATCTACGATTGATTATGAAGAACTAATGAACAATATTGATACATTAATGGAATCTATGAAGGGATTTAAACCCTTATTTCAAAAAGTATATCCATATATCGAACAATTATGGAAAAAAAAATAAGGCTGACTCATAATGGGCCAGCCTTTTCATCATTAAGATTGTTTCAATTCACTTAAAACACTTTCTCTTCCTAATTCATATGCCTCTTCCATTACTTTAGTAAATAGGTTCATAAATGGTTGGATTAATTCCATCGATAATTCGACCCCAGCCTGATCCAATTGTTCCTTTGCCTCTGGTAAATACTTCATCGCGATTTGCATAAATTGTAAAGTGTGATCTTGATTGTTCATTATGTACTCCTTTAAGAATATTATTTAGGCAATTTGCCTGTTTCCTTGTAATCCTCTATATGCTTGTTCATTTTCTGAATGAACTCTTTCTTAACTAAAGGGCTGTACTTTCCAAGTGAGATGACGTTATCTTGAAAGTCAAAGGAAAGATTACCTGATTTTAGTTCCCCTTTATTGTATTGATCTGCCACTTTTTCATATAATTTATCAACCTGTTGAATCGTACTTGTTAAAACGGTAGATTCTCCTAAGTCAGACTGGTCTGAAACGTAGCCGATAACAAAAAGGCCTTGTTCCTTCACTCGTTCAATTACCGGAACGTTATAACCATCCCCTGCAGGATACACCACATCAACACCATTTTCTAACATACGATCAACTAATTGGAGTGCCTTAGTTTCATCATCCCAATTTCCGACATATTCTATGCTCACATGGGTTTGATTATTTTCAGCTAGAGCGCCCTGGTAGAACCCTTCAATTTCTGGTTGCCACTCATAAGCAGCCAACACTCCCACTTTATGTTGTTTTGACATATGAGCAGCAACCATCCCTCCAAAAAAGCCCATTGCATGCGCTTTAAAGTTAAGACTCGTTGTATTTGAATTCTTTGCATCTCCATTAAAGCTGACAAAGTGAATTTTCGGATAGTCTTTAGAGATTTTATTAAAGTACTCAGCATATTCTGCTCCATGACCAAAGATTAGGTTAACTCCTTTTTGGTCAAACTCTTCGACCGCGCGTTTAACCACGGCCTCCGAATTCATTCCTTCTTTATAAAATACATCAACATTAAATTTTGATTGTATTTTTAACATTCCTTTAAATCCCTTTGTTCCCCATACTTGATCATTTACCGTCTCAGGAACTAGCAAGCCTACCTTTTGCAATTTCCCTGTAGACTTTGTTTCCCCACAAGCTCCAAGTAAAAGAAGACATAAAAGAATGATTCCGAAACGCTTTAGCATTCCATGCAACTCCTTAATACATCGGCCATAACTACAACGATTTCATTTATCATTTTCATATTCTGAACATTAAGCTATTTGAAAGGACCGTTTTTCCCTTAATTCTACTCTTTGTACTATAAAATGAAAAGACACATTTTTCCTTTTTATTGGGCTTTGTTAAATTTGTCTGTTGATTTCCGCTCCAATCAACAGGATATACAATAAACAATGCTCTTTAAAATAGCCTTTTATTAATTCCCCTGAAATAAACGATGTACATGCTCTACTTGCTGGGTTATAGAATCCGCGATTGGAGTGATGTGTCGAACAGGTACTGTTACTATTTGTTTTTCAATTTTCACAGGCTCCGATACGTTCTTTATTAAAAGGTTTTCATCAATCTGAAGGTACGCCGCGCACTCAGACCAATAATCTTTTTTACCACTTTGTAACACATATTTACCTGGCCTCTCTGATTCTACCATATCAAAAATAGATTCCACTGCATCACATGCAAAAAGGATATCCTCTGTCCATTCTCGATCACCTATTTGTATTTCAACCTTTTGTATTTTTGAGAGTATGGATTGTTGAAAAAGGAACGTCTTTGGCTGCCAAGGTCCATATATAGCTGGCAGATAAAAAACATGCATGTTCTCAGCTATACGACTAACCTGTTCTAAAAAACCCTCTAATTGTCTTTCATTATTAGAACCAAGCTCTTGAATCGGAAGCAAACAAACGATTTCGAGATTCTTATTATTTTTCTCGATATAATCCACTATCGGTTTCATTACGCTCTTCTTCAGGAAGTGGGATTCTTTTTTCAGCATGTACTGGTCATAGATTGAAAAGACAAGTACAGTTTTTGACTTTTCTAGTTCTCGCTCCTTTTCCCACTTAGAGAATGATTGTTCGGTAAAATTTGCATTTCGTCCTACCTCGAGTTTTTTCTCCTCATAGAATGGAATGTTATCTTTATCCTCAAAAGAAATGCCCACCACTTCTATCCCCTGATTTAAAAGAGTCTTGCTTGCATGAAAGCTTACAAATTCATATATACCAAATATAATAGCCTTGTCCATGAACGCTTCCTCCCCAATTATCCTTATTGAATCCTATGCCAATTAATAAGGAAATATTTCTTTTGGGGAGAAGGGAGCGTTAAAGTACATTTTCATGACTGTTAAAAAACTTGATGACTATTTTTCCTAGTTGTGGTTTTTTTTCAGGAAGAATAAAAGTAGGATTAATTTCAGATGTGTTAATCACCTGCTGATACAATTTTGACTGAGAATAGGATTTCCCACCTGATAGGACTTGAATGATTTTTATTGGACAGTTCGCTTCAAGATGAATAGACCCTTCCAGATTGTTAATCTTACTTTCCACTTCTTTTTGATCCACATGATAGGCAGCAGCTAATTCTCTGATCAATTTTTTATAAAAGAACTTATGCTCTTTTTCAAGTTCAAGATGATGTTTTAAGGACAGGATTGGATTAAGCAGGATAATCGATCGAATACTGTCTTTCATTTTTTCCATTAATCGAAGAGCCACAAGTGCGCCCATTCCTTCTGCCAAGATATGAATTTTATTGTTAATGATCTCGTTACGGATTACATGGTGATATAATCTTTGAGCAAGCTCGACAGCACTTTCGCTCCCCCAGTTTCGCCCATAAAGATTTGAGGAAAAAATGGTGTACCCTTTTTCTTTTAGTTCATTGATAATAGCTAGCTTTCCTTCATTTTGCGTCCAAAAGCATTTATTTTCATCCACAAAATGCCTTTCATCTCCGATGATTAAAATCCCAAATCCTGTAGGCTTTTCAGGGTAATGAATGATATTCCATTGGGTATCCATTAGAAAATTTCGATTTTCCATTGATAAATCTCCTTTTACATATTTCCTCAAAGTATTGTATGCCACTTCACAAAAGATGAAAGGGAGTTTGCCCAATTTCAATTAAAAACAAAAAGCTGATTTTTCTATATTTTTTTGATTTGGTATGGTAATATTAATGATGATGTAAAATAAGTATGAGGTGAATAATTGTGCAATACTTTTGGACATTTTTCTGGTCATTTCTTTTAGTACAAATGCTTACATATGTTATTAGCTCTATGTCAGGAGTAAGTTATGACTTTGTTTCGGGTTCTATTGCAGCAGTTGTAGTGACAATTTTGATTTTCATCGTTTCTGCAGTTATTCCAAATGAACCAGTTGAAAAACACTAATAAGCAAATCGTCCGTTTGGGAATGTAAAAAAAGAGGCTGACTCCTTAAGCTTTAGAGTCAGTCTCTTTTTACTTCTTAGCTTTGTTAAACTCGTCTGTTGATTTCCGCTCCAATCAACATGGTATAAAAATTAACACTGTTCTTTTACACAACCTACTTTTTAGCCATTAAGCTCATGAACCCTTAAACTTACTTCTCCATTTTCAATAACAATTTCTACTGATGAATGTTCATGTACACGCCCAGCTATGATTTCACGGGCGAGTTTCGTTTCAATATTCCTTTGTATATACCGTTTTAATGGTCTTGCACCATATATAGGATCAAAACCATTCTCAGCAATAAATTCTTTTGCATCTTCTCGAATCGAAATATCAATATGCTGCTGCCTTAATCTCATTTGTAGTTCCTTCATCATCTTAACCACAATATTTTTTATTTCTCCCAATGACAGAGGTTTAAAAAGAATGGTTTCATCAATTCTATTTAAAAATTCAGGACGAAAGTGCGCTCTTAGTTGGTTCATCACGTTGTCTCTAGTATCCTCAGAAATGCCTATTTCATTATCTCTTCGGTCCAGTAAAAAGTGTGATCCAATATTGGAGGTCATGATAATCACTGTATTCTTAAAGTCCACCACTCGGCCCTGTGAATCAGTAATTCGCCCATCATCTAGTGCCTGCAAGAGAATATTGAAAACCTCTGGATGGGCCTTTTCAATTTCGTCCATTAGGACCACAGAATAAGGTCGCCTTCTCACAGCTTCTGTCAATTGTCCGCCTTCTTCATACCCTATATAGCCAGGAGGTGCACCGATTAAACGTGAAACTGCATGTTTCTCCATATATTCCGACATATCCATACGGATAATCTGTTCCTCGCTGTCAAATAGCGATTCTGCCAATGCCTTTGCAAGTTCTGTTTTCCCTACACCTGTAGGACCTAAAAATAAGAATGATCCAATTGGTCGATTAGGGTCTTTAATTCCTGCCCGAGCTCGGAGTACAGCATCAGCCACTAGGTTGACTGCTTCCTCTTGTCCAATGACTCTTTCATGTAAAATAGACTCCAATTTTAACAGCTTTTCTCTTTCACCTTCAACCAGTTTAGAGAGTGGAATCCCTGTCCATCTGGAAACAATATTTGAAATTTCTTCCCCCGTCACCTCTTCACGAAGTAAGCGGTCATCTCTTACTATGGCCTGCTCCAACTCTTTCAGTTCTTTTTCTGCTAAGGGAATTTGTCCATGGCGAAGCTCGGCTGCACGGTTTAAATCATATTGATCCTCTGCCTGTTGAAGCTCCCTCCTAAGTATTTCAAGTTGTTCCCTTTTCTCCTGTAATTTCTGAATTCCTTGCTTTTCCTGAAGCCACTTTGCTTTCTTCATATTCGCTTGCTCTTTTAAATCCGCCAATTCCTTTTGAAGTGTTTCCAATCTGACTTTACTGCCTTCATCACTTTCTTTTCTTAATGCCGCTTCTTCGATTTCTAATTGCATAACTCTTCGTGTGACTTCATCAAGTTCGGTAGGCATTGAGTCAATTTCTGTCCGAATCAGAGCACAGGCTTCGTCTACAAGGTCAATAGCCTTATCTGGTAAAAAACGATCTGTAATATACCGATCCGACAACGTCGCAGCAGCTACAAGTGCATGGTCATGGATTTTCACTCCATGGTGAACTTCGAACCTTTCCTTTAGACCTCTTAAAATAGAAATTGTATCCTCTACATTTGGTTCTTGCACAAGAACCTGCTGGAATCTTCGTTCAAGTGCAGGATCTTTTTCAATATATTTCCGGTGTTCATCAAGGGTAGTGGCACCAATACAGTGAAGTTCCCCTCGAGCTAGCATTGGTTTTAACATATTTCCTGCATCCATTGCACCTTCGGTCTTGCCGGCCCCTACAATAGTATGGATCTCATCAATAAAAAGCAGGATTCGCCCTTCGCTTTTTTTGATTTCATTTAACACAGCTTTTAATCTTTCTTCAAATTCACCCCTAAATTTGGCACCGGCAATTAGTGCACTCATATCTAAAGAAAAGATTGTTTTGTCCTTTAAACCTTCCGGTACATCCTTTCTGACAATTCGCTGGGCCAACCCTTCAACAATAGCTGTTTTACCAACCCCTGGTTCGCCAATTAAAACAGGATTATTTTTTGTTTTCCTTGATAATATCCTGATAACATGACGAATTTCTGTGTCCCTCCCGATTACTGGATCTAGCTTCCCTGCTCTGACCTCAGCAACCAGGTCTCTTCCATATTTCTTTAGAGCATCATATCCTGCTTCCGGG
The DNA here is from genome assembly GCF_057656715.1 of Neobacillus sp. Soil_C_43. NCBI lineage: Bacteria > Bacillati > Bacillota > Bacilli > Caryophanales > Bacillaceae > Neobacillus > Neobacillus sp. Soil_C_43. The sequence goes on from NZ_JBDGJV010000005.1 coordinate 33,906, forward strand.
TTTTGCGAAGTCACTCTCTGGTTCCCCCTTATCTCTTTAATCGCCTTCAATACATTTTCTGGTGCTTTACCAAATGATTGCAGAATCTTTTTCATTTCAGAATCATTTGCATAACATGCTGCTAAAACTATGTGTTCAACCGATATATACTCATCACCAAACTTAGCTGCAAATTCTTCAGCACTTACGATCAACTTTTGCAGCTTTGCTGTTATATATAATTTCCCTTGTTCAACGCCACTTCCAGTGACCTGAGGTTTTTTAGATATAGACTCCATCCATTTGCTTTGAACTTTCTCAACAGATAAACCGGTCCTTTCAAGGATAGATACAATGAGACTATCCTCCTGATCCATTAACGCCAAAAATATATGGGGTTCATCCACCTCTTGATGATTATTTTTTACAGCTAAAGATTGGGCCTCCATTAATCCTTGTTGTAAACGTTCTGTCATTCGGTTTAAGTCCATACATCTCACTCCTTATTTGACCATTTTTGACCTTAACTTAATTATAAAACATTTCTCTAAAAGAAGTAAAATTTTTCACAATAGAAAAGCCACCCATATGGATGACTTATCTTGATACATTAAGGTTTTCTTTGATAGGTCCATACACGTTCATCATTGGACGTTTCTGGAAAAGTGTCTCCCGCTTTAAGCTTTATTTTTTTGGGGTTGTTGACAGTGCTTCCTGTGTCGCCAACCTCAATGTATATTCCATTATTCGGTGCCTTTTTACCTGATTTAAACTGGTGGTTTTGTCCCATTTTCTTCCCTCCTTGTCGTCTACATTTTTATTATTTCCTTTTCGGTAGAGGCCATTAAAGGAAGTTACTGCAAGTTTTCACAAAGTTCGACAATATTTCCTAAGAAATATTATGAATGCTTTTTTAAATATGACGATTGTATGAACTTATTGTACATTTATTGCTAAATATTCTTTGTTAACAATATAATTATAGTAAAAATACCCTTGTGAAATTTGACTGTGTTTTTATTATTAAGCGGTTTATTTGAACCTTTAAAGGTGGTTATTTGTATGCAGTCAGTAAAAGAAATGTCCGTAACACTCTCCCATCTCTTTGATACGGTTCACCATAATAGAAAGATCGAGAAAGGTACTTTTCTTTTTCAAGAAGGATCAAACGCAGATGAATTATATATTGTTCAAAGTGGAATCCTGCAAATTAGTAAAATTATTCCTGACGGTAGAGAATTAACTATTCGAATGTGCTCAAAAGGTGAACTTGTTGGGGAATTAAATTTATTCTCTCCAAGTTCAAAATTTTTATTAAGTGCACGTGTAGTTGAAAGTGGAGAAGTAGCTGTTATTAAGAAAGAAACACTTGAGGAAAAGCTCTCACAAGATCTTCCACTTTCCTTTGAATTCATCCAATGGATGAGTCAACAATATCGGAAAACCCAAACTAAATTTCGAGATTTAGTCCTTCATGGAAAAAAAGGAGCATTGTATTCCACATTAATTAGAATAAGTAATAGCTATGGAATAAGAACCACTAAAGGAATCCTAGTGGAGCTTCCTTTAACGAATCAAGAATTAGCTAATTTCTGTGGGACCTCTCGTGAAGTGGTAAATCGGCTTCTAAGTGATTTAAGAAGAACAAATATCATTTCTATTGATAAAGGAACAATTACTATTCATGATTTAGATTTCTTAAAAAGGGAAATCGATTGTGAGGATTGTCCTGTTGAAATATGTAAAGTGGATTAAGCAAAACAATATAGCACAATAAAAAAATCGGTCCATTCAGACCGATTTTTTTGGTACCTGTACCTGCTCCTGAACATATTGGATAGTCCACTGAATTGCTCTTTCATCACTGATTAAAAAAGATGGACCAGCCCACTTTTCATTCACCTGTTCCTTTATTTCCTCATTCCAAGAAATCACTGCTAATACATTGTTCACTTTTTCAAGTAATCGTATGTCAGAGGTCTCTCTAATGATTAAAAGCTTGGGATAATGCTCTTGCTTATACCCTTCGATTATAATGACATCGGGCTTAAAGAATTTCATAAGCTCTACCTGATCATCAAGATTGCAAACAATCTCCTCAGCTTGAAGAAGAATTCTTCCGCCTCCCTCAACAATGGATGCAAGTGCACCCGAGGTTAGATGCTTTCCTGTATCTTTGGACATCGATGCATCGGGCTTACCGCCATGCCCGTGATGCTTAATGGTTACTGTCTGTAACTGGTCGTTTTTTAATTGTTCGATTAACTTTAATGTAAAAGTAGTTTTGCCGCTATTTTGAAATCCTACAATTTGAAAAACAACAGGATTTACCAAGGCCACTCACTGCCTGATTGGTCCTCCAATAAAAGAACTTCTACTTCACAGCCTGCGGTAAAACCTCTTGTTCCACCTGGCAGAATCATTAACGAATTGGCACCAGCTAAGCTCATAATAATGTTTGATTTGTCCAGACCGCTCGGTGTAGATTTAAGTCTGCCTGCTTCTATAAACGTTGAACTTCGAACAAACCTTGTAAATGGATTGGCTTTTGGAAAGTCTACTTCAAGTACAGCCAGTTCTTTCCTCAAATGCGGTTTTTCCGAAAATAACATTCTCCGAAGGATTGGGCGGGCAAACAGTTCAAATCCGACATAACATGCTGAAGGATTACCAGAAAGCCCAAATAAAATCTTTTCTTTATATCGGGCCACCGTTGTTACACTACCAGGCCGCATTGCTACCTTATTAAACAATACTTCTGCCCCTAGTTTTTCATAAATAGCCGGTAGGTAATCAAAATCTCCTACAGATACCCCTCCGGTTGTTATCAGAACGTCCACTTTATTTAATGCATCCTTTACTGCATCAAAGCAGGTATCAAATTCATCAGGCAATTTTCCAAAATAATGGACAATTCCACCAGCTCTTTCAATCTGTGCACAAATCATATGTGAATTACTATTACGAATTTTTCCTGGAACTAAATCTTCATACACCTCTAATAGCTCTGTACCGGTCGCAAATAGACCCACAATTGGCTTCTTAGCTACTGGAACATTATGATAGCCGAAAGTCGCAAGCATGGCTTGAATACCTGGGTTGATGAGTGTCCCTTTTTTAACAAGAACTTCGCCTTGTTTCGCATCTTCCCCTATGAAGGAAACATTATCCCCCTTCTTAAATGGACGCTTAATAGACATGTATGGAATACCATTCTTTTCATAATCCTTTGCCAACTCAAACATAACCACTGCATCGGTTCCCTCAGGCATCATAGCACCGGTCATAATTCTAACAGCTTGATTTTGACCAACAACTTTGGTTGAAACCATCCCGGCTCCAATGTGATCTACTACTTCGAATTCTAGAGGATTGGATTGAGAAGCCTGACTCGTATCAATAGATCTAACCGCAAAACCATCATACGGTGCCCTATCAAAATGGGGCACATCACTAGTTGCAATTAAATCTTCCGATAAAAAACGGCCATAACTATCATTTATGGATATATACTCTGTCGCACCATGTAATTGTAATTCCATGATCTTTTTAACCGCTTCTCCTATTGGGATGGGTTTTCTTTTTTCTAACATCCTGCTCACTCCTGCCTAAAACGGGTAGTTTAACTTTATGTACAATATAATGAACTACTATACATTATAAGCCTATAGAAACCTTGCAAATATATCAAATATCACAAATTGGATAAATCTTACCTTAAAAAAACAAAAAATCATATTGAATGTGTGATTTAGGTCACCTAATTCCCTCTCTAATTCCATTATGCTTATAACAAGAAAACAAACAGCTTCAAATTTTAAGGAGGATTTCGTTATGACTTTCCCATTTACATCTAACTCATTAGTTAAAGATATTGTAAACGAATTACCAAAAACAAGTGATGTATTTAAGAAAAACCGTATTGATTTCTGCTGTGGCGGAAATATTCCATTGTCTGAAGCAGCAGCCCAAAACGGACTCAATACCGATCATTTACTTACAGAATTAAAAGAAGTATTCAAGAAATATGAAAATGAAGAGAAAAATATTGAGGTATGGACTGATTCCGATTCTAATACGATTATTGACCATGTAATCACTAATTATCACCGTGTCTCTGAAGAAGAATTAACCATGCTTAGCCCTTATGTAACAAAGGTCTCTCGCGTACATGGTGATAATCATCCAGAGCTATTAAAGGTATATGAGCTTTTTTATGAATTAAAAAAAGAATTGATAGAGCACATGGCAAAGGAAGAGGCAGTAGTCTTCCCTTTAATCAAGCAACTGGCTGATGGCACAGTGGAAAACCGTGAAGAAGCAATCAATATGATTGTTGAGCTTGAAAAAGAACACGATCATGCAGGTGAAATTTTGAGAGAAATCCGGGCAGTGACATCTGATTATACACTTCCATTAGATGCTTGTGGTACGTACCGCTTAGTCTATGCACGTTTGGAAGCATTAGAGGGACTAACCTTTATGCATGTACACTTAGAAAATAATATCTTATTCCCACGCTATCTTTCTTAATAATAAAAGGCTGTCTCATAATCCTGTTGAGACAGCCTCTTTTGTGAAATAAAAAACTCTCTTATTTTTGCTAAGAGAGTTTTTTATTATTTGGCTTTGTTAAACTTGTCTGTTGATTTCCGCTCCAGGCTCTTCGCTTTCCGTGGGCGTTTCGGCGAGCCTCCTCGGCGCTCACGCCTGCGGGGTCTCCCCTGAACCGTACTCCCACAGGAGTCTTCGAGCCTTCCACTCCAATCAACAGTGTATAAAAATCAATCATGTTCATTAACACAGCCTATTATTTAATACAATTGGGAGATTATCCCCCAATATAGGACATCTCAATTTTTTTGCGGTTTTTCGTTGTCTCTTCCGTTCTTTCATCCGAATATCGATCTTCCCGCCCATTCCAAATAGCGGTTACTCTATTACGGATTTCTTCATCACTAGCGCCATTACGCATGAAATTACGGATATCATGACCATTCCCATTGAATAAACAGGTAAATATTTGACCATTTGCTGAAAGTCGTGAACGTGTGCAGCTGGAACAAAATGATTCAGAAACGGAGGTAATGAATCCTACGTTAACGTCCGCATCCTTATAACGATAAAGCTTGGCTACTTCCCCAAAATATGCGGGGTCAATTGGCTCTAGCTCAAAATGCTCTTTTAGTAAATAGTACATTTCCTTCTTGGTAACAACGTCGTCCATTTTCCACCCATTTGTAGAGCCAACATCCATAAACTCAATATAACGTAATTCCAATCCATTGTTTTTGCAGTATTCTGCCATTGGTATGATCTCTGAATCGTTTAAACCTTTTTTTACTACCATGTTGATTTTGACACCTAGACCTGCTTGCTTAGCTGCTTCAATACCTTCTAAAACAGGTCCTGTCCCAACACCTCGTCCATTTATTTCGCCGAACAACTCATCATTCAAGGTATCAAGACTAACATTTACTCTTTTTAGACCTGCTTTTTTTAAGTCCATTGCTAATTTTGGAAGCAGGACACCGTTTGTCGTTAACCCAATGTCACTTAAGCCTTCAATGGCTGATAACTTTTCAACAAGTTTTGGCATATCTCTTCGTAATAGTGGTTCTCCACCTGTTAAACGAATTTTTTCAACACCTAAACTTACAAAAATCTTTGCAAGACGTTCAATTTCTTCATAGGTTAGCAAAGCGGTCTTCGGAAGAAATTCAAAATCGGGCCCAAATTGATCTGCTGGCATACAGTATTGACAACGAAAATTACAACGATCAATGACTGATATTCTTAAATCACGTAATGGCCTGTTAAATTTATCTTTTATAATGGTTTTTTCCATTCGGTATCAACTCCATTTAAGGAAGCAATTTACTTATAAGTGTAGCAGTCTTTTGGTTTGAAAGCTGTTACTTTATTCACTATAAATATACTTTTAATATAATTCTTATCTTAACAGATGTTTATTGATGAAGAAATGATTGTTTTTGGAAATATAAGCCTTTCTTACCTTACATAAAAAAACTGCGTGAGTTTTCACTATATTGTCATTGTTTACCCCGATTTATTGCTCAATCATGGGATAGAATGATACTAATGAATCCTTAATAAAAAATGACAGGTATAAAATATGTTACTTGAGGTGAAACGGATGACAATGACAACGCCAATGAAACCCACTCATTCCATAGAGATAAAAGAATTACTTCGATTTGCTGACCGGAAATTTAGAAGTGAAAGAGGAAGCTTCTTATTTCAGGAAGGGATGAAAGCAGAGGAACTTTACATTATCATTTCTGGAAAAGTTCAAATCAGCAAAATAACATCAGATGGACGTGAACTATCTTTAAGAATTTGCGGTGCAAATGATATTTGTGGTGAATTGACACTCTTTACAGATAATCCCAGATACTTATTAAGTGCAAAGGTACTCGAAGAAGGAGAAATTGTAGCCATTAAAAAAGATGTGATTGAAAGTGAAATTTTTCAAAATAGTAAGCTTGCTTTTGAATTCATGAAATGGATGAGCGATCATTTCCGAAAAACACAAACAAAATTTCGTGACCTTGTGTTAAATGGAAAACGCGGCGCGCTTTTTTCTACTTTAATTCGAATGACTAATAGCTACGGTATTCAAAAAGATAATGAAATTTTAATTGACCTGCCTCTAACTAATCAAGAGCTCGCCAATTTCTGTGGGACTTCTCGAGAAAGTACCAATCGGATCCTCAGTGACTTAAAGAAAGATAAAATTATTTCTATAAAACGAGGTAAAATATCTATTTTAGATCTTCAATTTTTAAAAGACGAGATCGGTTGCGAAAATTGTTCTGCCGTTTATTGCAATATTGAATAGCTGTTTTGGAAGAGGCTGACTTTTAAGGTCAGCCTCTTCTTTTTTATCTTGATTATTTTTGGACCTGTTTTTCCCGTAGTGCTTTTGGAATATAAACACAGAACGGTTCACTTTCAAGATAATCACCCGTCATAGCATATGCTCTTGACCTTGAACCTCCACATACATGGCGGAATTCACAGACCCCACATTTTCCTTTATAAAGATCAGGATTCCGTAGTGATTTGAAAATAGGTGACTCACGGTAAATTTCTTCTAATGGCTGCTCCCTTACATTCCCTGCCTTAACTGGTAAAAGTCCACTCGGGTAAACATCCCCAATATGCGATATGAAAACAAATCCATTTCCATCATTTACGCCTTTTGGTGCTCGACCTAAACCATCGATTGAGCCTGTTAATCCCTGCTCTGTTAATGCACTTAGATAATCTATCTCTGCTGTTTGTTCCTTAGCCTCACGCATCTTTTGCTGAATAACCACTCGACGATAATGCTGTGCTGCTGTTGTTTTTATATCAAAAGAAACACGTTTACTTAAATCATAAAGCCATCTGAACACTTCTTCATGTTCAACGGGAGAGATCATATCTGATTCTTGTCCTCTTCCTGTTGGTACTAGGAAAAAGACACTCCATAATACACAGTTGAGATCTTCAACCATTTTTGCCATTTCATCAAGATAATTTATATTATAGCGAGATATTACGGTATTGATTTGGATAGGGATCTCCAACTCATGAAGATATTTAATTCTTTCCATTGTAAGATCGAATGACCCAGCCGTTCCACGGAAATGATCATGTACCTCTGCTGTTGGCCCATCAATACTAAATGCCCAGCGAGATAGTCCGACATCTTTTGCTTTTTCAATGGCTTCTTTCGTCACGTTAGGAGTAGCACTAGGCGTCATTGAGACACGTACGCCTTTTTCCACTGCATATTTAGCAATATCAAAAACATCCTCCCTCATTAAGGGATCTCCCCCCGTAAAAACGAGCATCGGATTATTCATTTCATATATCTGATCTATTAACTGTTTGCCTTCCTCAAAGGAAAGCTCACGAGGATCTCTTCTATATTGTGCTTCGGCACGACAGTGCAAACACTTTAACTGACATGCACGTGTAAGTTCCCAAATAACGATAAATGGATCTTTATTAAAATCTCGGCTAAAAGCCATATGAAACGCCCCCTAAAAACGGCTATTTCAACTCAAACAGCCTTAATACTCTGTATTATAAAGGTGTTTATAGGCGAAAAAAGTGAACTTACTCACAGACTGAACGATATATATGGACGTTTTGTGAATACAAAGAAAAGCGCAAGCGCCTTGATCAGCCCCGACAGGCAAATGTTCTTCTGCAAAAAAAGTCGCTCTTTGACTTTTATTGCAGAAGAACATTTGACCCGAGGAGCTAGTCGCTGGAGCTGGACAATTCTCAAAGTCGAGTTTTATGCTTTCTTATAATGCTAAAAGAAAAAACAGTGGGTGGAATTCCACTGCCAGATTGTCTAGAAAGGAGTTCCGCCTAAATTGTTGAAGTTCCCCTGCCTGCTGACAATGTTTCGCTTTTTTCTTCGTACACTGTCTGAAGTTGGGTTACCTTCTGACAATGTTTCTGTTTTTTCTGCCAACTCTGTCCGAAGTTCCCCTGCCTTTTGACAATGTTTCGCTTTTTTCTTCGTACACTGTCCGAAGTTGAGTTGCCTTCTGACAATATTTCTGTTTTTTCTGCCTACTCTGTCCGAAGTTCCCCTGCCTTTTGACAATGTTTCGCTTTTTTCTTCGTACTCTGTCCGAAGTTGGGTTGCCTTCTGACAATGTTTCTGTTTTTTCCGCCTACTCTGTCCGAAGTTCCCCTACCTTCTGAAAATTAAAGAAAATAAAAAGGCTATCGAAAGTATTTCGATAGCCTACCAGTGGATGGAACTCCACTGCTTTTAAAGGTTATATTATTTTAAATTACCACTTATATTTAGCGAATGCCTAAGGCAATTTTCGCATAGCGTGACATCATTTCTTTATTCCAAGGCGGATTCCAAACAATATTTACTTCTACATCCTTGACTTCAGGAATATCTGCAAGTGCTCTTTTTACTTGATCAACAATTGTTCCAGCCAAAGGGCAGCCCATTGAAGTTAATGTCATATCAATAGTGACCTTTCCTTCATCATCCATTTCTGTTTTATATACTAATCCTAAATTAACAATGTCTACACCTAGTTCTGGGTCAATGACTAACTCCAGTGCACCCATAATATTTTCTCTTAAATCCTCATTCATTTCCTTCCGCTCCTTTAAATGGTACGATTTATTACAGTATTTACTTTTATATAAAAAGTATATCGGTTTTTATCCAATCTTGGTGTGAAATTTTTTACAGGTTGGATATATAATTGTTAACATAGTAAATATAGAAATAACAGTCCAATGTTTTGAAACTCATTAAATGTAGTGTATCATGCAGTTCATTTTTTTACTAAAAGTATGCATTTATTTGAGAATTCATATTATAAAGGAGTCCATATGGCAGAGAGACATTTAATCGCATTAGATTTAGATGGAACATTACTAAAAGATGATAAAACCATCTCTTTAAAAACGAAGGAAATTTTAAATAAAGCAAGGGATGAAGGTCATGTCGTTATGATTGCAACTGGCCGCCCTTTTCGTTCAAGTGAAATGTATTATCGTGAGTTAAATTTGGACACGCCCATTGTTAATTTTAATGGAGCGTTTATGCATCATCCTCGGAATCCTAATTGGGGATTTTATCATGAACCACTTGATGTTAAGGTTGCAAAAGACATTGTTGAAGCTTGCAGAAGCTTCCATTTCCATAACATCATTGCAGAAGTAATCGATGACGTTTATTTTCACTATCATGATGAAAAGCTTTTAGACATTTTTAGCTTCGGTAATCCAAAGATAACTACTGGTGACCTTGCTGAGTACTTACAAGATTCCCCTACCAGTATGTTAATCCATACAGAAGAAGATCAGTTAAAAACGATTAGACAGCACTTATCCGATGTTCATGCAGAAGTGATTGATCACCGCAGTTGGGCCGCGCCATGGCATGTTATCGAAATCATTAAAATCGGATTAAATAAGGCAGTGGGGCTGAAGAAGGCTTCAGAGTACTTTGGCATTCCTGCAGAAAGAATCATTGCTTTCGGTGACGAGGATAACGATCTTGAAATGCTTGAATATGCCGGTCGTGGTATTGCAATGGGTAATGCCATCGACCAAGTAAAAAACATTGCCAACGATGTCACCCTTAGCAACGAAGAAGATGGAGTCGGACAATATTTGGCAGACTTGTTAAATTTAAAATTATAATTTTTTAACACCATTGTTTTCCTAAATGAACAACCTCCTATTGGAGCATACTATTTTTGAGGCAGCGGTGCTGTTTCAATCAAAGCTTGAGCATATTGGAGGGATTCGAATGGGTAAACGTAACAAATCAAAACGCTTTGTCCAGCAAGGAGTGGATACAGTCAGCAAGCATGATGAACGTATCCCTTATCACATGACCTACGCTGAAGCAGAAGCTCAGAAAATGGCCAATGTGCATGAATCCTCGCTTGGAGGAATATAACATGGGAAACCAATTGTTCCAGGAAGCACGGAGATTTGTTGAAATGGCGAAATCTGCCAACCCAGCTGAGTATGATTCTGCTGTAGCAAAAGCAAAGAATGCTCTAAGTTCTGCTTATGCAAACTCGACGGTAGCAGAGCAGGCACAGCTCCAACAAATGCAACAAGAGCTTGAACAGATCAGATAGCTGCACAAAAAGCAGAGGCACCTTTATTCGGTGCCTCTGCTTTTTTCATGATGAAATTGTTCAAGTATCGCAGGATAGGTATGAGTGATTTTTCCGTCCCGGCTCTTTTCATAAAGGTTTAACATCAAGGAACCATTAGTAGGAAGCTTTTCATTCGGAAGATGGACCTCTAGCTTAAATGGTCTCCACTCCCCCTTATCAGAGGAAACTAAAAGCTTTGTTTCAGGGATAAATTCCGTATGACCATCTTCAAGTGAATAATATAATTTACGGTTACTTACATTTGCCTCACCAGTGACACTATAATTTCCTTTGGTGCCTGACACCTTTACCTCTCGGAAGACATTGTTTTCTTCTGGAACATAGAATTTTTGACTATTGGTTAACTTGGTTCGATTTGTGATGGGTTGGTCATTTATCCTTATAGGACGGAAAGTGGTATGAACCGTATACTCACCAGGCGAAACCCTGCTCCCCTTAAATTGATAATTCCATTTTTCTACTCGTCTAAAGGATTGATGTGGTTCTATACTAACCGTCTGAAATGCCTGCAAAAAATATCGTCCTTTTGAATAGACATAAACCTCCTTCCCTGATTGGTCCGTAATCGTTATTTCAACCAATTGAGAAGTTGGAAATTCAAAGTGAAGTGGAACCTCTCCAGTGTTTTCTACGACTATTTCGAAATCTACCCTTTCTGACCCCGCAGTCGGAATGACATAAAAACGATAATCCAGTTCGTTCACCCCGTTTGTAACTGTTTTTTGAAAAGTTGGGAAAAGTAATGTAATAACACAAAGTAGTATTCGCATGTTGGTCTCCTTTTTCCTTTATTCTCTCCGAAAAAAACCATATACTCCTGTAGTCTGGATGATATTTGTAAATGCATTTGGATCTACTTCCTTAATTATTCGTTCTAAATCATAAAGCTCATAGCGAGTAATGACGATCATTAGCAGGTCCCTTGGTTCATTTGAAAACGCTCCTTTTGCTGGGATCATTGTGATTCCTCTAACTAGTGAACCGTGGATGGCCTTTTTCAGTTCGTCTGCTTTTTTCGTTATAACCATCGCCGTGAGCTTCGCGTGTCTGGTATGAATGGCATCAATGACTCTTGTTGAGGTATATAAAGTAACTAGTGTATAAAGTGCTTTTTCCCACCCAAACAGGAAGCCCGCAGTTACAATGATTATCCCATTTAAGACAAACATGTACGGACCAACCGGCTTATCCTTCATTCTCGATAAAACCATTGCGATGATATCCACACCACCTGTTGATGCTCCCCACTTTAAAGTAATCCCCACACCTACAGCTAAAATAACGCCACCAAATACGGCGTTAAGTAAAATATCTTGGGATACTTGTTTGATCGGTACGATGGTTAAAAAAAAGGAGGACATTAACACACTTAAAAAGCTGTAAACGGTAAATGATTTTCCTACTTTTCTCCAGCCTAGAATGGCTACTGGGATATTTAATAAAAGCAATAAAATACCCATGGATAGTTGAATAGGTGTATAATCACTTAGCACCTTAGAAAGTAATTGGGCGATTCCTGTAAATCCGCTTGAATAAACATTAGCCGGAATGAGAAATAAATTCATTGCCAGTGCATTTAATAACGCACCCGCAATTACAATAACTATTTTTTTTGATTCTTGCCAAAGCAATGATAGTCCCCCTTTATTCTTTTGTTTGTCAACCCTTCTAAAATTACATAATTGTATTTTTTAGGCGAAACCGATAAACTGAAACTAAAATAACGCTTGAAAGCAGGTGAGCTTCATGCAGGTAAAAATACTAGCAGATAGCGCATGCGATTTACCTAAAAGTTTTTATGAAGAAAACAATGTCACACTTCTCCCATTAAAGGTCCATCTAAATGGAGAAGAATACGAAGATGTTAAAAATATTGATCCGAAAACGGTCTATGACGCCATCAGAAATGGTTCTACGCCTAAAACATCTCAGACCTCTCCCCTTTTGTTTGAAGAAGTCTTCACACAAATGGCTGAAAAAAATGAAGATGGAATATACATAGCCTTCTCTTCTGAGCTATCAGGAACTTATTCAACCGCTGTTATGATTCTTGACCAAGTGAAGGAAAAATATCCAAACTTTAATTTAACGATCGTTGATACAAAATGTGCTTCTCTTGGTGTTGGACTAATTGTTAAAGAAGCAGCCATGCTTGCGATGAACAATACGAGCAAACAGGACATTTTAAACGAAGTGACTTTTAGAAGTAAGCATATGGAACATCTCTTCACCGTTGAGGATTTAGATTATTTAGCAAAGGGCGGCCGTGTATCGAAGGCATCTGCCTTCCTTGGCGGACTATTAAATATTAAACCGATTTTAAATGTTGAAGATGGAAAGCTCGTTCCGATTGAAAAAATTAGAGGTAAAAAGAAGGTACTACGCCGTATTATTGAAATCATGAATGAACGTGGCGCCAATATGGGGGAACAGACAATTGGCATTAGTCATGCGGATAATGAGGAATTGGCTCAAGAGATGCGAACAATGATTGAGGAAGAGTTTCATCCAAAAGAGGTTTATATCTCTAACATTGGTTCAGCTATTGGTGCTCATACAGGTGCAGGAACCATATCTATTTTCTTTTTAAACCAACTACCATAAATAATTAAAAAACCAGAGCAATTTTCTGCTCTGGTTTTTTAATTATTTATGGTCTGTCTTTTTAGAATATTGATTTTTACCTGCCTGACGATTTTTTTCGCGCATCATATTTTTCTCATGTCTCAAGGCATTATTATCTTTTGCTTTTTTATCATTGTCAGATGTGTGTGGCATTTAATTACTCCTTTCGTAATTCCTTTGTCAGTCATTATTGTCTGTCATTACGAAATAGAGTATGTAATCTGAGTTAATCTTTTTTTACATACGTCCAGCTACCTTCTTGATATACCTTTCCGTCTTTCATTAGTTTTCCGAGTCCCCGTTTAAAGGCACCCTTGCTTAAGTTAAAACGGTCTTGTATATCCTCAGGCGTACTTTTATCATTATAAGGCATAGCTCCGTTTCTGCTGAGAAGGTATTCGTAAATTCGGTCTGCATCGGTATCCTGAGATTCTTCTTTCCTCGCAAGTAAGGACACATTCACCGTTCCATCTTCCTTCACATCGATGATCCGCCCCTCTACTTTTTCGCCTAACCGAGGCTCTTGTGGTCTTTGTGATTCATGAATAAATCCTTTAAAGCCTTCTAACGTATAAATCCAGCTGCCAACCTTAGCTGTCCGGTATATGTGCCCCTGAACATTTTTATTGAAATTCTCTCTGGTTGCTTTTACAGAAATAGATTCAATAACCTGATCACTGGCAAGTTTTGCATAGAGGAGATTATTGCTGCTTTGTTTTACTGTGATATAAACTAAATCGCCAACTGTTGGCCAGACAGACTTATGAACAGGCAGATCATCTATACCAAGCAAAAGGTCCTTTGGAAGTCCAATATTTAAAAAGACACCAATTCTCGGGTTCGTGTCGGTTACCTTAACCCAACCATAGCGGCCGACAGCTATATCTGGTATGGTGGTTGAAGCAGAGACTCGGCCTTCTGAATCCACATATAAAAAAACTTCTACTTCATCACCTTCTTCTAATTCCTGTTTAGCTTGATTTATATGCAATAATACATCTTCATTTCCATCAGTTAAAAAATAGCCAAATGTTGCTTTTCTTGCAACAGTTAAGGTGGTTGTTTGGCCAATTAGTTCATTTATTGACATATTAACGTTCCTTTCCTTCGAAGCGTTTTAATTTCATTTACGTTTGGTAGTTCATGCTGCTTTTTTTATAGGCTCAGTTAAAATTGCTTGTTGATTTCCGCTCCAGGCTCTTCGCTTTCCGTGGGCGTTTCGGCGAGCCTCCTCGGCGCTTGCGCCTGCGGGGTCTCCCCTGAACCGTACTCCCACAGGAGTCTTCGAGCCTTCCGCTCCAATCAACAGGGTATAAAAATCAACACTGTTCTTAAACACAGCCTTTTTATAAAGTTGTTTGAACTGCTATATTTTACTATAATGTACCCATAAAGGGAAACTCTAGCAGGTATTGTTTCTACATACAATAAAATACATGGAGGTTTGTTTATGTCTAAAGATAGCTCATTTGATATTGTATCCAAAGTTGATTTTTCTGAAGTCACTAATGCAATAACCCTAACAATGAAAGAAATTGGTACACGCTATGACTTCAAAGGAAGTAAGAGTGAGGTCAAACTAGAAAAGGAAGAACTTGTTCTTATTTCTGATGACGAATATAAAATGGATCAATTAAAGGATGTATTACTTGGAAAGTTGATTAAACGAGGGATCCCCGTTAGAAACCTTGACTATGGAAAAATAGAAAAGGCATCGGGTGGGACCGTTCGTCAAAGAGCCAAGCTTGTTCAAGGAATCGATAAAGAGAATGCCAAAAAAATTAATACGATCATTAAAAACAGTGGTGTAAAAGTAAAAAGTCAGGTTCAGGACGACCAAGTACGTGTCACTGGAAAAAACCGTGATGATTTACAAAAAATCATTTCCTTGGTACGTGAAGCAGATCTTACTGTAGATGTACAATTTATTAACTATAGATAGTGAATATAACACTGAGGTTTAACTCGGTCATAAGTAGTGTATATAAGACGAAAAGGATCCCATCCTTCTCGTCTTTTTTATTTTTGGTTCATAATTTCTCTATTAGTCCAAAGAATAACAAGATAAATCTATCATGGAGGTAATACGAATGAGTAATAAACCAAATCAACAAAAACAGACCTTTCCCCCACAACATCAGAACCATCAACCAGGAATAGAAAGTGAAATGGATCCACGACCAAAGTTTGTCGATTCAAATTATAAAGCAGGAGGAAAATTAGCAGGTAAAACTGCGATTATTACTGGCGCAGACAGCGGCATTGGAAAAGCAGTGGCTATTTATTTTGCTAAAGAAGGCGCAGATGTTGCAATAGCTTACTTAAATGAACATCAGGACGCAGAAGAAACAAAGCAGCTGATTGAGGCAGAGGGACGCCGTTGTCTCCTTTTCTCTGGCGATATTGGGGAAGAAGGTCATTGTAAAGGGATTGTTAATCAAACCATAGAGCAATTTGGTAAACTCGATATTTTGGTGAACAACGCAGCCGAACAGCATCCACAGCAAAGCTTACTAAATATTACGGCGGCCCAACTCGAAAAAACTTTTCGGACTAATATTTTTTCCTGCTTTTATATGACAAAAATGGCCCTACCTTATCTAAAAAAAGGAGCCTCCATCATCAATACAGCATCAATCACTGCCTACGAGGGAAATGAACAATTATTGGATTATTCGGCGACCAAAGGGGCCATTGTATCCTTTACTCGTTCCTTGGCTAAATCACTAGCCCCCCAAGGAATACGTGTAAATGGAGTTGCCCCTGGACCGATATGGACACCGCTCATTCCATCTACCTTCCCTGCTGACCAAGTTGCCACTTTCGGCTCTAATACCTTGATGGAGAGAGCTGGACAACCCTTTGAACTGGCACCGAGTTATGTATTCCTAGCCTCAGATGATTCTTCCTTTGTAAGTGGCCAAATGATTCATGTAAATGGTGGAAAAGTAGTAAATGGATAATTATAAGAAAACGCATTGGGATTGTGCCCCAATGCGTTTACTCTACTTTTTTTGTTTTTCTTCTTTTTATGATGAAGAAAAGGAAAATGGATACAAGAATATATACAATAATCATGGAAACAATCAGCGGAATATTGGCTCCACTCTTTTCAGTTAACACATAAACCTCTGAGTTATCCCGGTCAAGAATAAGGATGTATTGATTATCTCGGCTTCGGACAATGTCCCCGCCAAGTAAACCCCTAAGTTCTTTACCGCTTTCCACTTGATCCTTCGATAAAATGACTTTTTGTGATTTCCTTGTATTATTAATTGCCACTACAGACGTTTCGCCTTTATACGTTCGTTTATAGACGAGCATCCCCTTTTTCTCATAAAGCATGTCCATACTGCCTCTTGTTAATGAGGGGAGCTGATTCCTTAACTCACCTATTTTCGTTATATAATCAATAAGGTCCTTATCCGCTCGAAAATTCATCTGCCTACGGTTATCCGGAATTTCCCCACCAATTAGGGCAATCTCTGTCCCATAATAAATTACGGGGATTCCTGGCGTAGTGTATAAATAAGTCAATGCTGTTTTCCAACGTGAACCAGGAAACTGTCGCTTTTCAACAATGTCATTAGTAAACCGTGTTGTATACTCATTGTCCATAAATGATGCTCGTAGGAAGGATGGTTGTCCTTTGTCAGTATCAGCGTTAAGTTGGCTGATGGATTCATCAGTAGTGGCAAACGCTTTTCTTATATTTTCAAGATGAGAGTAATCTAATAGACTGTCAATTCCAGCTTGCTCGTATTCCTTGGGGTCAGCTGTAGTATTTTTAGAAAGAACGCCAAGCAAGAAAAAATTCTTGTTCGTGTCTTTGATTTGTTTTGAAAAATCCTTCCAAAAACTTAATTTTGTTTGGTTCACTTCTGGTAAACTAAATCCATCAATATCGGTCTTCTTGATCCACCATTTTGCGGCATCAATTAGGTAGGCCTCGTCCACGGAATGGTTTGTAGCTTCGTTGGTTGTAACAAAATCAATGACTACTTTCATTTTCCGCTTATGTGCTTCTTTTACAAGCTCCTGAAATTTCTTTATAGTACCAAAGTGCTCGTCCGTTTTATAATAGTCAGTTACTGAGTAACCATGGTACCCATTTTTCGTATTATCAAAGATAGGGGTTAAACGTATGGCTGTAAACCCCATATCATGTATGTAATCTAGACGATTAATAATTCCTTGAAAATCACCGCCATGGTAGGCTAACGGGTTTTTTGCATTTACATCTACATCATTGGTTATATCTCCATTGTTGAATCGATCAATCATTATGGAATAAAATGATTCATCCTGCCATAATCTGTTTTCTTTTTTTACCGCTGCCTGTGCAGGTAACGAAGAAAATAATAAGAAAGTAATGAACATGAGTATCGTTTTTTTCATATATTTATACCTAACCTCCCTATAAAAGGGAAGAGGATCTCCTCTTCCCTACACTATTTTAATCCAACATGCTATATATTCCAAATGTAAAGTTAATTTACTATGTTAATATTATAATCTTTAAACCATGTATGAAGCTGCACAAGGTAGGCCAATAATTGTGGACCTGTCATCAACTGACCAAACCATGGCTCCTGAAAGGATTTCCCCCCCGAACTGACAATCCCCTCTAACTGGTCTTTTTGGAAGAATTCATGTAGAACAGAAGATTTATCTTGGAGGATTTTTTCCATCCATTTCTGAATGGCCATTGTATATTCAGGATTGTGTGTTTTTGGGTAAGGACTTTTCTTTCGGTAAAGGACCTCCTCAGGAATAATACCTTCAAATGCTTTTCTGAGAATTCCTTTTTCCCTACCGCGATACATTTTTAAATCCCAAGGGATATTCCAAACATACTCGACAAGGCGATGGTCAGCAAAAGGAACCCTAACCTCCAGACTAGCCCCCATACTCATCCGGTCTTTTCGATCAAGGAGTGTTGTCATAAACCAAGTCATATTAATATAAAATAATTCTCTTCTCTTTGATTCTTCTAAACTTTCTCCATCTAGTTTAGGTGTTTCAGCAATCGCCTGTTTATATTGCTCCAAGCAATATTCATCTAACCTTAGTCTTTTCTGCCACTCAGGCTGTAGTAATGCTTGCCGCTCATGGACAGAACGCATCCATGGAAAGCCCGGCCGCTCTAAGTCCTGTTGACGATGGAACCATGGGTACCCCCCAAAAATTTCGTCCGCACATTCTCCTGATAAACTTACGACAAAATCTTTTTTGATTTCTTTACAGAACCAAAGTAATGAGGAGTCGACGTCTGCCATTCCCGGAAGGTCTTTCACGTGAGTCGCTTCTAATAAATCATTTACTAATTGTGCTTGAGTAATTGTCTTATTATTATGCCTGGTTCCAAAATGATTGGTCATCATTTGAATGAATTTCCCATCCGCTTCCGGCTGGAATTCATTCGAAGAGAAATATTGGTCATTTCCCTCATAATCAATTGAATAAGTATGAAGCTGCCCTTTTCCTTGATCTTCGAATCCCTTTGCAGCAATAGCGGTGATAATACTTGAATCAAGACCGCCTGATAAAAAGGTGCACAGCGGCACATCTGATACTAATTGTCTTGTGACGGCATCGGTAACCAAATAACGGACTTTTTCCGCGGTTTCCTCTGCATTTTCCTTATGTTCTGCACTTTTTACATTCCAATAACGCCATATTTTTAATCCATTCTTGGAAAAGGTTAAAGCATGTGCAGGTCTCAACTCTTTAATACCTTTAAATATACCCGATCCTGGTGATCTTGACGGTCCTGCACCAAAGACCTCTGCCAGTCCCTCGTGGTCAATTTCTGTTTTAATTTCAGGATGGGCGAGTAGCGCCTTAATCTCTGAGGAAAAAACAAATCCTTTTTTATGCTCTTTATAGAATAACGGTTTTACCCCTAAACGATCTCGTCCAATAAACAATAGTTCCCTTTTTAAGTCCCAAACGGCAAAGGCGTATATCCCATTTAAATAATTTACGCACTCTTCTGCCCATTCTATATAGGCTGTTAACAGTACTTCTGTATCAGAATGACCCTTAAAGGAATATCCTTTAGTATGGAGTATTTTGCGGATATCTTCAGTATTGTATAATTCCCCATTGTAACAAATGGTGTAATTAAAACCGTCCTTTTGTTTCGTCATTGGCTGTCTTCCCCCCTCAGGGTCGACAACAATTAATCGTTTATGCCCAAATCCAACATGCGTATCATACCAGATGTTAGTTTCATCAGGTCCTCTTCTTTCTAAGGTATTGACCATTTTCTTGAGGGTTTCGGTTTCGTTCTTAATTGCTTTGTCAAAATCTATCCACCCCGAGATTCCGCACATTTATTTCACTTCCCTACTTTCAGATTATTAACCTTGATTACATGTTTCATTGTATTCAGCCCATGTTTATTGGTTAATTGTCCTACAAAAACGGAAGGGCTCTTCTCAGGAAAGCCATTTATCAAGACTATATGAAACCATTACTCCCTGGGCTTATTCCTGTGAGATTAGCTAACAAGGTTAAAAATTTTTTTGAAATAAACAGGTTATAAAAAGACACAAAGATGTCTACAAAGAAGAATGAACGTAAATGGCATGGAGGTTAATGATGAATCGACAACAACGACTAAAGCTATACGATATCCAGCATCGAGCCTTTAACGAAGGAACAGTGGAACAAATTAATAATCAATGGATCTTTTTCGACGAGGAAACAGATGAAGCCACAATGTTAGAAGATTTTATTCATCAAGAAATAGAGATTTTTCGCCTCAACCGTTGGAGGAAAGGGATTTTAAATGAGCCAGGGAAAATCCATTGTGGGAAGGAAGTTATTTTATTTCGTGACCACGATTTAATAAGAATAAGAAAGCATTTAGTGTATTCCCTTGAAAGGCTATTGGATGGAGTTAATGATGATGCCTTTTTTCAGTTTATCACTACATTAAACTCATTGAACTTTTCTATTTACGATTGTATTTATTGTTATAACCATTTATCTTTCTTGTCGGATGAACACCGGAAAGATGGTGTGAACTTTATGGTTTTTGACAATCAAGAACAAATTTGTAATGTGCAGCATCATTTTTGCTACTATGAAAAGGTTAATGATCGGTTTGAATTCACCTTAAATACCGGAAAACGATTAATCATTGAAAAAATTATCTCATAGTAAAAAGGCGTGGAGGATTCCTAACGGGTTCGGTTCAGAGGTAGAAAAATTAAAATAGTAATTCAAAAAGAAGTCTAATTCGCATTTGAATTGGACTTCTTTTATTTGTGATATTCTCCCCTTATTTGTAAAGTTATTATTAAGTAGAGTTCCCATCACAAGAACTTGCGAAATTTTAGAAATAATAAGATGACTTATTCCTTGAACAACGTTCGAAAAAAAGGAATGATTGGCAGCCAATACGAAGATGTCTTAGTACATTAAGCAAATAAGAAAATTTTGAGGTGTTAGATGATAAAAGTTAATGCTACATCAATAATATTGGATAAATTTAATGTATCTAAGTCAGATTTTTTAGGTTCGGGTATGGAAGCTGAGGTTTATGCTTATGACAATAATAAAGTATTGAAATTGTATAATGATATGTCCGATACTAATAAGCAAAATATCCTAAAGGGTTTCTATTCTAAGATTAATGCAAGTTCTTTGAGCTATGAGCTTCCTTATATTTACGATACCTTTGAGGAAAACGGCATTTTAGTAACTATTGAAAAACGAATTGAGGGTAGTAATATGCAAAGTATGCTCTCAGAGATGAATTTCAACGAACAAAATAAAATGATGGAAACATATCTTAATGCAAATATTGAGTTGAAATCTGTAAAAGTAAAATCTAAACTTGAAGGTTTCACTCTATTCAATGATAATCAGATTTCTTTACAAAAAATAAAAAGTTGGTTTGAATTATTGAAAGAAATAATTTTTAGGAAACAAATCGAACTAGAGTTTTATTTCAAAAAAGATGTCGTGAATTACGATGTAAAAGTTAATCAATTAGTAGATATCTTATCATTGGGTTACGAAGGTGAATATTCTTTAATTCACGGAGATTTTTATCCTGGAAATTTAATGGTTAATAAGAGCGGGAAGGTTACAGGATTAATCGATTTTGGATTGATGACAATGTACGGTGACAATTTATTTGATATTGCAATAGGATGGGTATGTTTTGATATGTATAATGAGTTAAATGCAAATATATATGAGAGATATCTAAACATAATTATTTCAACATTAGGTGAAGGTGTTAGAAAAAGATTATATTTCTATGTTCTAATATATAGCTTTATTTCTGCCAATTTTTATTCTCATAATTGCGAAGATGGTCATTATCAATGGTGTGTTAAAAACTTAAATAATAAACATTATTGGGAGGCACTTTAAGCAATAAAATTTGAACTGGCTTATTAAACGTTATTTCCTTAAGAAACAATCAAAGACTGCAATAAAGCAGTCTTTTTTCTTTTACTCAAAAATCAACAATGAAAATTAATAGAGCCATTTCACTATGGACAAAAGTATGTACCAATTATCTTGTTAAGAACTATGTTAATGAACAAACAAAAGAGATGCGAAATACACCTCTTTTTTAATTGCTAATTAACATTTTCTACTTATCAACCGGACCCGTTAAGGGATTCCGGCCTTTTTACTTTTTCCACCTAAATAATGGATTAACTGCCAATGTATTTGGCGTACACCAATTTAGCTTTGACGATATCATTTGTTCCATGTATGAGGACACGTCCATCTTTAAAAATCACAATTGACATGTCTTCCGCCGGTGAAAATCGAAGTAAAAAGTCGTTACCAGACACTTTACCACTTCTACTAAGATGCTCGGCTACTTTTTTTAATTCCAGCTCACGCTTATCCCTTGGATTAATTTGAACGGTATCTCGGCCACAAAGCGTTGTGTAGGCCACCTGATGTTCTGAAGTTCGATCAAGAAAATCAAATTGTCCTTTAACACAACATGGGCAAGCAGGGTTTCTTCCGTTGGATATATCCATTTGCATAGATGTTAAATCCCAGATGTCGATTTGCTCTAAATTAGGGGTGGTTTTCGCTCCTACTAATAGTTTCATTGTTTCCATCGCCTGAAAAGAACCAATGATATCTGTTAACGGAGACAACACACCAACTGTATCACAGGTTTCACCTGTAGCGGTTGGAACATGCGGGAAAAGACATCGATAACAAGGTGTCTTCCCTGGTTTAATGACCGTAAACATTCCTCTTGAGCTTACAGCCCCCCCATGGACCCAGGGAATTCCGTACTTAATTGATACATCATTAATTAAAAAGCGAGTGTTAAAATTATCCGTTCCGTCCACAATGACATCAAATCCATCTAATAATTCTTCGGCATTATCAAGATTTATATCGGTAATGACCGCTTCCACTGTGACCGTTGAATTTATTTTATTTAGTCTAGTTTTTGCTGCGGCTGCTTTTGGTAAATTTAGTTTCGCATCCTCTTCATCAAATAGAGTTTGCCTCTGCAAATTCGAAAGTTCAACAAGGTCTCTATCTATTAGCCTAATGTAGCCAACACCTGACCGAACTAGATGATTGGCAATCACAGTGCCTAGTGCACCCACACCTACAATAGCTACTCGACTCTTTAACAGTTTTAATTGTCCCGCTTCACCAATTTCTTTAAAAAGAATTTGTCTGGAATACCGTTCTAAATCACTCATAATATTCCTCATTTCCTATTAACTTTTTACTATTATCTTACCAAATTATTTTCTCTGCACCATTGTAAAAATTTTAATTTTAAAAAAACTTAAATGAAGTTATAATAAAATTGGATATATATCTAAATTTTGGAGGAATCTCTTATCTTACTATCTAATATTATAAGAGATTAGTAAATAATTTTATTTACATGAAAGAGGGGGAAAAACTTTGAATCTAGGTGGTTTTAAGAACAAAGAAGTGTTAGTTGACTTAACCAGTGGAACAGTTGATTACAGACCCATCAACGAAGAAGATGCGATTAAGTACATAGGTGGTCGTGGCCTAGGTGTTAAGTATGTACTTGATAACGGTCCTGAAGTGGAACCGCTTTCAGAGGAGAACATCTTATGTTTTATGACTGGCCCTGTGACTGGTTCACGCTCTTCCATGAGTGGACGACTTTGTGTTGTTACGAAATCTCCACTTACAGGAACAGTAACAGATTCACATATCGGCGGATGGACTGCTGCACGTTTGAAGTGGGCAGGAGTCGATAATCTTATCTTCTCAGGTAAAAGCGATAAACCAGTATACCTCTATATTGAAGATGGAAAAGCTGAGCTTCTCGATGCTTCTAATTTATGGGGAACAAGTACAAGAGAATTTATTAAAGCAATGAAAGATCAGTATGGTGAAGATGACCTTAGTGTAATGACCATTGGTCAAGCGGGTGAAAACACTGTTCGCTTTGCTTCATTTATTAATGAACATGACCGTGCAGCAGGACGTGGTGGTACAGCAGCTGTTGCAGGCTATAAAAAATTAAAGGCTATTGTCATTAAAGCCGCACAAAAAGGTAATATGCCACAGCCTAAATTAGACAGTGAGTACAAAGAAGCAAACAAAAAAGCTGTAAAAGCGATTCTAGATGGCGGTTTAACTGCACCTAATAAGGGCGGTCTTTCTGTTTACGGAACCAACGTATTAACTAACCTTATTAATGAGGTAGGAGCACTTCCAACCAAGAACTCTCAATTAACACATTGGGATGAAGCAGAAAAACACAGTGGTGAATATGTAAACACACATTTACGTGTCGCAAACAATACATGCCATGCCTGCCCAGTTGGCTGTAAAATTGAGGTAGAAGTGAAAGATGGTAAGTATAAGACACGCGTAGAGAGTATTGAATTTGAATCTGCTTGGTCACTTGGCTCTAACTGTCTATTAAGTGATGCTGAAGCAATTTCATATATGATCGACCGTTGTAACGAGTATGGCCTCGATACCATTGAGCTTGGCCATTGTTTCTCTGTTACTATGGAAGCTTTCGAGAAAGGCATCATTTCCGAAGAGTTAATCTGGGGAGATGCTGATTCCATGATCGATTTAACGAAGAAAATTGCTTTCCGTGAAGGATTTGGCGGTATTCTTGCCGAAGGTCCTGCACGCGCTACTGCATCTTGGGGGGCTCCTGAACTTTCTATGTCTGTTAAGGGCCAATCTATCCCTGCCTATGACCCACGCGGTATTCAAGGGATTGGATTAGGATATGCAACTAGTAACCGTGGTGCCTGCCACCTACGCGGCTATACTGTAGCAAGTGAAATTGCCGGGATTCCAGAACCAACTGACCGCCTAAAACCAGAAGGTAAAGGTGAACTATTAAAGATATTCCAAGATATGCTTGCATTCTCTGATTCTATGAACATCTGTAAGTTCTCATCATTCTCTGAAAATGCAGAGCATTATGCTGAGCAGTATAGTACTATGACTGGCGTTTCTTTGACAGCTGAGGATGTCATGAAGGCTGGAGAAAGAATTTACAACCTTGAGCGCTATTATAATAACCTAGCAGGGTTTAATAAGCGTGAAGATGATTTCCTTCCAAAACGCTTTACAGAAGAACCAGCATCGGGTAATAGTGCCGGACATGTAAGCCGTATGGATATCATGCTTGAAGAATATTATCAAGTCCGCGGCTGGAAAGATGGCATCGCAACAGAAGAAAAGCTTCGTGAATTAGGGATTATTGGACCTGAAGTCACACAAACAATCTAGCAATTAAAAAGAGGAAGACTCCAGTTTAATTCGAGTCTTCCTCTTTTTTTAACCACCAATTCTAGTGGTTTTATAGCGATAATTTTTAATAAGCTCTTCAAGTTCATTTTCGTTATTTGCAATAAAACGAATGTGGACTGAATTGACTTTAAATACAGAAGTGAGCGCAATTTCTTCTTCGGCTAAAATTTGCCCACTCCATTCGTCTGCTTTATAAGTGTATGGAAATGTGTCAGTTACTAGAGTGGCTCCAAGTTCTTCAAAATACATGCCAAGGTGTTTCCGGTTAATTCCACGAAACTCTAAGTCTTTCATTTCCATATTAACCACCTGCAACGGGCGGAAAGAGAGCAAATTGATCCTTTTCATCTACCTTCGTCTGAAGGTCATCAAGATGGATGATATTTCTGCCATTCACATATACATGAACGAACGGAAGGAGTGTTTTCTCAGAAGTAAATAGTTCATCCTGTAACTCTGGGAACATTTCGACCATCTTATCCAAAACATCTATGACTCGATCCCCATCAGGCAACACCTCAACAGTTACCCCACCACATATTTGTCGGAGATTAGCAAAAACCTTTACTATCATCCAGTCTCTCTCCTCTCTTTATTTAAAGGGGACAGTCCCCCACTGCGCTAAAGCGCTGGGGGACTGTCCCCTTCTCTTTTTATGGATGTAAAAATGACATAGGCAGTTTTACAAAGCCTAGGTATAAAACTAGTAGGAAGGCAACAACAAACTGGATCCAAAAAACGGATGTATTTCTGTTGTTTTTCGCACGTCCAAGAATCATTTCAAATAATCCAATCACCCAAAGTCCCGCGACTGCTTTCAAAATATACCAGACATCAATTTTATTAACCATGAAAAGAAGTCCTATACCTGAAGCAATAATAAGTATGTATAATACTCGTAAAATCATTTGGACAATTTTTAAGCCTTTTTCTTTTCCACTTTTATGTAGGGAAAGTGCAACAAAAAATAAAATTAGAGCTAAAACCCATGCTGTAATATGACCGTGAATCATTTAATGGCCTCCTTAAGAGTGTTATTAGAGACTATCATACCATAGGCAATATAAAAATACGAAGATTAGTATGTCTAAATAGTAACAAACTTTGATAGCTTTATTCTTCAATCGTATTCGTTAATGTTCCGATGCTTTCTACAAAGATTTCAATTTGATCTCCCGGCTTTAGAAATCTAGAAGGGTTAAATCCTTTCCCTACCCCGGCTGGAGTTCCTGTTGCGATAATATCGCCTGGTTCAAGTGTTATACCTGCTGATAGTACAGAGATTATATCTTC
Organism: Neobacillus sp. Soil_C_43; assembly: GCF_057656715.1. Taxonomy (NCBI): domain Bacteria; kingdom Bacillati; phylum Bacillota; class Bacilli; order Caryophanales; family Bacillaceae; genus Neobacillus; species Neobacillus sp. Soil_C_43. Next base: position 60,278 of record NZ_JBDGJV010000005.1, read on the forward strand.
AATTTGAAAAATAAACTTCTCGGTATTAGAACTTTGTCTTACTTCTCCATTTACTTTTGTTTCAATGTGTAGGTGGTTAGGATTTTCAATTAAGCTTTTATGCACAATCCATGGTCCCATTGGACAGGTGGTATCTAAACTCTTCCCTATGAAAAATTGCTTATGCTTAGCTTGAAGGTCTCTAGCAGTCACATCATTAATAATGGTATAACCAAAAACATAATCAAGCGCCTCTTCCTTTTTGATTCCGCTTCCCTTTTTCCCAATAATGACTGCTAGTTCCCCTTCATAATCAAGTTGTTTTGTTACAGACTGATGATTTAAAACAACGGTACCCGGCCCGGTAACAGTTGTAGGTGCCTTCGTAAAGACCATTACATGTTCTGGGATATCCTCAGCACTTCCCAATTCAAGAGCATGCTCAACGTAATTCTTACCTACACAAAAGATATTCTTGGTTGGCCTTGGAATGGGAGCTAGCAAGTTGACTTCTTCAATAGGAAGATAATAGGTTTCAGTTTTCCCAATAGTTTCTACCCAATCCAGCAAGTTTTGAACTTGATCAATAAAAGTGTCACCTAGTGCAATACATTCTTGCATAGAAGCAGGAAATATGTTATTACCCGTCCTTGCCTCCTCTGTTGGATTTAATAATAAGACCTTTTTATTCTCAGCATCTACTACCCCAACAAAGTTTTCTTTACCTTGATGAACTGTTACAAATCTCATAATTATCACCTCAAAATGAATTCATTACAACTATAATAATAGAATAAACAGAACAGTCTAACAAATTAAAAGCACCCTTGGCGAAGGGTGCTTTTAACTATTTTTAAAGGTTTCGATAAATTGAATCACCGCTGGTCCCAGCAGAACGATGAAAAGACTAGGAAAAATGAAAAGGACTAATGGAAAAAGCATTTTAATTGGCGCTTTCATGGCTGTTTCTTCTGCTCGTTGCTTTCTTTGTTCCCTGACTTCATTGGCAATGACTCTCAACACTTGGACCATTCCTATTCCAAGCTTTTCCGCCTGCAAAACACTTCCAATAAATGATTTTATTTCATCAACATTCAGTCTCTCTTTGATTCCTGTCAATGCCTCTCTCCGCGTTTTACCGAGACGAATTTCCTCCAAACATCGGTGTAACTCCATAGCGAGAGGACCTTCCTTTTTTGCAACCACTTTGGTTATCGCGGCATCAAATCCAAGCCCTGCTTCAAGACTAACCGTCAATAGATCTAAAATATCTGGAAATTCTCTTAATGCCATATGGTTCCTAGCCTTCGTTTTCTGCTTTAAATAGAAATGGGGGGCAAAAAAGCCAATAAGGATTCCAAAAAGAATAAAGACTATAACTATACCTTTTCCAGCGTCTAATAGAGCACCATAACCAAAAAAGATAAGTGGAAGGACAACAATGGAAATCATCTGAATTAATCGGAAGTCAACAGCCGTCATACCAAAGGGACTACCTGCCATTTGGACCTTCTTGTCAATCTTGGCTTCCTTCTCCCCTGGCATTCTCTTTTTAAAACTCTTTTTAAATTCCACAAATATTGGCATGATAAATCGTTTATAAAAGGATTGATGTTTTTCTTCATTTATCTCAGGTTTCTTTTCTTGTTCATTATTTAAAATAAAGAAATTTAATCGTTCCTGAACCGAAACTTTTTTCTCCGTTCTTAGCAGAAAAATACCATAGATACCTAAGGTAACAGTTAAAAATACTAATAGGTAAATCATCTCCTACACCTCTATAGTAGTGATTTTTTTAATTAAAATAAACCCGATAATACCTGAAATGACCCCTGCACCTACCATAGCTAAGCCAATTGGATGACGAAAAAGCCCACCAATATAATCCGGCTGGATTAAGTAAAGAAGAAATCCTAGAATAACTGGTAATAATGCAATAACATAACCAGATAATTTCCCTTGTGCTGTAAGCGTTGTAATTTGTCTTTGTATTTTAGTGCGATCGCGAATGGTTTCAATAATCTTATCGAGCACAGTGGCTAGATTGCCGCCAACCTGACGTTGAATCAAAATCGCCTGGATCATTAAATCTAAGTCCTCACTCGGCATTCGTTCGTTTAGATCATTGAGTGCATCTTCAATGCCTTTACCATATTGCATTTCCTTTAGTACATAATCCATTTCTTCCTTAATTGGGGAAGAAGCTTCTTCTGCCACCGACTTTAAAGCTTGCGGGAAGCTAAAGCCTGCCCTCAAACTACCTACAATCGTGGTAATCATATCTGCAAGACCTTCATTGAACTTTGTTACTCTTTCCCGCTGTTTCTTTTTTAGATACCATTTGGGCATTAAGAAACCTATTACACTGCCAAAGGGGAGAAATATCCAATTATCCATTACCAAGTAAAAAAGCCCACCAATAAGAATTGTTAAAATCCATTGAAAGAGGATGTATTCTTCTGGTTTTAACGGCAGCCCAGCTTGAGCTATTTTTATTTCAAGCCGATTGTTTTTTTCCTTGGAAAGAACTTTCTTTTGAACTCTTTCTTTTATTATTTGAATAAAAGATATTTGTTTACCTTCCACTTTCTTCTGACTTACCTTTTCTTCCTCAATAGATAAGTAATGCTGCATTCGAATTTGCAATGTATTTTCTGAGCGAAAAAACAATCTGAGTATCAACCAAAAGAATAAAATGGATGTTAATAAAAAGAAGAGTATGAGCAGGGATATCATTTTCGCCACTCCTCATGATGATCGATAAACACTGAAGCTGGAATATGAATACCAGAAGCCTCCAGCTTCTCATAAAATTTCGGTCTAACACCCGTTGGAACAAGCCTTCCAATGATTTTTCCTTCAGGGTTCAAGCCTTCTTGTTGAAAGGTAAAAATATCTTGAAGGACAATGATATCGCCTTCCATTCCTTGTACTTCTGTTATGTTAGTAATTTTTCTCGAGCCATCTTTTAAACGAGATTGTTGGATTATAACGTCAATAGCACCTGCTATTTGTTCCCTAATTGCTTTAACAGGCAGGTCCACACCAGCTAATAGAACCATTGTTTCAAGTCTGGAAATCATATCCCTTGGGCTATTTGAGTGTCCTGTAGCTAGTGACCCATCATGACCCGTATTCATGGCTTGGAGCATATCTAGGGCCTCTCCACCACGAACCTCACCAATAATGACTCTGTCAGGCCTCATCCTTAATGAGTTCCTAACAAGGTCACGAATGGAGATTGAGCCTTTTCCTTCAATATTAGGCGGACGGGATTCTAATGATACCACATGCTCTTGTCCTAGTTGAATTTCGGCTGCATCCTCAATTGTGACGATTCTTTCATCATCGGGAATAAAATTGGACAAGACATTGAGTGTCGTTGTTTTACCTGAACCTGTTCCACCACTTACAAAAATATTTAGCCTTGCTTTTACGCATGCATCAAGGAAAATTGCCATTTCCTCTGTAACTGTTCCGAAGTTGATTAAGTCTTCAATCTGGTAAGGGTCCTTTGAGAACTTACGAATCGTAATCGTTGGTCCATTTAAAGCTAAAGGGGGAATGATGGCATTTACACGAGAGCCATCTGGAAGTCTGGCATCCACCATTGGTGAGCTTTCATCAATTCTTCGACCGAGTGGAGCAACAATTTTTTCGATTACACTCATCACATGTTCATTATCACGAAATTGTACCGGTGTTAGAACTAGCTTCCCTTTCCGCTCACAATACACTTGATTAGGCCCATTTACCATTACCTCGGAAACGTCCTCATCCAAAAGAAGTGGATTTATAGGACCAAATCCAGTTAAATCATTGATTAGTTCACTAACCACTTTTTTTCTATCAATCTGACCACGGAAATCCTCGTCATCTTTAATAATTTCTACAGCCATACCATCTAGTTGTGGAATGATTTCTTCAATTTCCTGTTCTTTTAACTCATGTAATATCTTTTTATGGAGAACATTCTTTAGCTCCTGGTTTTTGTCTAGTTGACGAACCTTTACGTTCTCTTTTTTACTTTCTTTCTTCGTCTCTTTGGATTTTTGCTCCTTAAAGACTTGTCTAACCTCTAACATTGGTGAAGGCGTCGGACTTTCAAGCGTAATATCTATTAATTTTGGTTCTTTAACGAATTGATTGTTGTTCTTTTCTTGGATTCGATTTAATAGACCCATTCAATCAACCCCCTTACGATCGTTTCTTAGAAAACCATTTGGATATTGGATGACTTTTTTTCGTTTTCTGAGTAATTACGCTATTTACGCTTGATAACGACTCTGCCATCTTAAATACGCCTTTTGCGACATCAGATTTCGCATGTTTGATTACAAACGGAACACCAAGATTAATGGATTGCGAACAAATCTGAAAGTCATTAGGAATATATATTGGGTTTTCTGCAGCCAATATTTTTGCTGCATCTTCTGCATTTATAACACTTTCCATATTTGCTCTATTTATAATGATTCTTACCCTGTCTTTAAGACCAAGGATGTCGAGCGTTTCTAAGAAAAGCTTGGTGTTTTTTAATGATGCCATTTCCAAGTTTGTTACCACCAAGATTTGATCCGCCTTTTCAATAAAACGTATGGATTGTTCATTTAAGCCCACTGGTGTATCCACCACAACATAATCATGACCAGTTAAAAGAAGATCTACTATTTTATTGGCTGCTTCATTTGTAACCAAGTCCGCAAATTCCGGCCTTTCTGGTGCAGACAGGACGTTCACTCCACTGCTATGAACGGCCAAATAATTGCTGAGGCTATGCTCATCAATAGATCCGATTCCTTCTAAAACTTCTTTAACAGTAAGAGAAAATTTTAAATCCATCGCTAAGTTTACATCGCCAAATTGAAAATCCCCATCCAATACAGAAACCGAAACATTTTTCTTCCTTAGTGCTACCGCTAAATTTACAGTTAGTGTGGTACGACCAATCCCGCCTTTTGCACTGCAAACAGCAATCATTTTACCACGCTGTGGATTCATATTTTGTTCTGCAGTTTGCATATTATCGTGGCTTGTCATGAATCGTCACCTTCCATTACTTATTGATTTGCCTTTGTATTCGTAGCTTCATCCATTAACGGCCGTTTATTTAGAATGAAGTGAATCTTTCCTTCTTCTGAAGCATTGACTAGCTTTAGCGCATCCACGGGTTTTAGTTCTAATGTTACCGAGCTGTATTCCGTATACGGCTCCTTCGTTTGTTCAGGTGTCTGCATTTTTCTTCCCACAGCTAAAACCCTTGCTTTTTCCAGCAATAAATCTGATTGTGTTATAGAGTTACCTGCAGCATCTTTAGCTACTTTTGTAAGAATAACATCCACTTCATCCTCAGGCTCTATTAAATTCGAGACCGATTGGTTAATGTTTACCCCTACAGTTACAGCACGATACCCTTCCATGACTTTCCTTGATACGTAAACCCCTTCTTCTTTCTCCGATCCAAGTCGATGTGATAGTATGGGCTCCCCTTTTTCAATCATGGCTATTGCTAGTTTTCCTTCTGCATCCGTCACAGACTTTATCGTTTGTGGAAGTACATCTTTCGCCGGTTTTTGTACCACTTCTAATTTGTCTGTCGCAATTTTTTCATTTTTATCTATTTTTTCTTTTGCCACTACCACGTTGGTCATCTCGACCGTAGAAACCTTTTGTGTATTCATCTGCTTCGTATATTGAAAAAACAAAAATGTTGTAATCATTCCCATCACAAGTGATAGCAGTAATACCATTTTCGCCTTCATTTCGCTTCACCTACTCCGTTAATCGTATACTGTATGCTCCCCGGTCCAGAGCACCCACATCAAACGTCCCTGCTCCAGCCCTTTTTATAAAAACTCCTTTTATAGAGGTATCTGTCGAACTCATAGGATCCGTAATATAAAAATAGGCAAAACCAGTGATTTTTATCTGTTTTAATTGATTTGTATCAAAGCCATAAGGTTTATAAACCGGTATAAGCAGAATTCTAGAACAACTACGTAAACTGTAATCACCTGGCGGCTGTGTGCAGCCATTTACCCGTTCATTTATTGCAGATCTTGTACTTCCTGCAATATTCCCTGTTTGCGTGTCAACAACATCGCCTAGTTTTAGAAGTTCCGAATATCCGTATCTTAAATTTTGCTCATAGGTTTTTGCCCCAGGTCCACTAAGTGCCAAGACACCAAAATTTCCTGATGAAACTCCTGATGAGTCTACTTTCAATTGGTACGTTTTGTTATATTCTAGGACAACACTTTCGTCAATCCCTAATGGAGCGGCCCCTACTGCTTTTCCTATCGCTCCTAAGCCTGCTGTAGCTTTGGCTGTGACGTCTGTTTTTTCGAAACCAAATAATTTCATAAATGTCAGGTTAACTGACTTTGTTAACCGTATGGTAACTTTACTCCCCATGTTAATATCTAAATTTGTTAACGTACTAGCAGCTTTATGAGAGTCTAAGATGTATTGAACCGTATTGCTAACCTTTTGTTCTGTATTTGGCAGCTCCTGCGCCCCTGAGAGAACGGCTGCATTTGCAACCTTTTGTAACTTCGCTTTTTCCATATAAATTAGGCTTCCATCTATCGCCAGGCCTGCCATGCATAGAATTGTCATTAGTGAGATTGCACCTAGAATGAGAACATTCCCTTTTTCATCCCTCAGAAATTCATTAAAAAAGTTACGCATTTTTATCCCTCACTCTACGCGAATCGTTGAACTTGTTTCGATGGCAAAATCGGAGGGGAAGAACTTGGAAATCATAGGAGTTAAAAAAGTCATTGGATATTTTAGCTTGACCGTTACATAGTCACCTGAATGCCTGACTGTATCCGCTGGAGTGATTGTCACCTGTAATTTTGTCGTATCCCCTAAATGAATATATTGGTGGGCGAAAGTTGAAATGTCAGCATCCTTCTTCCCAAGACCTCCTTGCCTAACCGTTTCCTGCGCAGCCATCTGCAAATGCGCATAGGAATAGATCACTCTACCAAAATCAAGGATTCCCACTAAAATTAATAGAAAAATAGGAACGATAAGCGCTGTTTCCACCAACGATTGGCCCCGCTCATCCTTTTTCATAGAGAGAATACTCCTGGAAAATAAGCTTGATAGATGGCACCTGCAGCGATGGCTACTCCGTAAGGAAGAGTTGTTTTCATGGAATTACTATCTTCTATTAGCGAAAGCCTCATGCCATGTCGTACGCCATGAATCATGTACAGGAATCTCTTTAACAATCCTTTACGATAAAGGAGAAAAATGATGGCCATGATTCCACCCGCTAGAGCCATATATAAAGATGCCATTAAAACAAAACTAATCCCCTTTAACCCACCAATGACAGCAAGTAGTTTGACATCTCCTGCCCCCATTCCTCCAAGTAGATAGGGAATAAATAATATTCCTAAACCAACAGCTGTGCCAAGAAATGCTTCCGTTAATCCGTGCCATCCTCCGTTAATGGTGTGAAAAAACAATGCTATGATTAAAAAAGGAAATAAGACCGCATTATAAATCTTCCGTTCCTTGATGTCTGTAATAACACATATAGATAAAAGAATGATTAATAAATAATTACTCCACACCTTGAGTCTCTCCTCTCCTAAAGGATTTCATCTTTTTGAAAGAAAATAGCCTCACGTTTTGAGAGAACGCAAGGCTATGTAGAACATCAAGCTTAGAAATATATTAATTAGTGCCGCCAGTTGTATCAGCGGCGTCTGCTCCTGCGCCTGCAATAGCATCTTTAGCATTATTAAATAAAGTTTCAATTTGACCACGCATTGCGATCAAAACTGCCACTACTCCAACCGCAATAAGTCCTAACACCAAACCATACTCAGTCATACCTTGTCCTTGTTCTTCTGTAAATAAAGCTTTCATTTTTTTCATCATTTGTAAAAACCCCTTTTCAATTTATAGTTAAATAGTTTCCAATTTTTGTTTCCGTTTTTTGAATCATGCCTGCTGGCAATTCTAATACTGACTTTGCTCTTTTGTGATACTTTCCTACTGTTGCAGGCTTTACCGTTTCGTCCAGGCCTACAATTTCAAAATCTTCACTTAAGTAAAGGACATCGATGGAATAATTCATGAAGAATGTGTGAATGGATTGGCAGGGTTGGATTAACAAGCCGTGTCCTGCTGGTAAACTTTTCGAAAACATCAGACCTTTTAATCTTTTAAAAAAGGTATCAGCTGTTGATAGATTGTTTGCCAGTTCCGCTCCGTTTGACAGATTCACGACTTTCACTTTTTTCACCTCCGAATAAAAGAAATAACCCCGCCTTTACCGAAAGGGGGGTTAGTAAAATAGACTGCTAAATAGACATAGGAAACCTATGAGTAAATAGTAGTGCTAATATGAAACACCCTGTTCTTTCGGTAACTGGCTGGCGTAGTGCAAAAGCACCTTAGCCCCTGTAGCTTTGCGTCACTGATTTTCATCAGCTTTGCCTTTATCGAGAATCAGTGTTTGTTTGTCCGACTGATCTCTTACTCACATAATAGAACTTTTTCCCCTTAGAGAATATCCTACTAAAATACTATTTTACATCGAAGTTTATAGGTGTTTTTACCTATTTTTCACTTATACCCTTATAAAATCGACATAAAATGCGTATATAATCCTCAATTTACCTCAGTTGCCAATTTTTTTAGGCGAATCATTCACCATACAATCGCCCAGACATATAATTTATAGATATCAATAAAAAAGGATGTTGATCATGCCAGCCATCGTTGGAGTTGCACAGGTTATTACCCTTGGAAGCAGTTCAGTTTTCCATATTGGCGATGTGTATAAAATTATGCCATTATCTACGGCCAAAACTTTCTCTGGAGCTGGCTCCTTTAATACAGGAGAGAGTTTACGTCTCAACAACAACATGAGTTCTACAAATACATCAGACCAAGATGGAATCGATCAACCAATTACCCTCAACGCTTAAAAAATGGGTGGTCTAAAATGAATTACTATATTCAGCAGTCAATTCAAATTAATTTTATACGAATTGGAAGTATTTCCAATTCTTCTGTTATGCAAATTGGAAGTGCTGGAATGATAAAACCTTCAGCATACCTATATAATACAGGGGGATTTACAGCCCCAGCTCCATCCCCCAAGCCAATTCAAGCTCTAGGAAGCTTAGTAGGTACACCCGCCGTTCCGTTACAGGCAGCTGTTAGAAAGCAAGACAATGCAAACTAAGACAAATAATACTTCCAGCTATCTTTTTGGGCTGTTCGAGACTATCTATAGTGAGGTGATTTCATGTATCAGGATTATTCTCAATACCTTCAATGGCTGCAAATGTATATTCAAGCACAGGAAAAGAGAATCGTTACCTTGGAGGCTACTGTTCAAAAAATGCAAGAAGAAATGAAGCAAATAAAGGAGAAGCAACCAATTCGAGTCGATAAAATTGAATATAAATTTGATCAATTGAAGGTAGAAACTCTTGAAGGAACATTAAACATCGGCCTTAATCCTTCTGACTTATCTGAAATTGAAGACTTTGCCGTTCAAAATCAGCAGATGAACGTCACGCCTCCACCGAAGGACCAAATGCAGCGATCCATGAAAATCGAAGAAGCGATTTACAGATATCTTGAGACAGATTTACCTTCAATAGTAGAATCCACCCAAAGAGAATTAAATGTTCCACCGAATGGATCTTATTTATCCTTTATCAAGCAAGATATAACGAAGCAACTTCCTAACCGGATTGAACATCATTTAAAAGCTAATCTACAAAATCAGCGGTCATCAGAAAATACAAATGGTGATGACTTAATCATCGAAGCAATCAAGCAGGAGATTAAAAATGGAGTAAATGTGTTTTTTACAAACCTGCCAGAACACGTGAAAGGGATGAAACCGGAATGAACTTTGAAGTCTATAACCGTGAGCTAATCGTCCAAAATATAAAAATTATTGGGGTAGCCAGCTCGTCATTAGTCTTGGTAGGCGATACGGAATCGATTCAATTAGCATCAACTTTTGATACACCTGCTGAATCCTTAATTATCGGTCCCTTTGTCCCACTGCAATCGGACGTGACTTGATTATGCTTGCCAGAACATCATGTGTCGATGCAATTAATATAGACATCGTCTCGTTTGCTTCTATCCTCCAACTAGGAGATTCCTGTATTATTAATGGATTTTCTAAAGCACTCGCTGTACAAAGGGAAACAGAGCAGTTTTATGGAAATGAAGGGGATCTTTTTTCCTATCCTGTCTATAGTGAGCCAATACCCTTCGAACCAGTAAACGAGGACCTTTTATTTTCTCAACATCACTTAAACCCAGTTATTAAGGTTCATAACATTGACATCATCGCTATTTCATCCTCCTCGCTCTTACATGTAGGTAACAGCAAAGATGTTTCAATGGAGGTACGGGTAAAGCATATCAGACAGCTTCTGCCTATTCCTAGAGAGGAAGATCAAGAACAAGGACAATGATCCACGCATAGGTTAAATATTATATGGAATCAGTCAATGAAAAGGATGTTTTAGATGCCAGCGATTATCGGTCCAGTACAAATTGTTAACGTGGGCGGGGGAATTGTGCAATTTGGGGATGCCTTATATATTTCACCGAAAAGCGGGTCCAAAACAAATGCCGGTTCAGGAGCATTTAATACTGGGGGATTCATTATAACTAATAATGGATTAAGCGGTACGAATGTTCTTGATACAAACCTTATCGACCAGCCTATAGCGGGTAATAATTAAAAAATGAGGATGACTCAATGTCAGCCTCATTTTTTAATTAACTTATTTATTAACCTTTAAGATATGGGCTCCATCAAAGAAAAATAAATATCTTTCTACAACATTTCTTTTCCAAATCTGTTCAATCGCCCTTGTATATAAATTAATTTGCAGCTTGTAACGCTCTTCAAGGATGGGACTTGCCTGTGAAAAACCACCTTTATACCTGTCTGTAATTCCATCTGATTTATAATCAATTAGTACCAAGCCATTTTCATCTTCAAGGATGCAATCAATAATTCCTTGTACAAAAACAGCTTCCTCTGAATCTTTCCAATTTGGATAAACTTCATTTGCAGGCAGTGAGAGTGTGAACGGGATTTCCCTATGAATAGCTTTCGCATGAAAATACCTTTGTCCCAGTTCTGAATGAAAAAACTGAACAATTAATTTGCTATCAATGACCTCCGCTTGCTCTGGGGTAAGCAACTCATTATTTACCATCCATTCAAGTTGTTCCTTTATAGATTCCTCACTAATAGGTCTTGATAGGTCCACATGCTGCATCACCATATGCATGGCTGTCCCCCGCTCAGCAGGGCTTAATTGTTTTTCCTGCATAAACTTAGGTCGCTTTGAGATCGTCTTCTTAAAATGCCGAACAAGTTCTGTACCGCTATGTTCATCCGCTATTTCCCTGCTGCGCTTGATTTCAGAAACCGATTGCTTTGAGCGATGGATTGCTGCGCTTGGATAAGAATATTCCCAAGTTAATCGGTCTTGTATTTCCTCAGCAAAAAGGGATTCTACTGGTACTGGCTCTGCCTTTTGTACCATATCCATAAAGTGGTCTTGTTCCATTTCAAGTGTTAGTTCCTGTTTTTTAATTTCTTCCGCATTTATTAATGAAATGTTCCATGAAGAAGGATGATTGGTAATTTCTGATGGAACTAGTATATTGACTTCACCTCTGGTTCGCAATTCACTGCAGTCTTGATGACGAATAAGTGCAGGACCAATCCAATCGATGTAGCTGTTTGCTGATGCCCTTTCATAATCCTTTAACAACCATTCTGTATTAGAGGAGACATCATTCCACTGATCGATTTTTTTTATGGCATCCTTTAAGGTAGCCGTTGCATATAGCTTCTCTTTTGCCCTTGTCATTGCCACGTATAATACACGCATTTCCTCGGCGAGCATTTCCATTTTCTTCTTTCGCTTAAAAGCAATTTGCGGCAGTGATGGATACGATATCCGTTTCTTTATATTGACATACTTTGCAGCAAATCCATATTCTTTATCTAGCATATATGGTTTACGAATATCGGACAAATTAAATTGTCTTGCCATTCCTGCCATAAACACAACCGGAAATTCAAGCCCTTTACTGCTATGGATGGTCATAATTCTCACAACATCCTCTTGCTCACCTAAAGCTCTGGCAGCACCTAAGTCATTCCCTCTTTCAATCATTCGTTCAATAAAACGTAAAAACCGGAATAACCCACGGAAGGAGGTTTGTTCATATTGCCGTGCTCTGTCATAAAGAGCTCGTAAATTCGCTTGGCGCTGTTTTCCACCCGGCAAACCGCCGACAAAATCATAGAACTGAGTATCACGGTATAACTGCCAAATTAACTCCGACAGTGAACCTCGTCTGGCCATTGAACGCCATTCTGTTAGAGCATCATAAAAGCGTCGGACTTTTTCATAAAAAGTTTCAGTTGTCTCGTCAGGCTTGCTATGACAAAAAGTGGTAACGGCATCCCAAAAAGACCCCTTTTTCTGGTGAATGCGAATTTTAGCAAGTTCCTCTTCATTTAGACCGACGATAGGTGAACGCAGCACGGATGCAATCGGGATATCCTGGGAAGGATTATCAATCACTCGGAGCAAGGACATCATAATCGCAACTTCAGTTGCCTCAAAATAGCCTGTGGATAAATTGGCATAGATTGGAATGCCTTGCTGCTTAAATTCCTCCATGATTTGCGGTGCCCATGTCATGGATCTTAGCAGGATGACAATGTCTCGGTACTTTAACGTACGGTTCGTCTTCGTTTTCGTATTATAAACAGGTGAACCCTGTTGGACTAATTCTTTAATTTTAGCAGCCATTACTCTGGCTTCAAGTTGAGATTGTTCAAGTTCTGTCGCATCAAATCCGGCCTGGGCCATTTCAGCCACTGCTTCTGTTTCCTCAGATGTTTCTTGTAATTCAGCATTTTGATCGATAAGAATCAGCTCTACAGGAAATGGTTCATCGTCTGGATACGGTGCCCCATTCCGCAGTTCTGCTGCTTCATCGTATTCAATTTCACCAACTCTTACACCCATGATTTGTTTGAATAAATAATTGGTCGCCTCGAGTACTTCTTTCCTGCTTCTAAAATTTCGTGCCAAATCGATTCGCAATCCTGTTGATTCACCAGTAACAGTAAAACGATTATACTTACCTAAAAACAGGTTTGGCTCTGCCAACCGGAACCGGTAGATGGACTGTTTCACATCCCCGACCATGAACAGGTTGCCAAATTGCTCCTCATCCTTCGTCACTAGCTTCAGTATTGTTTCTTGCACCAAATTTGTATCCTGATATTCATCACAGTAGACTTCTTTAAAATGTCTCCTATATGCAAGTGCTGCCTCTGAAGGTTGAAATTCACCTACACCAGGACTTTCTCCTGTTAAAATTTGCAGACAAAAATGCTCGAGATCGGCATAGTCCACTAGTCCTTTTTCTCTCTTTGCTTTTTCAAACCGCTCAGCAAAGTCTTTTACAAGATAGACAAGTGTTTCAATTAACGGTTTCATTTCTTCCATATCTCGCAAGAAACCATCTGGCTTACGCGAAAAGAGTTCTTCACCAATATCTTGAATTTTCTTTTTTGCTTTTTCCCGCAGTTTTTGGGCTTTCTCTGCTAATTCCTTATCGAAGTGATCACCCTTCACTGGCTTTGCACGTGAAAAGGACCAGGTTTGCATGGCTTGATACAATGTCTCCCAAGAATCTTCTTTCGCTTTTATTAGTGTATCAATTACATGCAGATCATCTAAAAAATTCTCCGCCCTAGGTGCTGGTCCATTCGGTAGCTTGGTAATCTCCAAGCCTCGCTTTATCATTTCCTTTGCAGCTTCCAGTTGCAATTCAATATCAAAAAGAAGCGCCTGGACAAATGGAAGGTCTTCAATATTTGTTGTCGGAACAACGTTATACATATCAATAATAGATTGTAAATATTGCTCTGGAATCGGATTTGAACGGGCAAAATCATAAATCGATCGCACAATATCCTGTAGCGCATCGTCGCTTCGATCACTCGTAAACGAATCAACTAGATTAAAAAAGGCTTCGTTTTCTGGTTTACCGTATTCTACTTCAAAAAGCTCGTCCATTACTTCATCTCTAATTAGCTGTGCTTCGGTTTCATCTGCGATTCGAAACCCGGGGTCCACATCAATCAAGTAATAATACTTCCGGATAACCTCCATACAAAAAGAGTGAAGAGTGGAAATGGAGGCTTTATTTAGTAAGCTGAGCTGCTTTCGTAAGTGCCGAGAACCAGGATCCGCATCAATCGCTTTTTCTAATGCTTCTCCAATTCGATGCCTCATCTCCGCAGCGGAAGCATTCGTAAATGTCACCACTAATAATTCATCCACATTGATGGGGTCATCGGTTGAAAGAATCTTTTGAATGATTCTTTCAACAAGGACTGCCGTTTTTCCTGATCCGGCCGCAGCTGCTACGAGAATATCTTTATTCTTAGCCATAATCGCTTTCCACTGATCTTCTGTCCAAGTAGCATCTGCAGGTTTCGGCGGGATAAAAGAATTACTCATTTCCACTCAACTCCTCTCGGATTAAATCAAGTACCTTTTCATTTGATAATGGTGTAATCACACGGTAAGGACTATTCTCAATTCCTTCATCTAATTGACAAACTGATTTATAAGGACAGAAGGTACAAGCCTTTTTGTCCTTCTGTTTATATGGAGAAATCTCTACATGTCCATCGACGATAGCGTTCCCCGTTTTCTGATACAGCGTCCTTACATAATTTCTTAAATCATTAAAATGCTCCATACTAGCCACTTTTGAACGCTTGGTTAAGTTCCCATCCTTCTTAATTCCAGCAGAAATAATATGCGAATCACCTGACTCAAGCGTTTGATCCATGAGTTTGATTACACTTTGATCACTTAATAATAATCCATTCATCTTAAATTTCTTCATAATTTCTGCTTCGATTTCATCCATCGTCAACAATTTTGTTGAGTTAATAAGCGGATTATGAACGTGAAAATAAAGGACACCTGCAGGACTTGCCTCCATCTCGACTAATTCCTTTGAGTAGGTCATAACAATATCCAAATAGGTGATCATTTGCAGTGAGAGACCATAATATACATCACTTAAATGAACGTCTTTTTCACTCGATTTATAATCAATTACCCTTAAGAACACATTATCGTCTTCACTCTTTGCTTGATCTACCCTATCAATTCGCCCAGCTAACTCCATTCTCTTTCCATTTTTTAATGGAAAACTTAATGGCGGCAGTTCCGCATTTGCTCCAAATCCCAATTCTAATCCAATTGGGGAGAATCCACTTACTTTTGCATGCTCACTTAACACAAGTGAAGCACGGGTAATAATTTGCTCTAATTTACGCTTGATATAATGATGCCTCTCGGAACTCAACAAAATCTCATTTTGTAATTTTGGAGCTATAGCATTGACTGCTTCTTTGGATAATTCCTCACATTGCACTTTCGTTAACTGTGCCCATGAGATGTTTTGTGTATTAACTGTATCAGAAATATACTTTATAGCTGCATGAAATAACTCTCCGATATCAGGCGCTTCTAAGCGGAAAATTTGTCTTTCTCGAAGCCTCAAACCATGCTGAACAAAATGAGTAAAAGCACAGCTATTAAACAATTCCATTCTCGATACACTCGCCTGAATGGTATCACCGTATAATTCGTCTGCCACCTGTGTAGAAAGCTGAACCGTCTGGTTCGTATAAAAAAGGCTCGAAAACACTTTTTTTGCCTTTTCCTTTCCCGGACTTTCTAAATAATAGTTATACACATCCCACCATAGATTTGAAATCGGGTAATTTCGTTTGTTCAGCTGAAGTTGGGAGGTCAAATAAGATAATGTTGTGGTAAAGTTTGTAATAAAGCTTAACTGTCCCTCTTCCGGCAATTCAGCTGGGTCTGAAACATAATAATGTTCTCTCGCCTCAGGGAACATATCTTTTATCCTCTTGATATAAGAGGAGGCAATTAGAGCTTTCCCCTCATCATTTGCTAATGGATAGGTTACGTAAAGCACCTCAGCGGGTGCAGTAAAAGCTTTATAGGCTAGAAAATTCTCATCTAGCAAACGTGTTCGACTGCTTGGTGCGACGTTGATACCTGCTGAAAGAAGCATTTCCCGGTCTTCATCTGATAGTATTCCTTCGTCTGATATTTTCGCTGGTAATACTCCCTCATTGACGCCAACCACGAAACAGACCTTGATATCCATTAATCTTGATTTCTCTAAGTCTCCAATTAAAACTTGATCTAGTGCAGGTGGTATTAGGGAAAAATGTAAAGACTCAAATCCAGATTCTAAGATAGCTGCAAAGGACTTTAGTGAGACTGGTTCATCTCCTAAAATCTCTACATATTGATCTAATAAATCAATGACCGCGTTCCACACCTGTTCGTGCTCTCGCATTTTCACAAGATTACCCTTTTCTTCCGCTTCCACTTTCCACTTTTCAAGCTTCTCAGGAATATCTAATTCTTCTAAAAATAAATAGATGGCTTCGCAAAGTTTACGTCCGGTATCTGCCTTCTTCAATCGCCTTGAAAGGCGGAGAATCGGTGCTGTTACCATTAGCTTTAACTCATTTAATTCCTGCTCCATTTTACGTTCGGCATCGGTTTGGCCATTTCCATCCAACTCTAGCCCTCTAATTCTCCGGTAACTCCAGCGATCCTTTTTCGTCCACTTACTTCCTTTAATGCCGTAAGCCAAGACGTAATTTTCAAGCCTATCCATCTTCTCCCGCATTTTTATCGGATTTTCCTGTAACGGATAGATTAATTCCGTTTTAATGACTCTGAAAATAGATTCATAGCGCCAGTATGTGTTAGTAACTTCCAGCGTCGAGCGGATTAGCTCAATAAGAGGATGATTTAACATTGTCCGTTTTTGGTCAATAAAATAAGGAATCTGATAATCTTCGAATACTGGCTCAACAATTTCATGATAGTCTTGTCCGTTACGGATTAGTAATGCGATGTCTCGGTAGCGGTACCCTTTTTCTCTAACTAAGCGGCGAGTTTCTCTTGCAATTCCTTCAATTTCAGCTCGGCGGTTGACAGCTTGGCAAATATTTATTTCCGTCTTCCCATAAAAAGGAATGGCCGGGCGGGCATCAAAATTTCCCTCTAAATGACGTAAGGACAGATGACTCCATTTTTTTTGCTCTTGGAGGGTAACAGGCTCCTCCACTTCTATCCCTTCTGCCCTTGCCAAATCATAAATGGAGTAACTGGTTTCACTTGATAAGCGAAACAAATCAAGCTCATCTGGTCCAGATTCTACTGAAAGGTGCTCCGTTGTCAACGCGATGGAAACCCTTTGGCAATGTTTCATCAACTCGGTTAACACACGATATTCCTGCGGTGAAAAGTTATAAAATCCATCAATATAGATTTCTGCCTCTCTCAAATAGGAAGAGCTGGATATCTTCTCTGACAGAAGACGAAAATAATCCTCAGAATCAAGATATTTTCCGAATATTTCCTCTTCGAATTTTTGATAAATAATTTCTAAATCCATTAATTTATCATTCAGGGCCATTGAACCAGAGGTTTCTCCTGCTCCAACCTGTTTTGGGGCTTGCATTAGTTCCTCGGGACTAATGCAATACCTCTTAAATTCGATAATCATTTGCTCTACTTGCTGAACGAATCCAGTCTTATCTGCAGCCCTTTGAAAAAGCTTCAATTGGTCCTTCTGCTCATCAATTATTTTGCGGATTAACATATTAATTCCGACATTACTTAAATGTACACGGCTTATACCGCCTGTTTCCTGAAGGATTCTCCACGCTAACCGGGAAAAGCTAAATACTTGTGCCCGAATCATCCCCCTTAGCTTTAGGTCAGTAGCCAAGCGGTATTCAGATAAGAATGTCATCTGATCAGGAACAATATATATAATGGGAGTGCCTTCTGGTTGATTGATTAGTCGAGTACGTATTTCATCAAGAAACATGGCAGTTTTGCCGCTTCCTGATCGTCCAATTACCATTCTTAATGTCATATGCCAACCTCACTTCCTATAAACTGTAAAAAACTCTATCTTTCATTTTATCATAAAAAGCAGTACAAATGTTTGTATCTGATTACTGTGATTAAAACCATAATTGGTATTTTTCCGCAAAAAAAAACACGATTTTACCAATCGTGCCTGTCTTGCTCTAAAAATATTGGCTTTGTTAAAATTGTCTGTTGATTTCCGCTCCAGGCGCTTCGCTTTCCGTGGGCGTTTCGGCGAGCCTCCTCGGCGCTTGCGCCTGCGGGGTCTCCCCTGAACCGTACTCCCACAGGAGTCTTCGCGCCCTCCACTCCAATCAACAGGGTATAAATATCAACAATGTTGTTTAACACAGCCAAATTATTAAAAATGGACGTCCATTTCATTCAATGGCCAGTAGCGTAAATCTACTTTCCCAACCACTTGGGTTGCGGAGATAAAGCCGAATTGACGGCTGTCCCAGCTTCCTAGTCGATTATCACCCAGTACGAATAATTTCCCTTCAGGCACTGTATTTTCGCCTGTTATTTCTTTCAAACTAAAATCGCCTGTTATTTTTAAACCAGGTGACTTCTGTTTGTAAACATCTAAAAACGGCTCTTCATATTTATGCCCATTAATATATAATTGATCATTACGATACTCTAGTTTATCACCTGGAAGCCCAATAATTCTTTTAACAAAGTCTTCTTTTGCATTTGCGTGAAACACGATTACGTCAAAGCGATTCAATTCCCCCACTTGATAGCCAAGTTTATTCACTACAAGTTTGTTTCCATCCTGTAGGGTTGGCATCATTGATTCGCCTTCCACAATATAGTTGGAGAAGAAAAATGTCCGAATAAAAGCAAAAATAATAATACCTATTGCAAACGCCTTAACCCATTCCATTCCTTCCTTTTTCCATTCAATCTTCATTGTAACTCCTCCTTTTCTCCAGCTCTTTGTCTCTATATAATTCTTCATTATGGTCAGTTTCTGTACTCTTATTCAATCTAAGTTCAATTCTTTTTCCTATATACCAAAGAATGAAAATAACAAGAAATACTATGACCGTGCGAAAAGGTTTAGTTATTAATGAATGAATATCATATCCTATAAAACTTATCGTGAAAATCATCACCATTTTACCAATGCAAACAGCAAGCATATATTGGGCAGTGCTAATTTTTGAAAGACCAGCGACAATATTGACAACTGCCGAGGGTGTAAATGGAAAGCACAGTAGTAAAAAAAGCGGACCAAAACCGTGGTGCTCCACCCAATCCATGAGCTTTCGAACCTTAGGGTGCTTCGGCAAAAAAGATAATAATCTTCTTTGCCCATATTTCCTGACTAGCAAAAAAACCAGTAGTGCCCCGATACAAGTTCCAATCCATGAATATAAAAAACCTAACCACAGTCCGAATGCACTTGCATTAGCCATTACAAATAGGAATAATGGGAGAAACGGAAGAAATGCTTCAATAATGGTTAGCAAGATGCCAGGTAATGGACCCAGGGCTCGATATTCCCGTATTAGACTCATAATATTTTCAAGCGTAAACCATGCTTTCAATGCATCAAAGTCCATCCCATTTCTCCTTTATTTTTTGTCCTATTCATTTTGTACTAGAGAAATTTCACTGTGTAATGAATTGATGAAGAGCTTCTTTATTCTTTTCGACATCAATATCTAAAACAGCACCTTCTCCTTTAATTCTCGGCTCTGTAAAACTGTCTTCCACTGGGATTCGTAGGGTAGCTACATTTCCTCTTTTATCTGAAAAGAAATCCTTTCCCATAAATAACATGTCAGAAGTGTCCATGTTAGTTTTCACATACGGGGTAACAACCCCAATAAGTTTGGGCAATTTCGTAATGGTTTGAAAACCACTCAACTGGTCTCCAATTGCCTTTACTACCTTTTGTTGACGTTCGACCCGCCCAAAATCGCCTACAGCATCATGACGGAAGCGAACATATCCAAGCAATTGTGTACCATTCAATCTTTGTAATCCTGGTTCTAATGTGACATCGATATTTGCAGACATCTTTTTCTCTACATCAATCTCTACTCCATTCGGAAAAGCTTCATCAATCAACTGAGCAAAACCTTGAAAATCAACAATAGCATAGTATTGTAAATCAATATCAAAGTTCTGTTTAATTGTTTGTCTCATTAACTCTGGACCCCCAAGTGCGAAAGCCGAATTAATTTTATGGTTCCCGTGACCAGGAATTTCCAGATAACTATCCCTCATAATGGATGTTAGTTTGAAGGTCCCTTTGTCCTCGTTATAATGTGCAATCATAATGGTATCTGCCCTGGACTTTTCTTTCCCTCTTGCATCACTTCCAAGCAATAAAATATTCGTATCTCCATACTGGTCCTTTTGTCCTTCAAATGTATAGACTTCTTCGGTATCCGTATTGTCCTTATTTATTTTCTTTAATGATTGATTTACTCCTTGTTTAAATTGAAAATAGGCATAACCCGCTCCTGCTCCAATTAAAAGTAAGAATACAAGCAAAATGGACGTCCATCTTCTCTTTTTCTTATGTTGATGTTTGTCAGCTCTCATTTGTTTACCACCCATTCGTCCCTGTTTTATCTTCACCTATATATGACTGGTATTTCTTTTTAAAGGTTTCTCCATTTAATTCATTTTCCCCTACCAGATATCCTTCTATTAATAAAAACTTTCTCATAAATCTGGCGAAATTTGCAACAAAGAAAGCTCGCCACATGACGAGCTTTGGTAAAAATAAAGTCCTATTGCTTTTATTGTTGCTTTTTCGTAAAATAACAAGGAACACTTGTTCTTATTTTTACAGAAAGGTGGAGTATCCATGACCCGAATTCCAGAGAGTGATCGTGACATTATGGAGAAAGCCATCTATTTACCGATGGTTCTGATTGTCCTAAACCGTGATTTATCTGTTGTAGAAAAAAGCCCCTTCAAATTAAAAAAACCGTATTTGGATTTGATTGAGGAAACAATGAAGGAAATTCAGCGGGAATTGGCTGAGGTAAAACAATATATGAAAAAAAATAAACTCCAAATCATTGAAACAAAACGGGACGACGCTTTTACGATGTACATGTTTATTTACAAAGGCTATGAGGAAAACCATAATTACTTTAATCCACGAATTCGAAATAAGGTTCAAGAATTAATGGAAGCCTACTTACTAAAAAAACATCTGTCCCGTTAAAATAATGGGTAGCAACTCTTATTTCGGATTCGAAGTTTTACTGTGATTCGTAAATTCTCTTTGGGTTTCTGATGCCTTCCCTAATTTAGGTCTGTTTATTAAATAAAACGTCTTTTTATTTCCTTTTCTTTCCAACCTTTGTAAAAACCTCGTTTTTACATGAGAAGTTCTTTCCATCTGCTTGTTAAATGTAATATAAGGAACATCGAAAAGAAGTGATTGTTTATTTTGAAACAGAACTTTAGTTTTCACACCTGGTGCTGGCGAATGGTTTTCAATTTGTGATGGCGAAAACCACATACAAACAGAACTCTCGGGTGAAGCAGTAGGGAAAAAGAAGATGTCGTTACTCGGTTCAATCGCAATTGGTACTTTACGTGTGTAATTAGTTAGATCTTTAGTTGCCCTTCGTCTTGATTGGTAATCAGCTCCATAATATTCGCAGCTATGTTTGATGATTTCAAATGGTTTAAATGGAGACAAGAATTCAGCATCCGTCTCATAGATCTGAGAATATATTTTACTACCGTATTCTACTGGTAGTATAAACATGGTGGATGAATTTACCTCATATTCTTCAATTATTTTTTGCTTCAACCCATTCAGCTCCTTTGATAGTATCTACCACATCTTACCACTTTCGACAAATAATTTATTGTTTTTTCTGAATTGTTGCTAAATTATTCACAAAATGTGTCAAGTAATTATTTTTCAGAAAATTATAAATAGTATTGATAATACTGAGAAAACTCCATATAATAGAAAAAAGCATCAGAGGTGATTTTCATGAATGAAAAATCATACACAGAATTAATGAAACTTGGTGCCATGAAACGCAATCAACTGAAAGAGAACTTCGTCCAGGATTTATACATCGACATGCTTTTATCGGAAATTCAGCTAACTGTGGAAAAGGAAAAATTATTACGTAAGATTGATTTGGCCATCGACAGGCGAGACAAACGATTATTTCACCTTCTATCTGGACAGCTCAAGGACATTAACAAACGATTTGGAACGTAAATTAACCTTCGCGAACCGCCTGAATTGGGCGGTTTTTTGTTTTAAGAAAAAGAGGCTAAAGTCACGTATGATCTTTAGCCTCAGTTTGGTTATTTATTTTTTAGTTTGATTTCGTATTCCTCCAGCTTTGAAATTCGATCGAGCATAGAAGGATGTGTATAACGGAAAATTTTCACCAAGAAAGGTGGGTTGACTTGACTTAACCCTGAGCGACTTAACTCCTGGAACGAAGCAATCGCAGCTTCTGGGTTTTTTGTCATCTCAATCGCATATTTGTCCGCCCGTGTTTCCTGATAGCGAGAAGCAAAATTTGTAAATGGACTGGCCGCAAACATAAGCATGGATAAAATCATGAAAAATAAAGGCAGTGAACGTATATCTGCTACATCCGTTATTTTCAGTTCCTTACCCCAGCGCTTTGTTGCCCAGTTCATCAACCTATAGGTCAAATATAATCCGAGTAGCGAGAGCAGCAGATACCCCCCAATGCCGAAGTATATATGTTTTTCGACGTAATGACACATTTCATGTGCCATTATGAAGAGGATTTGGTTATCATTCAGCCGATTCAAGGTAGTATCCCATAGGACAATCCTAGCATTCGAACCAATCCCCGTTACATACGCATTTAAAGAATTTGTTTTATCTGCCATATTTACTTCAAAAACATGCTGTGCGGGAATGTCTGCCTTCTCTGCTAAGGCTAAAATCTTTGTTTCTAATTCTTTATTTTTTAAGGTATAAAAATCATTGTATAGTGGATCAATAACAACGGGTTGCAGGAACATCATAAATAAGGTAAACGGTATGGACAACAACCATCCATAGAGCCACCAGCGTTTACTGCTTTTTTTCATAAGCCAATATAAAACTGGCACAATAATCAACCATGTCCCATAATTAAGCCAAAAATCAATTAATTCATCCTTCATCCAAGAAGGGAAGGATTGAGTGGAAATATGATACGTCTTAGATAAGGTATAGCTAATATAGTTTAATGGAAATGTTGCTAAGAAAGCAAAAAAGGATAACCAAATTAGATAGATCGCCGTTTGCAGAAATTTGTACTTAGAGGAGCTTTCTGCCCAGCGTTTAAAAGCCTTAGAAAAGCCAAACAATAATAGTAAAAAATAAAACAGCCATTCAAAAGGTGTTGATAAAAAAAACAATAGATTTCTAATTTTTGAATACTCTTCGCTCAACATAAGCTCCCTTCCATTTAAAAAGGTAGCCGGGTCAGCTTTAGATCCTTCATATTCAAAAGGTAACTTTGTATCAGCAAAGTAAAATAAGTACCAATAAAAAAACAATCCAAACAGACAGAAGGCCAATACCGCATAGACCCCCATTTTTCTTACCATCACTTTGTCCCCCTTTGTGTACAGCCTCTCTCTATATTTAGTTTAGTTTAATCTCCTAGTTTTAGAACCATAAAAAAAAGCCAGTACATGACCGGCTTACATAAGATACGAATAAAGAGAAAGAACTGCAATAGATCCAAGGACCACCACAATCACATTTGCACCTAAATATGCGGCAATAAAAGCTGCGGCTGCCCCAAGTACACCGTACCAAATATCTCCCTTTTGAATGAAAAGAATAGCTGGAAAAATCAAAGCACCAAGAGTAGCGTATGGAACATTTTTCAAAACACCCTGAACAAATGGTGGCAGCTCTTTTCCTTTAAATAAAACAAACGGCAGCATTCGAGGAATATAAGTGACTAATCCCATTCCAATAATCATCCAAATAATTTCACTCTTCATGTTGTACACCCCGATGCTTATTTTTCAAAACTTCTCCTAACTCAATAAGAACCGCTGATAAAAGAGTTGCTGTAACTATAGCCCATCCTTGGGCCATAAGTTGATTAATTGTGAAAATGGAGTTAAACACCGCACCAAGTGCAGCTAGAAAAACCACTTTTACACTTTTTTTCATGGAAGGGACTAATAGACCAATAAACATGGCATAAAGTGCCACACTCATGCTTTCTTGTAGGGTTTGTGGCAGACTTGCACCGATGAGGTGACCGACTCCAGAAAATACAACCCAGCTTGAATAGGATACGGAAATAACACCAAACATAAAGCCTGTTGTAGCGGTGCCTTCTTTCGTGGCAACCACAGAAAACGTCTCATCCGTAATGCCAAAAGAGTATATCAGTTTATTCAGTAAATGGTCTTCCTCACATTTTTCCGTTAAGGTGGTGCTCATTAAAAAGTGACGAATATTCACAATAAACGTCGTTAGAATAATTTCGAAAATCCCCGTCCCGTAAGCGATCAGACTTAATGATATATATTGTGATGCACCAGCAAATACAATGATACTCATTAAAACGGTTTCGTAAATGGAAAGGCCTGAAGTTTTTGCGAGAAGCCCAAAAGTTAGTGCAATAGGAAAATAACCAATCCCGATCGTAATGCCTGCCTGGAGCCCCTTCTTAAACTCAGATGTCTCTCTCCCAATTGCCAAATCTGCCAACCTAATTCCCCCCATAATCCATTTCTCATATAAACATAAATTTTAGCAAATTTTCAGGTAAAATAAAAACAAAAAACATGGCGGAGGCCATGTTTATTTTCCTTTAAAAACTGGTTTTCTTTTTTCTGCAAAGGCTTGCAATGCTTCCACCCGATCTTCAGTTGGTAGCGTTACCTCATAAGCCTTCCGTTCAATTTGAAGACCTGTATGTAAATCTGTATTCATTCCATTTTTTATCGCAAACTTTGCCTGCTGTAATGCGACGGGGCCATTTGCAAGCAATTGTTCGCAAAAAGCAAAGCACTCATTCAATAAGTTTTTCCGCACAACAACCCTTGTCAGCACCCCAGCACTCAATGCCTCATCAGCCGTCATTCTACGGGCAGTTAGGATAAGTTCTAAAGCTTTGGCCTGACCGATTAAGCGTGGGAGCCGCTGTGTTCCACCAGCGCCAGGGATGATAGCCAAACCTGTCTCAGTTAGTCCCATTAACGCTTCTTTGGCAGCTAAGCGAAAATCACAAGCTAGCGCAAGCTCCATCCCCCCGCCAAAGGCAAAACCGTTTATCGCTGCAATAGTAGGCTGTGGTAGCTGATCGATTGCATTAAACACCTCATTGATTTTAAATAAATTTCGTTTCACTTGCGCATCCGTTAAAGTCTTGCGCTCTTTTAAATCTGCACCCACACTAAAAGACTTTTCCCCCGCTCCAATAAAGATTACAACCCGAACATCGGGATGAATCCGAATCTCTTCGACCTTTTGCTGTAATTCTAACAGTGTCTCATAATTAAACGCATTCAGTGATTCCTCACGATTAATAGTTACTATTGCAAGGTGATTAGATATTTGTAGTAAAATTTGTTCCATCAAAACTCCCCCTTTATATAAATCAATTCGAAAAAGACAGGCTAAATGCCTGCCTTTCATAGAAAAAATTTTAACTTACTTTCCAACGGATTGTGTAACTTGCGTTCTTAATGCTCGTCTTAATATTTTCCCGGTTGTGTTTTTCGGGAGTTCTTCTAAAAACTCAATCGACGATGGAACTTTATATTTTGCTAGGTGTTCTTTACAATATGCAAGTACTTGAGCAGCTGTCAAATCTGGATTTTTGCTGACAACATACGCACTCACTGCCTCACCCTGGTTTGGATCAGGAATTCCAAGAACAGCTACTTCGACGACATCAGGATGGTCATAGATTACTTCTTCTACTTCACGTGGATAAACATTATAACCGCCAACAATAATTAGATCCTTTTTCCGGTCAACAATATAAAAGTATCCGTCTTCATCCATTTTTGCAATATCACCTGTATAAAGCCAACCATTTCGAATAGCAGCCGAAGATTCTTCTGGCATTTTATAATAACCCTTCATTACATTGGGACCTCGAACGATTAACTCGCCTGCTTCACCAACAGGTACATCCTCCCCAAGCTCATTCACAATTTTGTTTTCCACGTGGAGAATGGAGCAACCAATGGAACCAGGCTTGCGCGGACGATCAAGCGGGTTAAAACACGTGACCGGCGATGCTTCGGATAAACCATACCCTTCTGAAATCAATACATTGAACTTCTGTTCAAAATTCTTTAACAAGGCAACTGGAAGGGAGGCTCCACCTGAAATACATAAACGTAAGGATTGTAAGTCATCTGGATTTCCTTCTGGAAATTGATAAAGGAAGTTATACATAGTCGGAACACCGGCAAACACAGTAGCCTCGAAGTCTTTTATTAGCGAAAAGGTTTCTTTAGGACTAAATTTCGGTGCAATCAACAGGGTTGCTCCCGTTAATAACGGGGCATTTAAAGCAACCGTCAAACAAAAGACATGAAACATCGGGAGAACAGTTACCACTCTGTCATCTTGATTCATTTTCAAATAATCCCCAACATCACTGGCATTGCTATACAAATTCTGATGGGTTAACATGGCTCCCTTAGGTTTTCCAGTAGTTCCAGACGTATAAAGAATAATAGCTACATCGTCATCTTGCAGTTCAGGCCCTTGAAATGAACTATCTCCCATTCCCACCACTTCTGTAAACGATTTCATTTTGGGGTAGACTGAAAGAGTTTCAATTTCAGATGTTTCCAGACTATTTGGCTTTGTTTCACAAAATACATAATGCTCTATCTTTGGTAAGAAAGTGTGCATTTTGTCCGCCAATGGGATCGCGAGGTCGAGGGCAACGACTGCTTTTACATCACCATTATTTAAAATGTAGCCAATTTCATCTGCGGTATAAATCGGATTTACGGGAATAACAGTTACCCCTAACCGTAAAGCTCCATAGAGACTAATGACAAAATGCGGTGAGTTGCCTAACAATAGTGCAATGTGGTCGCCTTGTTTTATCCCTAATTTTTCGAGACCTGAGGCAAATTTCGTAATTGCAACATCTAATTCAGCATAGGTACTCGATTGTCCCATAAAATAGTACGCTGGTTTATCAGCATAGACCTTTGCAGTTTCATGAAACTTGGTTGATAAATTCATAGTTTCCCTCCCCATATGAATGAATACTCATTCACTTAATTATAAAAATTTTCTAAATATATTATATTGCTAGAAATTTGAGTATTCAAGTATAATACCTTAAAATCTCACAAAAAAAGAAGCTGATTCAGTTGGTGCCTGTGTACCTTCCTGAGTCAGCTTCCTTATTAATAGATCAAATTAACGAACTCCTCCTTGGTGATGTTTCCAAAGTAGCGGGAAATCTCCAAGTCTGCAAGTGCCTTTTCCAATTCACTTTTTTCATAGCGGAGACCTATTAACCTCGTCTCGATGTCACTAACATCCCCAACGCCGAAAAAGTCACCATAAATTTTACAATTCTCAATTATTCCTTTATTAACCTCCAGGCGTACATCAATCGACCCAACAGGGAACCGATGTGAGTGCTGCAGGTTGAACTTCGGTGACTTCCCATAGTTCCATTCCCAATTTTGGTAGCGTTCCTTCGAAAGCTGATGGATTTTTTCCCAATCCTCTTCCGTCAATACATATTCAGGAATATCCTCTTTTCCTTCAAAAATATGCTTGAGAATGAGAGAACGAAATTCTTGAATATTTATTTTTTCAGGTAGAAACTCAGAGATATTGGCCACGCGGCTGCGAATAGATTTAATTCCCTTTGATTCAATCTTATCCTTTTTCACCTTTAAAGCAGAGACGACATGATCCATTTCTGAGTTGAATAAAAGAGTACCATGGCTGAACATTCTACCTCTGGTTGAAAATTGAGCATTTCCAGAAACCTTTCTTCCTTCCGCAAGTAAATCATTTCGGCCACTTAGTTCCGCGTTGACTCCTAAGCTTTTTAATGCCTCCACAACTGGCTCAGTGAATTTCCGGAAATTATGAAAGCTCTCACCATCGTCCTTTGTGATAAAACTAAAGTTTAAATTACCAAGGTCATGGTACACGGCGCCACCCCCAGATAACCTACGAACGACATGGATCCCATTACTCTCCACGTACTCTGTATTAATTTCTTCAATGGTGTTTTGATTCTTGCCGATAATGATGCTCGGTTCATTTATGTAGAATAATAAATAGGTCTCATTAATATCCAGATTTTTTAGTGCATATTCTTCTATTGCTAAATTAATACGAGGATCTGTGATGCCTTTATTATCGATAAATAACATACTATATTTCCCCTTTTTATAATGAAATAGATTGGAACTCTTCTGCAAGCTTAATTATACCAGTAAATTGTGTAGATGCCTCTTCCATTAACTCAGATAATGTACCGTATTGGGGTAAATGAGTAAGGACCAATTGCTTGACGGATGCCTGTTGAGCCAATTTACCCGCATCTAGACTATTCATATGACCAGCTGGCTTTCCGTTTTGAATTCCGTAGAAATTACACTCACATAACAAGACATCTGCATTTTTGCTAAACTCAATAAATTCTTCTTTAAATGAAGTGTCTGCCGTATATACCAGCGACTTTCCATCGGCTTCAAATTTCATCGCATAGCATGGGACAGGATGGTCTGTCTTTAAGAACGATACAGTAAACGGGCCGATTTCAATAGTACTTGCAGGATCATAAGCAATCCCTTTTGTAATTTGTTTGTATGTTAATTTCGTAAATTCATGTTGATCATAATGGTGACCATATATAGGAAGATTTGGGGATGCCTTCCCTAAAAATCCAAGTATTAATCTTGCATGCTGCAACACACCAATATCCGCAATATGATCAGGATGGTAATGTGAAATAATAACGGCATCCAGGTCTTCTGGTTGAATCACATTCTGCATCTTGGAAAGCACTCCACTTCCACAATCTATTAATAGTCGAAAGCCCTCATGTTCAAGTAGATAGCCTGCACTTGCTCCATTTTGTTTAGGGTATCCACCCCAAAAACCAATGGTTGTTAACTTCATAATGAATCCCTCCGTTTAGAGTACTATTTTTAATATACTCAAAAAAAGTCTAATTTCCTAATGAAGAAGACCAGCCGTAATAATTCGGCTGGTCTCCTTGCTTTTATTCATTTATTGCATGTTTAAATTGGTGTCTAACTCTCATTGTAAAATATGCAATAGTTCCAAGTGCGAATGCAAGTAAGAAACTTAATAAAATCATCGCATTTTCCCACATAAAACTATAATCACCACTAGAAATCACTGCCTTAAAACCAGAAACTGAATAAGTCATTGGTAGGAAAGCATTAAAATGCTGTAAGAAATTAGGAATTAACTCAAGCGGGAAGGTTCCAGCACTTGTAGTCAATTGGAAAATAAGAATAATGATTGCAAGAAAACGTCCTGCATCGGAAAATACCGAAACAAGCAGCTGAATTAATGCAATAAAAGTTAGACTTGTAATGATAGAGAATAAAATAAACTTCGGTACACTTTGAACATCAAGGCCTAATCCAAGTAGAAGGATCATATCTGCCATTAATGCTTGAATCACGCCTACACCAGCCATAATGGCAAACTTGCCAGCAAACCAATTAAAGCCACTTGATGGAGCAACCGCTGTATCCCTAAGTGGGAAGACAATAGATAGTAATAATGCACCTACAAATAAACCTAATGAAAGGAAGTATGGCGCAAAACCTGTTCCATAGTTAGGGACATGATTCACACTTTCCTTATCTAATTTAACTGGTTTCGCCATCATGTTATAGGTCTTATCATCAGCATGTACTTTCGATGCCTCCTGAGCACCGTCAGCGAGCTTATCTGCCAGTTCTTTAGCCCCATCAGATAATTTAGTTGAACCATCTTTTAATTGGTTTGAACCATCTGCTAACTGTCCTGCACCCGAGCTAAGGGCGGTTGAACCAGCAGATAATTGATTCATACCGTTTGAAAGGTCGCTAGTTCCTTTAGATAGTTGTACTGAACCAGTATATAACTGATGAATGCCTTGCTGTAATAATTTTTGATTTGCATTGATGGTACCAATGCCACCAATTAATCGATCAAAATATGGGTCTGTTTGTGTTTTTATTTTTTCATCTAAACCACTGGATGCACTCGTTAATTTGTCATTGATAGCTAATTTAAATTGTTTGAAGCCACCATCTAATTTAGGACTAAGTTGTGATGAGATTTGTTGTTGTAGCTGTTCTTTTGTTGGTGCCTTTTTTTGCTCTTCCACCATAATTGCATTTACAAGTTGTGGAGATACACCATTCGCTATTAATACATTGGCAAGTTCTTGCATTTTTGCCGTTTGTGCTGTAATAGTTTGATCAGCAATCTGTGCTGTCAGGGAAGCTGTTAATTGTGATTCAAATTGATCAATCCCCGTGTTCAGCTCTCCCATACTACCAGCTAATTGTTTTTCAAATGCATCAGCGATTCCAATAGGCAGGTCACTCTTTAATTTCTCAGCACCGGAATTTACATCCTGTGTGCCCTTAATAAGGAGTGGTAAATTAGAATCAGCTTTAGCCAATCCATTTTTTAAATCGCTTGAACCTGTAGCAAGTTTGTTTGTTCCATCATTTGCTGCCATCATTCCATTTTTAAATTCGATTGATTTCTCTGCTAGTGTGCTAAGTCCGTCATTTAACTCTTCAGACCCCTTATTTAGCTTAGTCGAACCATCACTTAATTGACCCGCACCATCACTTGCTTTTTCGACCCCATCGGCAAGTTCACTGATTTTACCAAACATGGTTTCTGCATACGTTTCAGTTACCTGTTCTGACACTGCCGTTTTTATTCTTTCAGCAGCTGTTCCACCAATCTGTGCTGAAAGGAAATTATAGCTTTCATTTGGGGTGTAAATCAGTTCCAACTTTTTTGGTTGCTTATCTAATAAGGTGGTTGCATTTTCAGAGAAGTGTTTAGGAATTTCAATGACCATGTAATACTTTTGGTCCTCTAGCTCTTTATAGGCTTCCTTTTTATCAACCAATTGAAAATCAAATTGTTTGCTCTTCTTTAGTTTGGACGCTAAGTCATACCCAAGCTGCAGGTGTTCCCCATCCAGTACTGTACCTTCATCATTATTGACTACTGCAACCGGTAGCTCATCCAGCTTGTCATATGGGTCCCAAAAAGCCCATAAAAACATACCAGCATACAAGACTGGGACAAACATGACAGCTATAATGGGAACGAGAATTTTTCTATTTTTAAAGATAGATAACAGTTCTTCCTTTAACAAGATGTTTTTCAACCCTGATGCCTCCTTTTTATTCTGACTGTTTTGTTCATTCGGTCATTTTGTTTTTTAAAATAAGGACTATCTATTTAGACAATCCTTTGAAAAAAAGTATTCTTGTAAATCGTTAGTGACCAAATGAACATTTCGGTCATTTAATACTTAAGAAGTATACCTCCATTTTTAAAGGTTTGCAAGCAGAAAATGAAAGTTCTCCTTCGCTATATGAAAATATAGAAAAAGAAGCTGTTGTTATTGAACAGCTTCTTTTAACGGTGTCTTCTTTTTAAAGTATTCTAAAACATTCTGTACAGCCGCCTCACCCTGGTCAATGCAATCTGGAACGCCTACTCCTCCATAGGAAGCACCTGCAAGGAAAACACCAGGCAGCTCCTCTTTAACATGGTCTAGAATGGTAGCAAGCCGTTGTTTATGCCCCACCGTATATTGCGGCATTGAATTCTTCCAACGTGATACAATTGCGAAATCAGGGTTCAATGTAATATCCATCGTTTTCTTTAAATCATCCAAAACAATTTTTATTATTTGGTCATCTGATAAATCGACAATGGTTTCATCACCGGCTCTTCCCACATAGCAGCGTAGGAGAACTTTACCCTTTGGAGTCGAATGGGCCCACTTTTTATGAGTCCACGTACAAGCAGTAATCGAATAATCACTATTTCTTGAGACAACAAATCCGGTTCCATCAATATCCTGCTTGATTGCTTCCGTTGGAAATGCCAACGCAACGGTGGCAACAGATGTAGATGGGACCGATTTAAATGGATCAAAAAAGCGATAATCTGAAAACATCCCTTGCGTTATTTGATGAGGAGTGGCAGCAATAATACTATCTGCCTGAATGGTTTCCCCATTATTAAGATATATCTCATACGTTTGATTGGACTTTGTAATCTTTTCAACACGATGGCCTTTTAAAATAGAATCCGGGTCTAATTTACTTTCAATGGCTTCCGCAAAAGATTGGAGCCCCGTTTTGAAAGTTAAAAAAGCTCCTTTAGTACTCTCTTTACTTTCGGTCTTTTTCGGTTGGGAAGGAGTCGCTTGTTTCATGCCAACGATCAGGCTTCGGTATTTTTGTTCCACCTCATAAAATTGTGGGAAAGTAGACATTAAACTTAATTGATCAATGTCACCCGCATAAATGCCTGATAACAATGGTTCAATTAAATTCTCAACCACTTCATCACCTAATCTTCGTCTAAAAAACTCTCCTAAAGATTGGTCTTTCCCGCTTTCAGAACGAGGTAAAATAAAATCGGCCGCAGCTCTTAATTTACCAGGAATCGAAAATAAGCCTGTTGTTAAAAAGGGGCCTATTTGTGTTGGAATCCCCATGATCGAACCACCGGGCATTGAGTGTAGCTTCTCATTCACTAAAACATATGATTTACCCGTGGAATTATGAACTAATTGATCGTCCATCCCTACTTCTTTAGCAAGTCGGATCATGCTTGTCTTCCTTGCTAAAAATGAATCAGGGCCTCTCTCAATTGTAAAACCGTCTCTAATAACGGTTTGCATTTTGCCTCCGAGACGGTGGGAAGCTTCTATAAGTTTAATTTCAATAGGAAGGCTGTGTTCATGAATCTGTTTTTGAAGATAGAATGCAGCTGTTAAGCCTGCTATTCCTCCTCCAATAATTACAACCTTCTGTTTTTCTTCCGCCACGGACGTCACCTTCTTCCCTTATATTCCCTATTTTTTTTAATAAGACAATCTTTTTAAGATGACGGTAGAAAGGCAATCAATAAATTCTTCCTTTGCGTTTGGCATTTCAGGACGATAATAGCTAACACCCAATTCATCCGTCACTGCTCTACATTCGATATCATTATCAAAAAGAACTTCCAGATGGTCACATACAAATCCAACTGGTGCAAAGACAAATGCTTTATATTGATGCTGCTGATACAAGTCCCTTGTTAAATCTTGTACATCCGGACCGATCCATGGCTCTGGAGTATTTCCTGCACTTTGCCACCCAATGGTATAATTATTAATTCCTGCTTGTTCAGCAATTAAATCAGCCGTTTCTTTTAGCTGCTGCGGGTAAGGATCACCAGATTGTAAGATTTTCTCTGGAAGGCTATGCGCAGAAACAATTAGTATCGCATGATTTTTTTCCTCTTGAGGCATTTGTTCAAAGACCTGTTTCACTTTGTCAGCCCAATAACCAATAAATTTAGGCTCTTCGTACCAGCTTTCAATACTAGTTATTTTAAGTCCGCCTAATTTCTCTGCTTCCTCTACTGCTCGTCCGTTATAGGATTTAACACTAAACGTTGAAAAATGAGGAGCAAGCACAATACTAACTGCCTCTTTAATACCATCTTCGTGCATTTGTTTCACTGCATCTTCGATGAAAGGCTTAATATGCTTTAATCCAAGATACATTTTAAATTCAATGTCATCCTGAATGGTATTTAAATGTTCCTCCAACTTCTCTGCCTGGTCTTGCGTTATTTTAGCGAGTGGAGAAATTCCTCCAATA
This sequence comes from Neobacillus sp. Soil_C_43, assembly GCF_057656715.1. Classification (NCBI taxonomy): domain Bacteria; kingdom Bacillati; phylum Bacillota; class Bacilli; order Caryophanales; family Bacillaceae; genus Neobacillus; species Neobacillus sp. Soil_C_43. The sequence continues at coordinate 94,195 of NZ_JBDGJV010000005.1, forward strand.
GCTTCATACCGATTTCTAAGATCTTCAATCATTTCAGGCGATGGCTTCCGTCCATGACGGATATGCGTATAATATCCTTCTAAGTCATCTAATGTATAAGGGGTACCGTATGCCATTACTAGCAGACCCATTTTCTTTTTCGCCATATTCACACCTCATCTTTAAGTCTGTTTCTCATGATCCATTTTTTTATGGAATAGGCCAGTAATAATAATCATTGGGCTATGAAAATTCACCTTGTCATATTAATGGCCCAGTAAAAAAGCAACTCATACTATTGTGCCAAAAAATTGGACGTCTTACCAATTTTAACACTCAAAATGAGTATTAACGACTTAATTTGGATGCTGAATATTCATGAATAAATGAAGCTAGTCTCTTTAATGTTTCAGGATTTACTGACGGGAATACACCATGTCCTAAATTAAAAATATACCCATCCTGTGCCATACCTTGGTCTAGAATAGCTTTTGCTTTTTCCTCAATCACTTCCCAAGGAGCCAATAATATTGCAGGATCAAGATTTCCTTGTACGGTTTTATGAATTCCAAGTTCCCTTGCCTGGCTAATTGGCAATCTCCAATCTAACCCTACTACATCCAGCGGTAGTTCATTCCATTCTAAGGCAAGATGGCTAGCACCTACCCCAAACATGATTAACGGAACATTTTCTTCTTTCAATGAAGAAAAGATACTGTTCATGACAGGCTTGATAAAATAACGGTAATCCTCGACATTTAATGCTCCAACCCAAGAATCAAAAATTTGGATTGCTTTTGCACCTGCCTTTATTTGTGATTTTACATATGTAATAATCATATCGCCCAGCTTATCCATTAAGGCAAACCATGCCTTAGGCTCTGTGTACATGAATGCTTTTGTTTTATTGTAGTTTTTTGATGGTCCCCCTTCAATCATGTAGCTCGCTAGGGTAAATGGTGCTCCTGAAAAACCAATAAGAGGTACAGACAACTGTTCCTGTGTTAATAATTTAATGGTATCTAACACGTATGGAACATCTTCTTCTGGGTTGATTTCTCCCAACTTTTCAACATCTGCTAACGAGCGGATTGGATTATCAATAACTGGGCCAATTCCACCCTTGATTTCTACTTCCATACCGATTGCTGGCAGTGGAGTCATAATATCTTTATATAAAATGGCTGCATCAACGTTATATTGCTCAACAGGTAACCGTGTGACATACGCACATAGTTCAGGCTGGTGAGTAATTTCAAATAAAGAATATTTTTCTTTAATCTCTCTGTACTCAGGTTGTGAACGTCCTGCTTGACGCATATACCATACAGGTACATAGTCTGTTTTCTCACCTCTTGCTGCTTTTAAGAATGTTTCATTAATCTGTCTTGTCATTTTTATTGTCCACCTTTCAAACACATGTCTGTTTTCCATTTTAATATAGTTGGCTTAAATTTAAAAACTTTCTTATCATATTTGAAATGATTGTTATATTTAGACTGTCTTCACTATATCTATTAATCCTATTTGTGTATAGGTAACACTAATAACTGTCAAAAAAAAGTCGTTTTTAGGTTCCGAGAATTGTTAAATTTGATGCTGTGTTAAACTTGCCTGTTGATTTCCGCTCCAATCAACAGGGTGTAAAAATCAACAATGTTCAAATTTAAAGGAGAATACTGACTTAAGGTGGGTATACACTAATTAATGGATACATAAGGAGGAGAAAGTCTATGAATGCCTATATGACTACAGGAACGTTAGATTTTTTAAAAAAGATTGAAGCTAAATACCCTAATGAAATAATGATTACAATGATCAACGAAAACAACGCCCAATTATTTCATGAAACGACTGGTGAAACAGTATTTAATGAACCTCGAAAATTTGAAGAACTACTTTCCATTGGAGAGATACAAAAAGAAGGTTTGGTTGTTTTAAACAATGTACCAGTAACAGATGAAGGAAAGGCAGTATTTGAGCATCAAGTTAAAAATCAAATAATCGCTGTTAAACGTCAACAAGGATTCTTAGCCGTGCGAGTACTACGCCCCCTAACATCTAGTCAGTATGTAATCATGACTGTCTGGAAAGATGAAGCCTCCTACCTATCATGGCAATCTTCTCAAGCTTTTTTTGATGTTAGTAAAATGACAGGAATGGACTCACAGGCAAAGATATTTTCGAGCGCACCTTATGTTAGCAAATATATGATAACGGATAAATAACAAAAACCACTTGAATGGAGTCGAGGCTCCATTCTTTTTTTGTACTAATAAATATTTTCTCCTCTCCTTCACCACTTTTGGCTATTTTCATATTCTGTATTACATCCAACAGGGCTATAGCCCTGTTGGATATAAGAAAGGAGGGAATTTAAATGATCGTCGAACTTACGGCTCTTCATTGGATATATGTGACTTTTATTGTTCTTATTATTGGGTTTATGATAATGAGAAGGGACACGACCATCATTTGTATTGCGGGGATATTTTTAATTGCCCTGGTTGCCACTGGCAGTTTAAGTCATTCAGTGAGTAGTATATTCAACAGTTTTAGTTATGCCATAACTGAATTATTGTCTACGATACTCGTTATTTCTATTATTGTCGCAATGAGCCATACATTAACTGCCACTGGCATTAATGATGTCATGATCTCACCCTTTACAAAATTAATTCGTAACCCTACCCTTGCCTATTGGACGATTGGTATTTTAATGATGGTGATCTCTTGGTTCTTTTGGCCTTCTCCTGCAGTTGCCCTTCTAGGTGCCGTCCTCCTTCCAGTAGCCATTAGAGCAGGATTGCCAGCATTAGGTGTCGCCATGGCAATGAATCTATTTGGTCACGGTATTGCATTGTCTGGGGATTTTGTCATTCAAGCTGCTCCAAAGCTTACGGCAGATGCTGCTGGACTTCCGATACAGGATGTCATTAATGCCAGCATTCCCTTAGTTTTTATAATGGGGCTTGTTACCACCGTTACCGCCTTCTATTTTCTAAGAAGAGATATGAAACGTGGGGTTCTTCAAGTCAATTCATCTGTCTTATCGGATTCAACAGATGAATCCCCTCAGCATAACAACCTCTTATCTTTAGGACAAAAACGTTTCTTTGCCATTTTGGTACCATTGTTATTCGCTACCGACGTCGCTGCCATGACGATTCTAGATTTGACTGGCGGTGATGCTACAGCCTTAATCGGTGGAACCTCCATTCTTATTCTTCTATTAATTACCTTGACTAGTCATAAAAATAAAGGCCTGGAGCAAACCACCCAGTATTTAATTGAAGGGTTCCAATTTGGATTTAAGGTTTTTGGTCCAGTTATCCCAATTGCCGCCTTCTTCTATTTAGGTGACAGCGGTTTCACAAAAATCATTGGAGAATATTTGCCAAAAGCATCTCATGGCATCGTTAATGACTTAGGTGTGGCACTTGCTAGCATTGTTCCGTTAAGCAAAGCAGTTGGCGCCGTCACATTAACGACTGTGGGGGCAATCACTGGATTAGATGGTTCAGGTTTTTCAGGAATCTCCCTTGCTGGTTCTATTGCTAGCCTTTTCGCAACAGCAATTGGAAAAGGGGCTGCTACCCTTACTGCTCTAGGACAAATATCAGCTATTTGGGTCGGTGGTGGAGTTCTCGTACCATGGGCGTTAATTCCAGCGGCAGCAATATGTAAGGTGGACCCTTTTGAACTAGCAAGAAGGAACCTAGTCCCAGTAATAATCGGGCTAGTCGTAACAACCATAGCAGCTATGTTTTTAATATAAAATCAGAAAAGAGGCTGAATCCAGCCTCTTTTCCTATTTAATCTTCTTCTTTTTAAGATAATTATAGAGAATAATCGAAAGGGATACCCATATATATCCTAATGCATAACCCCCAAGAACATCTGATGGATAATGTACGTGTAAGATAATCCGGCTTGCTCCAATTAAAAGCAGTAAAATAGCCGCACATGCACCAATAATAATTTTAGACATTTTTGATACAGTTGACTCAATCAATAAATAAGCAATTAAAAAATACACAGTCATCCCAACCATTGCATGCCCACTTGGGAAGCTGTAGCTTTTTACATTGACAAGATGCTCAAGATCAGGCCTTGGTCGAGCAAAGTAATCCTTAAGAAGCTTACTAATTTCATTACCCAATGCTATAGATAAAGCAAAAACTGCCGCCCCGAGATAATTTCTTTTTTTAACCAATAACCAAATTAACATTAATATGGCGACAACCCCAATTCCCTTTTTATCACCCATTTCGGTTAGTTGAATAAAAAATGGAATGACAGAATTAGGTACATGCGAAAATAATCCTGCAATTTTATCATCCATCCAGAAGATACTGTGTGTGGCCACTTTAATGGTTGTAAATAGTGCAAATACAATAACCAAACCCATAAAAATAAAAGAGTAATTTACTTTGCTTTTTGATTCCATTCCCCTATTCCTTTCACTTTCTTTTTAAAATCCTTTAAAAGTATAAATAAAATAAACTTAAAAATCTATATAATAGTAAAAAAGTGTTAAAATAGTTTGAAAATACATTCTTTTTTAACTAATAAATTGGGGGGATTACCTATGTTAAACCAGCTTTTTGCAAAATTAGAAGGATACTACGATGAGATGGTCTCCATCCGTCGCTACATGCATCAGCATCCTGAGTTATCATTTCAGGAATATGAAACAGCCAAGTTCATTTATTCTTATTATAAAAAGTTAGATATTGAAGTGAAGGGTAATGTTGGTGGAAATGGAGTCGTTGCGAAAATTCATGGGAAACTGCCAGGAAAAACAGTTGCACTTCGGGCTGACTTTGACGCACTTCCCATCCAGGATGAAAAGGATGTACCCTACAAGTCATTGGTTCCAGGGATCATGCATGCCTGCGGACATGATGGACATACAGCCACTCTCCTTGTCCTTGCAAAAGCATTAAACGAATGCAAAGATGAACTTAAAGGAACCTATGTTTTTATCCATCAACATGCCGAGGAATACGCACCTGGTGGAGCAGCCTCCATGATTGAGGATGGTTGTTTAGACGGTGTTGATGTCATATTTGGTACTCATTTATGGGCAAGCGAACCCACAGGTACAATCCAATACAGAACGGGACCTATCATGGGAGCTGCAGATCGTTTTGAAATTGAAATCCAAGGTCAAGGCGGCCATGGCGCACAACCCCATAAAACGAAAGACGCTATTGTCACGGCATCCCAGCTAGTTCTCAATTTACAACAAATTGTCAGCCGAAAGGTCAATCCTGTAGAAGCTGCGGTAGTGACGGTTGCCTCATTTACAGCTCAAAATGCATTTAATGTTATTGCAGATAAGGCAAAACTAGTTGGTACTGTTCGTACTTTTAATGAAGAAATAAGGGAATTTATTGAAAAAGAAATGGAGCGAATCATTCATGGCACGTGCTATACATCTGACTGCACGTATAAGTATACCTTTGTAAGAGGCTATCCCGCTGTAGTTAATCATGCTAATGAAACAGAATTTCTTATTTCATGTGCCCAAGAAGTACCTGAGGTAAAAACAATTGAAGAAACCGAGCCACAAATGGGCGGCGAAGATTTCGCCTATTACTTGCAAAAAGTACCTGGCACATTCTTCTACACAGGGGCAAAGCCATTGGGTGAAAAGACAGCCTTTCCACACCACCACCCTAAATTTGACATTGATGAAAACGCCATGTTGATTGCAGCCAAAACACTAGGCACTGCAGCTCTGAACGTTCATATGTAAGAAACAACCCCTGAATTTCTCACCATTCAGGGGATTTTTGCAATAATCTCAACCGATAGGCGTTCATTGCTGTTTCTCCAAGGTGCTTCAGTAGATTATTATTCGCATAGGCTCCTACAAAAGCACCAATCCCTGGTACCAGCTGCAACATCTTGGCAAGGTCAATATAATCACGGTACTCCTGTTGAAATTTCCGCCAATCCATTTCAACTAACACTTGTTTTCTTTCTTCCCAGTGTTCAATCTCGTAAAGCGTGCTTCTTCGAATGTCATCACTTGAAAAGGCCAATTGAAAAATATGCAAGATGAAAAGTCTTTCCTCGTATTGATTTGTGTTAAATCCATAAACTTCCGCCGCTTCAAAAAGAAATTTCATCTTAATTGTAAGGAGAAGTGGAAAATCAGCAAGTCCGAGCAAGATCCCTCCAGCACCGGTTCCTGCACCCTCAAGGATGGCAGTTTTCTGATATGTGGATATTTTTTTTCGTACCAATTCATCTCTTTCAGAAAGAGTTAAGCCCTTTGCTTGATCTTTTTTTGTTGTAAGTTTTGAGCCAAATAAAGTTGCTTTTACCATACCTTTTATACTTTCAGTCATGACCTCATGGACCTTTTCTGGAATCCATTCATTAAATTTCACTTGAGCTTTCTTAGAAATTCGATTCATCATCCCAGAACGTCTGGATAATTTCCGTTTCCATTCTTCGACTTCATCATAAACTTTTAATTCATATTCATTCATTAGCCTCTCTCCTTCCATAAACATTTTATGCTTACCTACGATAAAACCCAGCCAATGGTTTCAAAAAAATCCCCTTCATTTCCAAAGGGGATTTTAATTTAAGTCTTTATACGTTTTTCACTGTAAATATAAACAAATAAGTAATTAAATACAAACCCTAAAATTAAGGCAAACAGACTATTCATGATTTCGCCTTTAAGGGCAATAAACAAAGCAAAAGTAACCGCTTCTGTAGATAAGATGATCATCATTAGAAAATGAAACGAGGAAACTTTACATTTTTGAGCAACAGGATATAAGTCAACCCAGAGCTTGTTTTGATGGTGGTTCCATAATGGAAGCAGCTGAAAACCTGTTAAATACAAAAATAAAATGCTCAATAAGAGTTGTCCTAATCCAAACGAAATGAAATAAATGGCCACCGTGCCAATGACTGTTAACCTGATAAACAGACCTAAGTAATCAGAAGAACGTAGAAATGCACGAGAATACAAATACAAATATGTTTTATCCTGAGAAAAAGAAATGTTGCTAATGAGCCAATCAAGCCACTTTCTTCTTTTAACTGTATCCTTTAGCTTCGGAACATCTGTAAACATATTGGCCAGTCGGTAGAACGACGCCATTCTCTTTTCTTCATGATCAATTAACAGATCCCATTTAAGCCCCATTTTCTTTGTTCGAACATAAAAGAAACGATAATAAAAGGCCATCACTACAACAAGAATGAGCAAAATAAATACATTTGCTTGTTTGAATAGTAGGAAGGTACATACAGCATTGATAAAATACCGGACAACCATATCCCATCTATGTACAGAATTCTGAACAAAATAATGAATTCGCCAGCTAGTGGCTAAATTCCATCCCTTTAATGCTAATAGGACAACTAAATAAGGTAAAAACAATTGAAAACCGCTACTGTCTACATGGGCATACATTGGCATAAGTACCGCAAGTACCATAAGAAGTATATAGCCTTGAAAAACAAAACTCGCTATACCAGAACGAAAAAAATACCCTTTTAGCTTATCCTCGAGTGGCAGGATATACACTTTATCAGCTTCAAGCAGAAAATTATAAACCGGACTGTACGTTAAGAATATCCCTATAACAACAGCAATAATGATTTCCGCTGGAAAATTGGAAGAAAGCTTCTCAACCCATTGTTGATAGTAAAATGCACCTGTTCCAATTAGGAATAACAAAACAATGACCAGATGCCCATTGAATATATAACGTAGGTATCTCCCTAAATCCCTTACACGACCTCCAGCACGGTCCTTCCACAGTTTTTTATCATCAAACATATTTTTCTTCCTTCGTCAATTGAATATATAGATCATCCAAAGAAGCAGTAGGCATAGAGAATTGCTCTCTTAGCTCTTCAAGCGTTCCTTTGGCTCGTATTTTCCCCTCATGTAAAATGATAAAGCGGTCACAATATTTCTCCGCGGTCGCAAGTATATGTGTGGACATCAAAATACCTGCACCGTTCTCTTTCATCTTCTTCATTAAATCAAGGAGTGACTGAATTCCTAGCGGATCCAAACCAACAAATGGCTCATCTACAATATAAAGGGAAGGTTGAACTAAAAAGGCGCACATGATCATAACCTTTTGTTTCATCCCTTTTGAAAAATGCGCAGGAAACCAATTTAACCGCTTTTCCATCCGGAACTCCGATAATAATGGACCCACTCTCTGTTTAAAGTCCGCTTCCTTCAACCCATAAGCCATAGCAGTTAATTTCAAATGCTCTTCCAGGGTTAGTTCCTCATATAATACAGGCGTTTCCGGAACAAAGGTAAATTGACGTCGGTAAGCTTCTTTATTTTCCGTAAACAACTGGTCGTTAATTTTTACCGTTCCTTTATGTGGTTCCATTAACCCGATAATATGTTTAATGGTCGTACTTTTACCTGCTCCATTAAGTCCAATCAGACCAACCAGTTCTTTTTCTTTTACATCAAAGGATATATCTTTTAGTACTGGGTTTCTTGTATATCCTCCAACAAGATTCTCAATCGATAATAGCGACATTTGCATACGTCCCTCCGTAGCAGATTATGCTTTTCATTTTATCAAATCCAGCTAGATAAAAACAGGAATACAATTTTTTGATATTTTTTTGTATATTTCTTTTGCAATCGGACATCATAATATTCGAAGGGGAAACAACTTACTTCGATGAAGAAATTCATCAAAAATTGAAATGAGGTGTCTGTTAAAGACAATTTCCTTTCAAAACAAGTAGAGCTTCCAATTCGTTTCAGATAAGGGGATGGTTGTTTTGTACAAAGTGCATGGTAACCATTTTGAGTTCAAGTAACACCACGGTTAAGGTTTATTCACAAATAAACTAAAAATGAGGTGTTTACCGCAGATCGCTACCCGTTTTTATAAGTTGGGAAAACATATAAAAACAAATAGGGGATGGTCAGCTTGAACAATATTGTTTCTTTATAAAAAACACTCTACGAAAAATGAGGTGTTTATCAAAGAACACTCCTGAATGAACGTACCTTTTGAAGCAATTCCCCTTCGAGAGGGCAGGATTCCATGCGGATCCTGCTCTTTTTCATTTTGTTTTTATATGGTAAAATAATACAAACTAATTACAAGGGGCTGTATTGTGATGAGCGATTGTATTTTTTGTAAGATTGTCAATGGAGAAATTCCAGCTGCAAAAGTTTTTGAAAATGAACATGTACTTGCCTTTTTGGATATCAGTCAAGTAACAAAAGGACACACACTTGTCATTCCAAAGATACATAAGGAAAACTTATTTGAATTGACTCCTGAAATAGCTAGAAATCTTTTTGAAGTTGTCCCAGCCATCGCCAATGCGTTAAAACATGAATTTGAACCAATTGGATTAAATACAATTAATAATAATGGAGAACATGCAGGTCAATCTGTGTTTCATTACCATATGCACTTGATTCCTCGATATGGCAAAGGTGATGGGTTCGGTGCCGTTTGGAAGAACAACCAAAGTGAATACACACCACAGATCCTGCAGGAAATGGCTGAAGGAATAAGTAAACAACTTTAACTTGTCTTTCACCACCTAAATTATCTGAAAATTATTTCTTTAAAATTATTACATTATTATGTTATAATGAAATCAAGTTTTTCGCTGTAGGCAATGAGGGCACTGCAGGAGAAACAAATAGATTAGTATAGCAGAGGAGAGAAGAGAAATGAATACGAAGAACATTGTTATTTTAGCACTTTTAGCGGGGATTGGGGTAGTTTTGCATACGGTTATGCCAGCCTTCCTAACAATTAAGCCAGATATGATGCTGGCAATGATGTTTTTAGGAATTATTCTTATTCCAGAATTAAAAAGTGTGATGCTTCTAGCTATTGTGACTGGCGTATTGTCTGCATTAACAACTAGTTTCCCGGGTGGACAGATTCCAAACATCATCGATAAACCTATTACTGCGTTAATATTTTTCGGTTTATTTTTAGCCTTAAAAAAGTACCAGAATTCCCTTGTTAGTGTTGGAATTTTAACAGCTGTAGGAACGTTGATTTCTGGAACCGTCTTTTTATCAGCCGCTTATTTTATTGTTGGTTTACCCGGACCTTTCACAGCGCTATTCGTGGCGGGTGTTTTACCAGCCATCGCACTAAACACGGTAACAATGGTCATTTTGTATCCAATTGCTCAGTCAATTTTTAAAAGAACTAAATTATCTTCAGCTTCCGTGATTCAAAAATAAAACACGGGATCCTTTTAAGAAAAAGAACCCGAAAGGGTTCTTTTTCTTAAATTCCCATTAAACTTTAGGACAAGTAAGAAAGCATTAATGCAACTAGCAAACACACGATTCCACCGCCAGCTAATGCAGCAGCTCTTTTCTTTATTACTTGTTTTGGCGGAAACACACCTGGTTTAGAAATATCCAATAAATGTTTGATTGTCCCTAATACTAGTATGGCACTTAAGATAAAAAACATCACAGCTACACTCTTCATCTTTCTTATCCCCCTACTAACTTTTGAAAATTCGAAACAATTGTTGTAACTATTTATATGTTTTATCGTCCATTCCTATGAACAAGGCATCGTTTATCCAGGGGGGATCTGTGTATTAAACTATTTAAATAAACTAATTTATAGATTTACTTTATTACAGAACATTTTTAATTTTTACACCCTGTTGATTGGAGCGGAAGGCACGAAGACTCCTGTGGGAGTACGGTTCAGGGGAGACCCCGCAGGCGCAAACGCCGAGGAGGCTCGCCGAAACGCCCACGGAAAGCGAAGTGCTTGGAGCGGAAATCAACAGGCAATTTAACAAAGGCTATACGTTAAATATTCTAAAAGTTGCCATTATTTATAGAGAGAGATTAAAATAAAATAGAAATTTCAATATTATTTTGTTAAATTTACAAATTTCAACATAAATTTTATATAATTTCTAAAAATTTTGTGAATTTATATCTTTATTAATTTTTATTTTATTGGCATAATGATAATAGAGAAATATAAAAGTGGGTGAAAATGGGGATGACTGAGAAACAATATTCAATGAAGGAAGCGATGCTTTTTAGTCAGAGAATTGCACAATTAAGTAAAGCCTTATGGAAATCAATTGAGAAAGACTGGCAGCAATGGATTAAGCCTTTTGACCTAAACATTAATGAACACCATATTTTATGGATCGCATACCATTTAAATGGTGCTTCCATTTCAGATGTGGCAAAGTTTGGGGTCATGCATGTCTCAACAGCATTTAATTTCTCGAAAAAACTGGAAGAAAGAGGCTTACTCCAATTTTCAAAAAAGGAAAATGATAAACGCAATACGTATATTCAGCTTACTGCTGAAGGAGAAGACATTTTGCTCAAACTAATGGAAACCTATAATCCGGACGGTAATGCAGTGTTTACAGGCGCTTTACCCCTTCGCGAATTATATGGAAAATTCCCTGACATCATTGAAATGATGGCGATCGTTCGAAACATTTATGGGGATGACTTTATGGAGATTTTTGAACGTTCTTTCCATAACATCGAAAGTGAATTTGTAGAAGAAAATGGAAAGTTACAAAAGCAGAACAAGACTCAACAAGAACTAGTTTAAAAGCAACTCAAATATACTTTTTTAGTTCTTGAAAAAGAAATTCATAAAGATTATGTGTTAAACATGCCATGATTGCTTCATCGACAGACAGATTTTTCGGTAATGAATCAGCAAATTCATTGAAAAGCGGATGAAAGTATACATACCCTTCCGCTTTTTGTTCTTCCAATTGTATGCTCATTTTGTCACATAATTGAAAAAAATCTTTCACTTCCTTTTCAGTGAGACCTTTCTCAATGATAAGTTTGTAAAACTCAAGCTTCGGATTGATTAATAATTGCAGTAAAAGTTTTTGGTGGTATTCTAAAAGATTAATTCTTTCCAACAATCCATCAATTTCATTCATTTAATAACCCTCTTTTCAACCCAACAATACTCTATGTACATTATTCACCTTTTAAAGACGTAGGTAAACCTAATTTAAGCAACTGATATATAAATTATTTATAAATGATAAGAAAGTCTTACAAGCTTCTATTCTTTATGACTATCTTTTTTTTCTAATTTTTGATATTGTATAAAACATAATATGAACAACTGGGGAGGGAATCATTGATGATCTCCGTTTTTATTGTCTTTGCTATTTTCATCTTGTTTTATGTAAATAAAATGACCAATTCTCTATGCATCCAAAAAGAAATACCGGAAGAAAACCAGCATAAAGTATTTCGTACGATCAATGTCCTTATTACGATTTTACTGATTTCTTCCTATTTGGAAATTTTATATACATAATCCTGTTTATAGCGGGATTTAACTTAAGAATAAAAAATCGAAGCGATGAGGAATTTCTCATCGCTTTTAATTTTTTATTTATCATTAATAGATCCAAGATGCTCCAATGATAATTAATAAGATGAAAAGGACTACAACTAAAGCAAATCCTCCACCGTATGCTCCTCCTGACATATATTTCCCCTCCTCTTCATGACCTTAAAATTGGTTTTATTTAGTAAACCCAAGAAGCTCCAACTATAATCAATAAGATGAAAAGGACTACAATTAGAGCAAATCCAGCTCCATATCCTGCGCTCATCGTAATACCTCCTTTTTCATTTTCTAAGATATACTATTCAGACAGGATTGATTTCGTTTAGGCACTTACCATTTTTTTTTTGGAAAAGGTCTAGGTTCCATTTGTAAATTTTCTAAAAACAATCACAACTTAATTTTTGCAGTAGTTACCATTTATGTTATAGTAGAGATTGTGGACAAGAAATTACTGTTTAGGAGAGATTTCATCATGAAAAAATGGATATTAGCCCTTACTATAGCAGGCGGGGTTCTTGCACTAAGTGCATGTAATCAAAGTGGCTCTGGTTCTGATACTGTAGCTGAGAGCAAGGTTGGAAATGTAACACAAGAAGAGCTATATAACTCAATGAAGGAAAAATACGGTGAACAAGCCCTTCAACAGCTTGTATATGAAAAAGTTCTTTCAAAAAAGTACAAAGTAACGGATAAAGAACTAAATGAAAAAATTGACCAGCTAAAAGCTGACCTTGGTGCAAATTTTGAAACTACTCTTGCACAATATGGCTATAAAAGCGAAGCAGATTTAAAGAAAACGATGAAGCTTGGCATGATGCAAGAAAAAGCGGCAATGAAAGATGTAAAGGTAACTGAAAAAGAATTAAAGGATTACTACGACAGCTACCAGCCTGAAATCAAAGCACGTCATATCCTAGTTGCAGATGAAAAAACTGCTAATGAAGTGAAGAAAAAGCTTGATGGCGGGGCAAAATTCGAGGACGTAGCAAAAGAATATTCAACCGATACAGCGTCAGCACAAAATGGCGGAGATCTAGGTTGGTTCGGTACTGGAAAAATGGACCCTGACTTTGAAAAAGCTGCATATGCGCTTAAAGTGAATGAAATTAGTGCACCAGTGAAAAGTCAATTCGGTTATCACATCATCCAATTAACGGATAAAAAAGAGAAAAAATCATATGAAGATATGAAGAAAGAAATTGAATATCAAGTTAAATCTTCTAAATTAACAAGTGATTCAATTAATAAAGCAATGAAACGGGAACTAAAAGCTGCAAATGTAAAAGTAAGCGATAAAGATTTAAAAGACGCTCTTAACCCACAAACACCAGCAGCTGCTGCACACCAATAAGAAAAGCGCAAGCGCCTTGGTCAGCCCCGACAGGCAAATGTTCTTCTGCAAAAAAAGTCGCTCTTTGACTTTTATTGCAGAAGGTTATTTGACCCGAGGGGCTAGGTGCTGGAGCTGGACAATTCTCGAAGTCGACTTTTAAACTTTTCTATTATAAATAAGACAAGGAGAGACCCAAAATTTGAGTCTCTCCTTTTTTATTCCCCCGTAACCTTTAATTCTTCCCTTTGTTCCTTTTCTCTTTCTAAACGTTTGATGTAGATTTCCCCTTCTTGTTCAATGCTTTCAAGTTCTAGTTTCCGCTCTTCTCGACCCGTTTTTATGGCCATCAATGCACTAATCACGATTCCAACCACGACTGCATAAATCCAAATAGGTATAGTCATTATCATTGCTCCCTCCATTGTGGTTGTCCACTTTTTATTACAACTTATTCATTCTTCAGAAGAAATATTCTTCTTTTATAGCAAAAAAAATAACCCTATTCGGGTTATTTATGGAAAACGGGCTTATAAAATGAACGATTATCCAATGCAAAGATCCGCTCTGTAAATTCTCCAGGCTTTACCCTTTCTAATGCACGATCAAGCATATTCATTTTTGCATCCAGATTATCTATATAATGAAGAATTTCTGCTTCTTTAATCAATGGTGGTTTTGGACTCCCCCACTCGGCTTTTCCGTGATGGCTTAGGACAAGATGCTGTAAGATGAGTACTTCCTCTCCTGAGATCCCTAATTCCTCCGCAGCCTTGCCGATTTCATTGATCATAATTGTGATATGGCCTAATAAGTTACCTTCAATAGTATAAACGGTTGAAATAGGACCAGATAACTCTATCACCTTTCCCATATCATGCAGGATCACACCCGCATATAGCAAGTCCTTATCGAGGCTAGGATACAGTGAAGCGATAGCTTTGGCCAAATCAAGCATGCTAACCACGTGAAAGGCGAGACCGGAAACAAATTCATGATGATTTTTTGTTGCTGCAGGATATTCCAAAAATGCCTTTTGATGTTTCTTAATTAAATGACGAGTAATCCTTTGAATGTTAGGATTTTTCATTTCAAAAATATATTGAGTCAGCTTGCTGACCATCTCTTCTTGACTTAACGGAGCTGTTTCCAAGAAATCGTCCAATTTCACTCCATCTGCAGGACCCGTTTTTCGAATCTGCCGGATTTTCAGTTGGCTTTTCCCTCGATAATTTTGCACATCACCGATTATTTTAACAATATTCTGGGCCGCATAGTTCTTTTCATCCTCATCATTCGCATCCCAGAGCTTTGCTTCTATTTCACCACTCTGATCTTGCAATATCAATGTTAAAAAGGGTTTTCCGTTACTTGCAATCCCCTTAGTTGAACTCTTTATCAAAAGGAATAACTCTACCTGTTCACCCACATCATAATTTAATATTCCTTTACTCAAGCTATTCACGCTCCTCCCATTAATAAAAGTATAACATATCCAACTATCACTCTAGGAAATAATCTGAACTGCACCTTTTGTTATATTAAGGATATTTTTCTTTTCGAATAGCTGCAGTAAATGTTCATGACAAGTAAAAAATAGCACTTGATTGGTCTGTAAACTTTGCAAAAGTTCAATTACTTTTTGTGTTCTTTTGGCATCAAAATTAACAAAACTATCATCAATGATGATCGGGAATTGAAACTTTTCATATAATGTTGTTGCTAAGGCAAGCCGTATAGAAACATATAATTGTTCCGTTGTCGCTTGACTGAGTTCATTTGCCTCAAAAATAGTGCGATCCTTTCTTTCCACTAAAAAGCCTGTGCCTGTTTGTTGCAGGTGGATTTTTTGATAATTGTCATTGGTGAGGAAGGATAGATATTCCTCTGCTTTCGAAATCATTCTTGGTACGTGGACCTTCTTATACTTTTCAACGGTGTTTGATAGTATTTCTTGGGCGATACAATAGACTGCCCACTCTTTTGCCGACTCTTCTAATTCATACTTCTTCTGTTTATAGTTGTGAAGAATAGTCGAATAAACTCCACCTTCCTCTAGTACCTGAATTTCGTAGTTAAGAGCGGCAAGTTCTTCCTGTTGTTTTTTTAATCTTGTTTGTAAATGTAGAACTTCATGATTGTGTTCGGCTATGATTTCATCACTATTATGGATGTGCAAAAAGGTTTCCCAAATCGGCCTAGGTAGGAGGGAATACTCAAGCTGACTTTTGAGTGTTCCAAGTATTCCTAAGAGTTCCCCTTGTTTTTCTGCCTTCTTACCAAGTTCGTAGAACTCCTGCTCTGTTTCTACCCCCGCAGCATGTAGAAGCTTGTTATATTCAGTTTTTAAGTGCTCAATTTCATGCCCCTTTTGTTTTACATCCGCCGCAAGTTCTGCAATCTTCCTCTCTCTCTCTTGACTTTTTATTTTCTTTTCATGCTCCTCTTTTAATCTATTCCGTAATAGATAGGCTATTTCTTGTAAAGCCAACCCCTGCTCTGTTAAAAAACGTGTTGCAAATTTATTCAGTTCTTTATAGAGCTTAGCTTGTTGATGATTAATTTGCTCTACTTTCGTTTGGAATTGATTTTTTTCTCGAGAGGTAGTTTTATATTGTTCTATAAGCTCGAATGCTTCCAATAGAAACGGAACCGCGATATATTCAGGTATGTTTAACTCTAAACTAAGTGATAACAGCTTTTCTTTGTTTTGCGCAAATTCCAATTCCCATTCTTCAAACTTGGTAATTACCTTATCATATTGTGATTGCTGTTGTTTCAGCTTCAGCTTAAGTACTTGAACCTCTTCGCGCTGGAGAGTATCCCTCTTTAAATGCTCTTCGAGTTTTGTCAAATCCATATATTCTGCTGAATGAAGCTTTTCTACTAATTGTTTTTCCTTTTCTTTTAATTCTACTAGGGTCTGTTGCATCTCCTCTGCTTTCGACTCTTTTGAAGCTTTTGTCATGAAATATGCAGTTAGGATACAGCCAATCAATCCTATAAATAAAAGTACCCACTGCTTCGTCAATAAACCATAAAATAGTAGTCCTAGTAGAATTCCTTCAAAAAGGAAAAATTGGAGCCTTTTCTGCTTTCTACTATTCACCCATTCCTTTTGATCTCTATCATAATCTAGTTGGTAAAATTCAATCTTATCCCTTAATGCTTTCAACTCAGCGTCTAAACCCTTCTTATCGTTACCATTAATCACTTGCTTCTCCAGGTGCTCCCTATCCTGTTTTGCAAGAAGGTTGCTTTCTGCCATTCGAACTTCTTTTTCTATCTCCTGCAATATTCTTGTTTCTTCCTGAAAGCGTTCCTCTAATTCTTCCTTTACTTCTTGTAATTTTTGTCTTTTTCTTGAGGTGATTTCTACTTGGTTCCTCATATAAATATTTGTATTAATAGCAAAAACATCTTTTTCTGCTATAGGCAAATGCAGTTTCTCTCTAATTACTGAAAGCTTTTCATCATATTCAGCAATTTTGAGTTCGCATTGCTGTTTCTCAATTGTCAATTGCTCCATAAGTGGGACTTGATCAAGTAAAGTTAAGAGTACAGACTCACTTTCAAGTAAAGCTCGTTCAGGTCTCATTTCAGCAAGTTCTTTTTTTTCATTTTCGATTCTTTCTGATAGGCTGATGAGCTCCGCCTCATATGGATGGATGAGCTCTAATAATTTTTCTAATCTTTCCAATCCATGAGTAGGAAATGAAACCTCTCCTAGATCACTAAGCTCCTTCTCTGTCCATTTTTCTTCTCTTACATTTGACTCTATTCTTTTCCACTCATGTAATTGATTGATCTTGCTCCCTAGTTCCTTAAGCCGACCATTGATCTCTTGCATTTCCTGAATATGCATCTCTCTTTTTTCTAGCAAGCTTTCATATTCTTTATTTTTCGATGCTGCCTTTTTCAGTTCTAGATTGATTTCATTAAGTGCTTGTAACTTTTCATTTATAATAGGCTTCTTTCCCGAAGGTTTAAATCTGTTATCCAGTTCTTTCTGCAGGAAAGACTCCGTTTGGGATAGCCGCTCCGTCCCTAACGTTCCAGCAGAAAAAAGGAACTTCCCAATATCTTCACCTTTCATTTGATGAACGTTCTGAAGTCCGTGAATATTAAAGGAGAAAACAGCTTGAAATAAATTTTTATCAAAGCCGGCGACTAGTTCTTTTAGAAGCTCTTCCCCGCCCATCATACCGTTATCCATAACTACTTTCACATCACCTGCTGCTTTTCCCTTTACACGCTCAATAACGGCAAATCCATGTTCTTCATGATAGACTCTGATTTTTCCGCCATAGTTGTTGCTATGTTTTGGTTCGTACCTAAGTTCAGTTTGTTGTTTTGTTGGGAATCCGAAAAGAATACCGTGGATAAATGCCATAATAGTTGACTTCCCTGCCTCATTTTCTCCATAGAACACTTGGAAATCAGCAAGGTCTTTAATGATTACATTTTCTAATTGTCCATAACCATAAATGTGTAACTCCAGAATTCTCATAGCATCTACTCCTTTCTTCTAAGCTTCACTAAGTAATTCTATTAATAATTTCTCCGCTCTTTCTATTAGTTCTTTATGTTCTGATTCATGTAAATGTGATACATACTTTCTGCCCAATGGGTGCTCATATAAAGGGGCTAATGCGTAATCAGCATCCTCATACTCTTTAATTGTTTCAAAAAGCTCTGAATAAAAATTAGCTTCCATTTTTAATTGCTCTTTATCAAATAGTTGACTGTCGGTTATATGTATGTCAACGGTCCACACAAAAGAGGCTTCGTCTTTTTCATCCTCTAATAGAAGGTCTAGAAGTTCACCATCTAAGTTCCTTTTTTCCCGCTCATCATTTAATTGGACGTTTTTTAAGAAAAGAGTCAATAAAGTCCCCTGTTGATTCTTTCGCACTTGGTTGAGGGTCATTTGACATAATTGAAAAATGTCATTAAAGCTGTTGGCTGATGTAGCATCGACTTCTGTCTCTTCCCAAACAACATCTGATGTTTCAACAAAATTCAGTTTGGCATCGAAATCAGACAATTCAACATGATAATAACCCTTGGGACCTATTTCCTTCTTATTTCTTCCTTGTATATTTCCTGGATAGATAATGGGGGGGGATTCAGATAAAATAGCCCTTTTATGAATATGGCCTAGTGCCCAGTAGTCAAAGTCTTTTTCTACTAAGTCCTTAATTGCAAACGGCGCATAATTATCATGCTCAGACCCCGAACTTTCATTGCCATGAAGAATACCAATATGGAATCCAATATTATTTAACTTTGAATAGTCATCTATTTTCCTAGTGAACACATGCCTTGTCGGATAGCTGAATCCGTATAAATGGACGATTTCTCCGTTCCTCGTGTGCAACACTTTTGTTTCTACATCACTAGTAAATACATGAACATTTGCTGGCATGCTTAACTGTACCCATGTACCATTTAGATGATCATGATTTCCATGGACGACATAAACGGGGATCCCATTCTCTTCTAACTTCAGCATTTCACTGCGAAAACGGGATTGTGCCCGTAAGCTCCGATCCTCTCCATCAAATAAATCTCCCGCTAAAATAACAAAGTCAACCTGCTTTTCAATGGCGTCTTTCGTTATTTTCTTCAATGCTGTAAAGGTGCTTTCCTTCACCCTTGTAAAAATACTTTCCGGTAAATGCTTTAATCCGACCATAGGGCTGTCCAAATGCAAATCCGCTGCATGAATAAACGATATTTTTTTCATAGGATATTCCTTTCGACGTCTTTTCTTTATTGTAGCACCTCTGAAATACGAATGCACGTTCTATTTAGAAAAGCGCAAGCGCCTTGTTCAGCCCCGACAGGCAAATGTTCTTCGGCAAGAAAAGTCCGCTATTTGACTTTTATTGCCGAAGGTTATTTGACCCGAGGGGCTAGGCGCTGGAGCTGGACAATTCTCGAAGTCGCATTTTATACTTTCTATAAAGTAAAAAAGAGGCTCTCTCTTTGAGCAGCCTCTTGAAAAATTATTCGTTTTTTGTTAATTGGAGTGCTTTTTTAATATCTTTAAAGGAATTTGACTGACCATACATTAGGACGCCTCCGCGGTAGACTTTTGCACCAAAGATAGCTAACACAGCAATTGTGGCAACGAGGATTGAAATTCCTAGGAGCGCTTCCCATAAAGGGATGGTCAGCATTCCTACGCGAAGAAACATAATCATTGGTGTGAAGAAAGGGATATAGGATGTAATCGTAATGAACGCGGCATCAGGCTTGCCCAGTCCAAACATGGCAATCATAAATCCGCCAACCACAAGCAAGGTCATCGGAGTGATCATTTGTTGAACATCTTCAATGCGACTAACAAGTGAACCTAAAAAGGCTGCGAGTGTAGCATAGAGAAAATAACCAAGTATAAAGAATATAACCGCATAGATAACAGTTTCAAATGGGATATCTTCAAAACCATAGACGCCGAAAAACCCATCCTTCAAAGAATCCATATTTTTTGAAAGAGAATAATAACCGACAATAAGAAAAGCAGCAAGTTGCGTAAGACTTAATAAACCTATCCCAATTATTTTTGCAAACATCTGCTTAATCGGCGAAACACTAGAGATCAATATCTCCATGACCCTCGATGACTTTTCAGTTGCCACTTCCATTGCAATCATATTTGCATACATAATGACTGAAAAATAAATAATGAACAGTAGAACATAGACAAGTCCTCTGGCCTGATTTAATTCCTCTTCCGTTTTTGCATTTTTCTCAAGTGCATATTTTTCGAATGATACCGGCTCATACAATTTTTGAAGCTGAGCTGGAGCTAAGTTGATTTGTGAAGCGGCAAGCATTGTCTTGACTTGCTGTAACCCTGTTTGAAGATCAGAAAACAGCGCAGAGTCAGCAATACTCATAGCTTTAAAAGTGGCTTCTGGCAATTTTTCCTCATTAAAACGTAACAGAATGACTCCCTTATACTTTCCTTCTTCTACCGCCTTTTCTGCCGCATTTTCATCGCCTTTATAAAGTGTCAGTTTTAAATCCTTATTAATAGTGTGAACCTGCTGCTTTAATGGCTCATAGAGTTGACCGGCTTCATCGAGTACAGCTATTTGGTCCTTGCCGCCATTTTGATCAAATAAAGCAATGATATTATTAATATTTGTCAAGGCCAGGACAATCACGATTGTCAGAATGGTCGTCACAATAAACGATTTGCTTTTTAGCTTGTTTAAATAAGTATGAAACAGAATAATCCAGAAGCTATTCATAAGAATTACCTACTTTCTCGATAAAAATATCATTTAAAGAAGGCTCTTCAAGTGAAAATCTCCTAATAAAACCATTCCCCACAATCTTTTTAAGAATTCTTTCGGCAATGTCCTCTCCTTCAATCTGTAAGTGGATTCCTTCTGTTGTCAATTTTGACTTTACCACCCCAGGGAAGTCTTTCAATGAATCTAATGGAAAGTCTGCATGGATCACTAAGTTCTTTTTTCCGAAGGCTCGCTTTATTTCTTTTAATGCTCCATGAACAACCGGGCTGCCTTTATGTAAAATGCATAAATGCTCGCACATTTCTTCTACATGCTCCATTCGGTGACTCGAAAAAACAATCGTGGCTCCATTTTCCCGTAAGGATAGAACAGCCTCCTTTAACATTTCCACATTCACAGGGTCAAGCCCGCTAAACGGTTCGTCTAGAATTAATAGCTTAGGCTTATGTACGACAGCCGCAATAAATTGAATCTTCTGTTGGTTACCCTTGGACAACTCTTCTACCTTTTTATTCTCATATTCTTGGATTTTAAAACGCTCAAGCCATAATCTTAATTCAGAGAGTGCTTCAACCTTGGGCATTCCTCTTAACCTGGCTAAATATACTATTTGTTCACTGACTTTAAGCTTAGGATACAAACCCCTCTCCTCAGGTAAATAGCCGACCAAATGACTGGTGGTGTAATCAATTGGTTTTCCATCCCAAGTAATACTTCCCCCACTACTATCTAGTAATCCTAAAATCATTCGGAATGTTGTCGTTTTCCCCGCACCGTTCGCCCCTAGAAAGCCAAACATCTCTTTATCGGGAATCGTTAATGATAAATGGTCCACTGCCGTAAATTTTCCAAACCGTTTAGTGACATCTTCAAGTTTAAGTACCATGTTACACACTCCTCTCTGTTTTAATACGTATTATCCATTTTTTGGTTTCATTTTTCTTTTGCACAATTTAGTAAACTATGCAAAAATAATAGTAAGAATTTTTGAACAAAGGGGTTTTATGATGAAAACTTATAAATTAACCGCGTTTGAAGCGAATGGTGAAAAGATTTTAGATGAAGCTTTTCAAGCAGAAACTGATCAAGCAGCCAAAGAACAAGGGGAAAAACTATTATCAGAAAAAAACTTATTAGAAAAAACGCACCGATGCACCTCACCTAGCGGCAAGCTGCTTCTTTTCCACTCATAAGTGAAAGTGAACAGAAGGGTAGCGGAGGTCTACGTGACCCTCATCTATCGAAAACATCAACTACGGTCGTATAGCGGGGATCTATGCGACCGTTTTCTTTTGAAAAAATCAATCACGGGTTCATAGCGAGGTTTTACGCGACCTTCCTCTTTCGAAAAACTCATTCATGGGCTCGTAGCGACGTTCTACGCGACCTTCCTCTTTCAAAAAGCTCACTCATGGGCTAGTAGCGAGGTTCTACGCGACCTTCCTCTTTTGAAAAGCTCATTCATAGGCTCGTAGCGAGGTTCTACGCGACCTTTCTCTCTCGAAAAGCTCATTCATGGGCTCGTAGCGAGGTTCTATGCGACCTTCCTCTTTCTAAAATATCAAAGACGGTCGCGTAGTTAAGCTCTTACACGACCGTCTCTAGTAATTTATTTCCCTATAAAGACTGGTTTCCTTTTTTCAATAAATGCCTTAATTCCTTCTTGATGATCAAGGGTTTCGCGCATTTTTTGCTGACCGTGCTTTTCTAATTCTAAAATTTTCAGTAGCTGTGGTCGATTTTTTTCCGCTAATATTTTCTTTGTTTTAACCATTGCTTGAACAGGACGACTTAACCAATCCGTTACCCTCGCTTCTAAAGCTGGCTGTAGATCACCTTCAGCTACTTCCTGAATAAGTCCCCACCTTAAGGCTTCCTCTGCACTCATCATTTTTCCGTCCCAAATCACATGTTTAGCTCGGGTTTCACCTAATCTCTTTTCTAAAAAGAAATGCGCCCCTCCATCTGGTATTAAACCGATTCCAATAAAATTCATTGCAAGCTTACTAGTTTTATCTGCAAGAATATAGTCCGTTGCTAAAGCTAAACTAAATCCTAATCCTGCAGCTGCACCTGTAATAGCACTAATAGTCAATTTAGGGATGCTATAAAGAGTAATAATTAATTCGCTAATAGCATCCATCACAGGAAAGAAGTCGTTTTCATTCATATTGGAAAGCATGGTTTTAATGTCTCCACCTGATGAAAAGGCTCTTCCTTTTCCTCTTAACACAACAATATCAACATCATCCGATTCACTTATTTCTTTAAGTTTACAGATTAACCCTTTAATTAAATCAGCATCCATTGCATTTAACGATTCTGGTCTATTCATTTCTAATGTGGCTACACGACCATTTACCTGTAGGCTCACCTTGTCCGTTACAAAATTCATTGTAAGCACACTCCCCCCATTTTCTTCATCCATTACCATTATATATGGAATGAAGAGGAATAAAAATAAGATTTCTTTATATTTTGAATTTTCTTCACTACTATCTTAGTAGTAAAAAGGACAAAGGGAGCTCCCTTTGTCCTCAATTGTTAACTTTTTCTGAGTACTTCTTTTTGAACTTGTTCACGTAATGTCATCTTTAGAAATTTACCAACCGAAGTTTTCGGAATTTCTTCCAGGAAAAGAATATCATCTGGAATCCACCATTTAGCAAATTGCGGCTTCAAAAAGTCAAATAAGTCTTCTTTCTCAACATTGTTCTTATAAGCGTCTTTTAATACTACACATGCGATTGGTCTTTCCTGCCACTGTTCATGTGGCACAGCCACAACCGCTGCTTCGAATACTGCTTCATGGGCCATCAATGCATTTTCTAAGTCGACAGAGGAAATCCATTCTCCCCCACTTTTAATTAAGTCCTTCGTCCGGTCAACAATTTTTACAAAGCCTTCTTCATCAATCGTGACCACATCACCTGTATGAAGCCAACCGTCACGGAAGGCATCTTCTGTTCGTTCATCCTTATAATATTCAGAAGCAATCCATGGGCCTCTAATACACAGTTCACCCATTTCTTTCCCATCCCAGGCAACTTCTCCATCCTTACCAACGATTTTTATTTCTAATCCTGGTACAAGAGTCCCCTGCTTAGCTCTTAACTCTAATCTATCCTCTGGTTCAAGTTCTTCTTGGTAGCTTTTTAATGTGGAAATGACGACTAGGGGACTCGTTTCTGTCATCCCATAGGCATGCATAAATGGTACCTTATGCCGTTGTTCAAATGCCTTAATCATTCCTTTCGGTGCAGCAGAGCCTCCACACAGAACTCCTCGTAAACTACTCATATCATAAGTCCCTTCATCTAGCTCTTTTAATAATCCTAGCCAAATGGTTGGAACTCCTGCTGTTATGGTTACTCTTTCCTGCTCAATTAACTCTGCAAGTAGTTTTGGAGTAAAGTATGGTCCAGGTAATACCAAGGATGTCCCAAACCACACGGCCGCAAAAGGCATTCCCCATGCATTGGCATGAAACATAGGAACAACAGGAAGAGCAATATCCTTTTCACTCATTGCAGCACTATCAGCTAAGCCCAAAGCCATACTGTGGAGAACAATTCCTCTGTGGGAATAAACGACACCCTTTGGATTTCCTGTAGTGGCAGATGTATAGCACATACCAGCAGCATCATGTTCGTCTATATCATTCGGATATTGAAATTCTGGATTCGCTTCAGCTAACAGCTTTTCATAATGATAGACTGGGGATAGTGAAGTTTCAGGAAGCTCCTCTTCATCCGTCATAATGATAAAGGCTTTTATATTCTTAATATCAGGAGCACATTTTTCAAGTAATGGCAGAATGTCTGAATCAACTAGGAGAACTTTGTCTTCTGCGTGATTAATAATGTAGGAAATATGCTGAGGGGATAGTCTAATGTTGATGGTATGGAGGACAGCACCCATACATGGAATAGCAAAGTAGGCTTCTAAGTGGCGGTGATGATTCCACGCTAAGGTTCCTACCCGGTCTCCTCTTTCTACCCCTATTTTTGTGAGGCTATCTGCAAGACGTCTCGTTCGTTCTGCTATTTGCTTATAGGTAAGTCTGTGGATTCCTGTTGCCGTCCTTGAAACTACTTGTTTCTTTGGAAAATACTTTTCTGCTCTTTCCATCATTTGCGTCATCGTTAAAGGTGTTTGCATCATAGCGATATCCCCTCCATTAATGAAAGCTTCTCATCATAGAATTCTATGATGATCATCCTATTAATTATTCTTCATTCAGATAGATATTTCCTTTATAAAGAACACACCTAAATAAAAAAAGCCCCTGCTTGTTAAGCAGGAGAACCTTTTTCGGTGAATAGCTCTTCTAGGATGTTGATTTTATCCTCAGTATATTTTTCAAAACTATCGTTATAAGTTTTAGGATCTTTAGGGTTAGCAAAGTGAGTAATTTTCCCGCTTAACGGATCAATAAATTTACTCGCTGCCCCACAGCCGAGCCCGATGATTGTTTGCTGTTCCTCCATAATCATAATATTATAGATACTCTCTTGATTTGGAAGAGAATAGCCAACATTCTCTAGATTACCAAGGATGTTCTTTTGTCGGTATAAGTAGTATGGCACATACCCATGTGTGGTGGTCCAATCTTGGGCTAGCCCCATCATCTTTTCAACCTCTTCACGATCTGCTACCTTATACTTTTGTTTGTTCTTGGTCATTTCTGATGCCCGCTTGAATGAAAGTGTATGAACAGTCAGTGATTCAGGCATTAACTTCTCTGTCTCGGACAAAGAGTGAGTAAATTCAGGAATCCCTTCACCAGGGAGACCAATAATTAAATCCATATTAATATTGTTCATGCCCATTTCACGAGCTAAGTGATATTTATTAATCGTTTCGGTTACCGTATGATGTCTGCCAATGGCTTTTAACGTCTCCTGCGTATATGACTGCGGATTGATACTAATCCGGTCAATATTCCACTTCTTTAAGACTTCTAATTTTTCAGGAGTAATGGTATCAGGACGTCCTGCTTCAACTGTAATTTCACGAATGTTTTCTACATCAGGAAAGGACATATACATTTCTTCATATAGCATATCCATCTCTTCAGCAGTAATACTCGTTGGGGTACCTCCCCCATAATATACAGTGGTGATACGAACACCTTTTTCTTTTAACCATGCTCCAATTCTCTTCATTTCGTAATGAAGTCCACCAAGAAAGGAATCCACAGATCCTTGACGTCCATTGATTGCATAAGCAGGAAAAGTGCAGTACGCACATTTCGTCGGACAGAATGGGATGCCAATATAAATACTGACTTCTTTTTGAAGCGAGTAGAGATCGGGAACGACAGTAAGCTGACGGTCGACAATGTGCTGCATTAGTTCAATTTTCTCATCAGATATTAAGTAATCATCCTTTAATTGCTGATGAGAATCCTTTAATGGAATCCCTTCTTGAACTTTTCGATGAAGTAATTTTGTTGGTCTTACTCCTGTTAAGACACCCCACTTTTGGATAATACCAGTAAAGTCCTGCAAAACGGATAAATAGACATGGGCAACCGCATTTTTTATTTGCTTAAAGTGTTCCTTTTCGGAATTTGTGGGGGACCACTCTTTTTCATATTCAGCAACTAGTACTTTTTCCGCCTGGTCCTTTAACTCAGCAGAAACAGAAATAGTTTCCTGAACATTCATCTTAAACTCTATACATATATCCGCTTCCTCATTTATTGCTTTTACAATCTGCGATTCTTCAAAGAACAAATTAGCAATCAACTGAAGTGGACGATTAAATCTTTCATCCTCTAACCCTATTATAGAAATTATCAAAAAATCACCTCTAGGAAAAAGCAGAA
Organism: Neobacillus sp. Soil_C_43; assembly: GCF_057656715.1. Classification (NCBI taxonomy): domain Bacteria; kingdom Bacillati; phylum Bacillota; class Bacilli; order Caryophanales; family Bacillaceae; genus Neobacillus; species Neobacillus sp. Soil_C_43. The sequence goes on from NZ_JBDGJV010000005.1 coordinate 120,985, forward strand.
GCGCCATCACCGGCGCCCAAGCTTTTCATCTCAATCCCCCTTAAGTGTACAAAATCAAGAAAATAAGGTCAATACGGTGGAAATTATTCACTAAATAATAAAAAGAAGATATGTTAAAGCTCTTTGTTGATTGGAGCGGAAGGAGCGAAGACTCCTGTGGGAGTATGGGGCTGGGGAGACCCCGCAGGAGCGAAGCGACGAGGAGGCTCCCCGTCACACCCACGAACCGCTCGCGCCTGGAGTGGAAATCAACAAGTACAATTTTAATAGAACTAAAATAAAAAATATCAAAGGCAATTGCCAATGATATTTTTTCAAATTAGTTTTTAATAATCTTCATTTTTCTTAAAAACTCAATTGGCTGTTGCTTTCGAAAATGTTCTTTCACCATATAAGCTACACCATTTTCATTTTCCGATCTGGTTACCCAATCCGAAGCTTTTTTCACTTCGAAATCAGCATTCCACATGGAAACACCAAGGCCAACCGCTTCAATCAACGGAATATCATCGGTTCCATCGCCAATATAAACCATTTCACCTAAACGAATTCCTAATTGACTTCCTAGGTAGGTTAATCCGTCTAGCTTGGAGACACCTGCTGGAACGATGTCTAAACGCAGTGAATCTAGTTCAATGATATCAATTTCATTAAACATTTTACCCAATGCCGTCTTCGCATCAAGGAGATCATTCTTGCTTTCAAAATAAACCTCTATTTTTGGCGGTGTAACTGGCTGGTCATGTAAGTACTCACTTAGAGATGAGACAAACTGCTGCGAATAAAACATGGGATCACCTGAAGTGAAGATGGTTTTTGCTAACAGTTGATTGTTTAGTTTAAATTTATTGGCTAAAGAAAATTGTTCATGAACCAAACGAATTTGGCATGGTAATGCCTCTAAAAAGCGGATCGTATCATAGGTAATATCCTCATTAATTCTTTGTACGTATACTGGTTTTTCGGCGGAGTTTGCAATGAAAGCACCTTGATGGGTAATAAGTGGTGATTTTATTTTTAATGCTTTGGCTATCTTTTTTGCTGAAGGAAAACTACGTGAAGTGACAAGCGTGACATAAATGCCTTTTTGTTGTACATACTCAATAGCTTCTTTTGTTGATTTATGAATTTTCCCATTCGTTTGAAGAAGCGTACCATCAATATTTAACGCAAGTAAGCGATAAATCATTAATTTGCCCCCTGTCCTTGGTGAAATTGCCTTATTACACTTTTATGACTTTTCACTTCTGAATAGAACAGTACAAAAAAAAGAGGGCTCAGTAACAAAGAAAAAGACCCTCGGTTTCTAGTACCGAAGGTCAATGGGTAAGATAGCTTACATTTTTCCGTATAAATCCTCTAATGGTTTCATAATGATTTGATTTAATTCACCAATAATCATACTCATCCGTTGTTCCGCCTGCATAAGATTGGCAATTTTAGGATTCTGCTGAACGAGTCCAACTGTGGACTGTGCCTGTTGAATCTCTTGCTCAGAAATATCTTGGCCCATCATCTGCTTTTGGGATAAGTTCATTTGAATTTGACGGAATTGATCAAACATTTGCTTTGCTTGGGGATCTGCGTTAACTACTTTATACGCCTCTTGTAATTGAGTATATTCAGCACTTTGCCGGATCGCTGTTTCTAAAGCATAAGCGGTATCATGTAAATTCACTGCCACTTTCGTTCACTCCTTTTTTTGAATGGCTTTGTTAAAGTTGTCTGTTGATTTCCGCTCCAGGCGCGAGCGGTTCGTGGGCGTTTCGGCGAGCCTCCTCGGCGCTCACGCCTGCGGGGTCTCCCCTGAACCGTACTCCCACAGGAGTCTTCGCGACTTCCGCTCCAATCAACAGAGTATAAAAATCAACAATGATCTTCAACACAGCCTTTAATATAACAATTCCTAACAACTATAACAAACTATTCCGATAAACGCGAGAATGTTAAAATCACCTTACCGATTGAATGAACATACCATACTATATCAGCAAATACCCAGAAGCCTAGTAAATGAGGAGTGTGTATGTCAGTTCCGTTAATCCCCATTACGATGATTCCAACAAAAATAGATAATGAAAACAAGTACCTTTTACAAATGTCAGATACACTGGTTGCTCAACTACAATTAAATAAAGGGCAGCTTCTAAAAGTAACGATCGGACAAAAAACAATAACCATGTACGTGCAGCAAATCGCAGGAGCAGTGAACGAATTATTTTTATCTGAATCTACTCTCGAAGAATTTTATCTTCCAATTAGAAAATTTACATTACAAGCCATGTATCAACCGGACAATCAAGAACTGACCCTCGGACCTATCATTGGTTTATTAACCAATTTACCTTCCACTAACACTAGTGACATTCATTTTCGTTCCATCCATGCCTTCTGTGAAGAGCTGCATCAGGAAGTAACTGATCGTGGTGGGTTCTTTTACGTGTTTACTTATGATCAACCTATGGGCCAAGGGTATTATTTTGAAAATGGAAAATGGACCTTAGCTAAACTACCTTTACCAAATGTGATTTATAACCGTATACACTCTAGAAGACTCGAGAAACAGAAGTCCTACCTAGATTTTCGCCAAAGACTCGAACAATTGATGATTCCTTTATTTAATGACCGCTTTCTTTCAAAATGGGAAATTTACGAACATGTAAAGGAAGAAAATCAGCTTACTCCTTTTATTCCGGAGACTAAACTCTTTTCTAAAGATCATCTGAAAGAGTTCGCTAATAAATATCAGACGATATTTCTAAAGCCTATCCATGGAAGTCAAGGAAGAAACATTATTAAAATAATCAAAAATACTGAAGAAAACCACTATACACTTCAAACCTCCTTATCCGTTCCGTTTAAAAATTTGTTAGCACAATATACTATTGAAGAGATTTATCAACTTTTAAAACCCATACTTAATAATCGAATCTATATTATTCAGCAGGGTATTGACTTATTCACCCACAATTCTTGTGCAGTGGACTTTAGAGTCTTGTGCCACAAAAACTTAAATGACAATTGGAAGGTAACTTCAACAGTTGCGCGAATTGCAGCAGAACAGGAATTTGTGTCCAATATCGCAAGAGGGGGAACCATTACGAGACCTATATATGCTTTACAGAATGGGATGACTCAAAAAAAGGCGGTAGAGGCTATTACCCTTATGAAGGAATTAGCAATTGAGACTGCTTCAGTCATTAGCCGACATACTGAAGGTTTGTTTGGCGAACTTGGAATTGATATAGGCATAGATCAAGCTGGTAAACCGTGGTTAATTGAAGTAAATTCTAAGCCTTCCAAGAACTTTGAGGATGGCTTAGGAAAAATTAGACCGTCTGCCAAAGCAATCATTCAATTTTGCACAGAACTTGCTTTTGACTTTGCGGTAGTGAAGGAGGATTTTACTTGATTACGCTTGGAATAATGACTTTAACTATGGATAGTGAACAGTCTTATATTAACGATATAGCTCGTCATGCGAAAGTATGCCAAATGGAGGTTTTCCGGTTCTCTCCATCCCTGATTGATCCACACACGCTTATGGTTAACGGGAGAAAATATCACCCAATAGACCAATCCTGGGTCGAATGTGAATGTCCTATTCCAACCATTATTTATGATCGATGTTTTTACGGTGATGATGACCATTCCAAACAATGCATGCCAATTGTCTCCTGGCTAAAATGCAGACAGGAGATTACTTTTTTAGGATATGGATTACCAAATAAACTTGAATTATATCATTCATTGAAAGAAACACTTCTTTCTTCCTACCTTCCTGTAAGTCAAGCCGTGTCAGAACCATCCATAATCATACAAAAATTATCTTCCATTCAAAGAATTATTTTAAAGCCAGTTAACGGGTCACAAGGGTACGGTATTTATTACTTAAAGAGGAATGACAAAACCTATCAAGTAAAAACAGAAAAGAACAAAGAAATTATTACGCGGATTTTTCCAAATGAAACGAAACTTCTTCTTTGGCTAAACACATTGCTAAAAAAGCATAAGTATCTACTACAACCATACCTAGAGTTAACCAATAATGAATTACAGCCATTCGATATACGCGTTCTTCTTCAAAAAAATGAAAAAGGCGGTTGGGTTGAACGTGGCAGAGGGGTTCGTGTAGGCAGTACTGGGGGAATCTTATCAAACTTAAGTGCCGGTGGCTCGGTGTTCCCTTTTAATACCTGGCTAAAAACGATACCCACTATAACTGCCGAGTATATCCGCCAAGAATTAAATTATATTCTCACGAACCTCCCATCCATTTTAGAACAAGAATTTATGCCTTTATTTGAAATTGGAGTGGATATAGGCGTGGCAAAAAATGGAGGGTTATGGATTCTTGATATGAATTCAAAACCAGGAAGAAAAGTTCTTTTACAAACCCAACCAAATGTTCAAGAGGTACTCTCGCGCGCTCCCCTTCTTTATGGAAAATACCTTTCTCAGTCGGAAGAAACAGAAAGGAAGATCTATTATGAGAAAACATTATCTCATTGAGGTAGTTGATAATGACCAAATGGTTGTTTTTTGTCCATCAGCTTTAATTCGAGACAAACAAATAAAAAGTATTGCTTTTGGTTCAAAATCTGTGGAGGTTGATTTTCTTCCACATCCAGACAATGAAGAGACAATCGTAATGAGTCGGAGAATTCAAAAAGCCATTCAGCTTCCCTCCTTTAAGGTTCCCCTTCATGCGTTCATAGACAATCAAATCCTCTCCATCGGTCCACTTGTGGGCATATTTACGGCAGGTTTTACAACCGATCCATTCCTTCCAATGGGTGACAGGACGACTTTTTTTGCAAAACTGCTCTCTGTTAATAAAACCGTAGGTGCCCTGCCTTTTGTCTTTGGAGAGCAGCATATTAATTGGGAACATGGAACGATTGAGGGGTATTTTTATCATCAACATTCATGGGAAACAGTGGATGTGCCGTTTCCAAATGTAATTTACGACCGCCTTCCCAATCGGAGAAGTGAAGGAAATCCTAAACTAATTATGGTTAGGGACAGATTGCAAAAGGAATATCTCATTCCGTGGTACAATCCAGGATTCTTTAATAAGCTTGATATTTACGAGCGACTTCAACAGGACACATCTGTGACAAGCTATCTTCCTGAAACCTTTCCTTTTATCTCATTTTCTATTATTGAAATCATGTTATCCAAATATGGTCATATTTTTATAAAGCCCAAAAATGGCAGCCTAGGATTAGGTGTTCATCAAATTATCTATGACAAATTAACGGACGATTATTATATTCGATACCAGGACAGAGAAGGAACAAACCGCTTGCGTAAATTCTCTACTATTGAAAAACTATTCAACTCTGTTTTTGCGAATCAACCGCTTGAAAACATGATAGTTCAACAAGGCATTCACTTGCTCAGAAACGAACAGCGTTCTATAGACTTTCGTGTTCATACGAATAAAGATGAATTTGGGAAATGGCATATGACCGCGATTGCTGCAAAAATTGCTGGTCCGGGCAGCGTGACAACACATACCAGAAGTGGTGGGGAAATTAAAACACTTGAAGAGATTTTTCCGAAAGAAGAATGCAATTTATACACAGAAAAGTTGTCTACCGCAGCTCTGATGCTCAGTTCGGCTCTTGATCAAGTAATTGAAGGAATTATTGGTGAGATTGGATTTGATTTAGGGATTGATCGCAATGGAGAGGTTTGGCTTTTTGAAGCAAATTCAAAACCAGGCCGTTCCATTTTTAGTCATCCTGAATTAGAGGAGTTTGATTTGCTAACCCGTAAGCTTTCGATTGCATTCGCCGTTTTTCTTACCGAGCAATCTTTGTTACACCCTGAGGAACTTTTCAAATGATTTCTAAAAGTGAGCGTCCACTGATTGGAATTATGACTGCAAAAAAAGCAAATGGAACGTTAGCGGGTAATGGACTCCTCTTTATAGAATTACAAAAAAAGCTTATTTCATTAAACGGAATAAGCTTTGTTTTTACTCCAGAGGATGTAGACGAAGAACGAATCATTGGCTATTCCTACTCCCTTGAAAAAAAATGCTGGAAAAAAGAAACATTCCCCTATCCAGCTCTAGTTTATAATCGCATTCCCTTTCGAAAATCAGAACAAGACGTACCAAGTCAAAGATTTTTTTCTATGTTAAAAGAAAAAAAGATTCCGTATTTTAATCCTGGTTTTATCGACAAGTATGAGCTCTATGAACTGTTAAAAAATCATGATGTCCTTCACCGCTTCCTACCACAAACAATACAGGTCAATCACAGGCAGGAATTGGCTTTCTTTCTAAACAAACATACAAGCATTTATTTAAAACCAGCACAATCAGCAAAAGGAAAAGGCATCTTTCGCTTAAAACGGATTGGCCCGGAACAACTCCAGTTTGATTCCATTCAAATGACTGAAAATTTTCGTTCCTTAGATGACTTTTGGGAGAAATGGAGTAAGGAACTGCTCGACAAAAACTATTTGGCACAGGAAGAAATACAATCTGCAAAATATGAAGGGGCCCGATTTGATTTTCGTATTCTAGCCCATGCAGAATATGATACCTATATTCTTACTGGAGTTGGCATTAGGCAATCCCACAAACAAGTCATTACCACGCATATACCATCTGGAGGAAAACTCCTTCCATATAAGCTACTGCAATCAGAGGAACATGATCAATTCTTTCAACTGATTGTCCCTTATATCGGCAACGCATTATCAACCAAGTTTGGCTATTTCGGTGAATTTTCTATTGATGCCTGCATTAGTGAAGATGGTGAGTATTATATCTATGAGGTAAACTCGAAACCGATGAGTTTCGATGAACGGCATATTGAAGATAGAAAAATAGAACAGCTTTGCCGCCTATTTCTTCAGTTGATAAAAAATTAACTGAAAATTATATTTAAATACTCATTCTTTAAAGGTAATCTATAGTTAAGGTAACTTTAATAAATGGGGGTTATTAGCATGATTATGCACTTTCAGTTCAAACCGTTATTTGATAATAAGAATATTCCTGGTTGGAATTTTTCCTTTTACTATAAAAAACAAAGATATACAGGCATATATCATCAGACAGGAAAGGTAGAATGGACAACAAACACTCCTGAACAAGAAGAGATTGAGTCCCTAACGAGCCAAATTCATGAGTTAATGCTTTATCATGTGTACGAATAATTCTGAATGAAAATGTTTCCTTTCCATAAACTATTGTTAGAAATGTGGAAAGGACTGGTGAAATGAAAGGAAGAAAAAATAATCCAGCAGATCAGGGTTCTGCCTATGAGGGTCGGGATCAGGCATTTGTTGATGTGGACCGGATGATTAATGAGGGTCTCTCCGGTGGGTCGGTGCATTCTCGCTATGAATCAACAAATATTGAAGAAGCACGTGAACTCCCTGAAGAGCAACCACCATATGAATGTGATTAAATTAAAAGAGAAAGAGCTGACCTCAAATAAAAGGTTCAGCTTTTTTTATTGTCCTCCTACCTTTGTTATAATAAAAGGAAATAAAAATTATATAGAAAATCTAAATAAGGGAACTAAACTATGCTAAAAAAATTATTGTTACTATATGAGAATTCCATTTTGTTTACTGAAAAACCAAAGAATCCACCTGACCAATTATATGTTTTTTTTAATGACATAGGAGATGAATGGATTGGAATCCCCAAGAATGAGATCAGCGATAAGGAATTAACCCTATTAAAAACCATTTATACATTAGTTGATTATCAAACAACATTTGTCCAATCGCCTGCTAAGGGCTGGTATGATTTTTTATTGTTAGACGGGCCTCTTCCCATATTTCCATCTGATAGCTATGGTCGATTCATTCAGTTTCATATTAACAATAGCGATGTTAGTCAGATAGAAATGGAATCGGCTTTAAAAGGTTTTTTCACGGAAGAGGTCAACATCGTCTGGGAAAGCAGCCGGCGAGGAATTGTCATTGAAGAAAAAAAACAGGTATCTTTATCAGAAGAAGAATTAATATCCATGTCGGAAACATTGGAAAGTGATTTTTATGTAAAAACCTCTTTTTTCATTGGGAAATTCCATCCCATTTCAGAGCAGCTCCGGTTAAGATTTCTTCAGGAGAAGGAATATTTTTCTTTTGGAATGTCTTATTTAGGAACACATGATATCTTTACTTTTGAACATATATTTCCAGCTTATTTAGCTGCCCACTTGCCCATGGAATTAAAGAATAGAGGCATTCAGGGAATCTCAGAAGTATTTACTGAAGACCAAGACTTGTTCTCGACTATAAAAGTTTTTCTAGAAAGCAATTTAAATGCGAGTTTGACGGCTAAAAAATTGTATATTCACAGGAATACGCTCCAATATCGTATCGATAAATTTCACGAGAAAACAGGGATAGGTTTAAAGGATTTTTATGGAGCCTTTACGGTTTTCTTAGCCTGTCTACTTTTTGAACAAAACCATAAATAATAACAATGTGCCTAAAAAAAGCGTTTTCATCTTTGTGCAACTTGTCTATTCTGATTCTTTCACTTTACCTGTAAACTAGGTTTATCAAAAGTACTAGGAGGAATCACTAGTGGCAGAACTTAAATTAGACCATATTTATAAAATTTATGATAACAAGGTAACAGCTGTTCAAGATTTCAATTTACACATCGAAGACAAGGAATTTATCGTATTCGTTGGACCATCTGGTTGTGGTAAGTCAACTACACTTCGAATGATTGCAGGACTTGAAGATATTTCAAAAGGTGATTTTTTCATTGATGGAAAAAGAGTAAACGACGTAGCTCCAAAGGATCGTGACATCGCGATGGTTTTCCAAAACTACGCTCTTTATCCACACATGACTGTATATGATAACATGGCTTTCGGTTTAAAACTACGTAAATTCCCTAAGGATGAAATTGACCGTCGTGTCAAAGAAGCAGCAAAAATTCTAGGATTAGAAGCTTACTTAACACGTAAACCAAAAGCTCTTTCAGGTGGTCAGCGTCAGCGTGTTGCTCTAGGACGTGCGATCGTGCGTGATGCAAAAGTATTCTTAATGGACGAACCATTATCAAACCTTGATGCAAAGCTTCGTGTACAAATGCGTGCCGAAATTGCAAAGTTACACCGCCGTTTAGATACAACAACTATTTATGTTACTCACGACCAAACAGAAGCCATGACAATGGCGACAAGATTAGTCGTTATGAAAGACGGGATCATTCAGCAAGTAGGTTCACCAAAAGAAGTGTATGAAAAGCCTGAAAATGTGTTCGTAGGTGGATTCATTGGTTCTCCTGCTATGAACTTCTTTAATGGTAAACTAGAAGACGGTAAGTTTGTCATTGGGAAAAATTCAATCGCTGTTCCAGAAGGAAAAATGAAATTCCTTCGTGAGCAAGGCTATGTAGGAAAGTCAATTATCCTTGGGGTTCGCCCAGAAGATATTCATGATGAGCCAGTGTTCATTGATGCTTCTGTAGGTACAAAAATCTCAGCAACAATTGACGTAGCTGAATTAACAGGCGCAGAATTAATGGTTTATTCATCTCTTAGTGACCAAGATTTTGTCGCACGCCTTGATTCTCGTGCAGATGTCCACCCTGGCGATACAGTAGACCTTGCATTTGATTTAAACAAAGCCCATTTCTTTGATGCTGATTCAGAATTTAGAATCCGCCCATAATGTTTTTAATGAATCAAGAGGCTGACTCATTGGGGTCAGCCTCTTATTCTTTTATGAAAATAAGTTCATCGTTATCACAGACTGGACACCGGTATAGATGAGGGCATTTCTGTCCAGAATGGGAATCAGGGTACCCGTCTTCCATTTTCATTAAATCAATCTCCATATATGGGCTATAATCATCGTAATAATCACTTAGCCTCCCACTTTCCATCATTGGATTTCCACACTTTGTACACAATAAATAAACTTCCCTCAAGCCATTACATACTGGGCAGATTGACATATGCTTCACCCTTTTATTTATGATTAATCTTAGTTTGCGTTAGATTAACCGCCCTATGTAATGGAATAAATTACTAATTAATATCTCGAATAAGTCCTCAAGAATGATTCATAATAAACATTACAAAGCAACACAACAAAGCAACACAAACAAAGCAACACAAACAAAGCGGTGGATGAAACAAACAACCATTTATAATATGGGTTAGGCCTAAGGTGGCAATATTATGGTTCAATTCCATACTGACCCCAAAATTATTAAGAGGAGTGTTATTCAACTATGGCAAGTAACAACAACTCTAATCAACTTTTAGTACCAGGCGTAGAGCAAGCATTAAGTCAAATGAAGTATGAAATCGCATCTGAATTTGGTGTAAACCTTGGTGCAGATACTACTTCACGTGCTAACGGATCTGTAGGTGGAGAAATCACTAAGCGTCTAGTTGCAATGGCTGAGTCTCAACTTGGCGGCGGGTTCCAACGCTAATTTTTAGTAAAACCAAAACAAATTAATAATATGGCTAAGCCCTCTCCTTTCTGGAGAGGGCTTTCACATTTCACACCATATTATCAGGCTTAATCCATTCTTCAAACTGTTCTGATGTAACGTATCCCGTGTTTATTGCTGCTTCTCTTAAGGAGCTATTTTCATTAAAGGCAAGCTTGGCAATTTCTGCCGCCTTTTCATAACCGATATGAGGATTTAAGGCTGTCACTAGCATGAGTGATCGTTCCACATGTTCCTTGATGACCGCCTCGTTTGCTTCTAGCCCAACCACACAATTTTTGTTAAAGGATCTGAGTCCATCAGTCAGCAGCATGACTGATTGAATTAAGTTATAGATAATAACTGGCTTAAACACATTTAATTCAAAATTTCCTTGGCTTGCTGCAAAGCCAATTGTTGCATCATTTCCAAACACTTGGCATGCAATCATCGTTAAGGCCTCAGTCTGAGTTGGATTTACTTTTCCCGGCATAATCGAACTCCCTGGCTCATTGGCTGGAATGCAGATTTCCCCGATACCACTTCTCGGCCCACTTGCCAGCCATCGTACATCATTGGCAATTTTCATTAAATCGGCAGCTAAAGCTTTTAGGGCTCCATGAACAAAGACAATTTCATCATGACTAGTTAATGCATGGAATTTATTTTCTGATGAACGGAATGAGTAGCCCGTTAGTTGTTTCAGCTGCTCAGCCACCATCTGACCAAATTGAGGGTCCGCATTAATTCCTGTACCTACTGCCGTACCTCCTACTGCTAAGTCAAGTAAATATTGATTTGCTTCCTTAATCATCTTTTCATTTTTCTCAAGCATATATCTCCAGCCGCTAATCTCTTGTCCCAGTGTCAATGGAGTTGCGTCTTGTAAATGGGTTCTTCCAATCTTAACAATCTTTGCAAAAGCTTTTTCTTTCTCTATTAACGTATTTTTAAGTTCTATTATTGTCGGTAAAAGTTTCTCGGTAATCATCATATACGATGCAATATGCATGGCTGCTGGGAAGGTGTCGTTAGAACTTTGTGACTTATTAACATCATCATTAGGATGTATTTTCTCAAGGATTTCTTGCTCTTCTAACCACTTGTTTCCAAGATAAGCTATTACCTCATTAACATTCATGTTGGATTGGGTGCCACTACCTGTTTGCCAAACAACTAATGGAAAATGTTCATCATATGTGCCTTTAAGGATTTCATCACATACATAATCTATTGCTTTCTGTTTTGCTTCGCTGAGCTTTCCTAGCCTATAATTGACCAGTGCTGCTGTCTTTTTTATAAAAGTGAGCCCATAGATTAGTTCTAAGGGCATTTTCTCGATACCAATTTTGAAGTTCTCTCGGCTCCTTTGTGTTTGTGCCCCCCAAAATTTATCAATTGGGACTCGTACCTCACCAAGCGTATCCTTTTCTAATCGGAAGTCCTCCATTATCTTCACCCCACTATTTTTACTCATCCATTATGTATACCCAATTTTACCCAAATTATTATAATAAAAAAACTGCGGACATTTTGCCCACAGCCTATGCTTTATAAATCGTATATCCGATATAATAAGAAAGAATTAAAAAACTACCGATTAACAGTACAACTGAATACTCACCCATATCCATCCCACCTTACATAATAATTTAAATACCTAAACATTTTTAAATTATCATAGAAAAACCGATGAACAAGTGATAGAAGTTACACTTTAGTGAATGAGGAGTGAATTTTTTGTGAACATTTGCCTTTTAGGTGCAACAGGTAGAGTTGGATCTGTAATTCTGGAGAATGCCCTGGAACACAAGTTATCTGTAAAAGTACTCGTTAGAGACCGATCTAAATTACAAGTAACGTCTGATGGCCTTACTATGAGGGAAGGGAATGTTTTAAATGAGAAGGATCTTGCCTTAACCATGATGGGAAGTACCGTGGTTATAAGTGCACTGAATACAGATAAAAGTTCAACTCTTTCAGAATCGATGCCACTAATTATTAAACAAATGAAGCACCATGGAATTAAACGAATAATTACAGTTGGTACTGCTGGAATTCTTCAAGCACGGTCTGCTCCACATCTCTACCGCTTTCAATCTTCGGAGTCCAAGCGAAAGAGCACACGGGATGCAGAAGAACATCTGAAGGCATATTTATTACTCAAGGATTCCGGCCTTGAGTGGACCATTGTCTGCCCTACTTATTTACCCATAGGAGAAAGGGTAGGACAGTACAGGTATGAAAAGGACTTCCTTCCGGAGAATCCATCTTCCATTTCGATTTATGACACCGGGGATTTCACCTTTCAGCAGATTTTTTCCAATGAATTTATAGGAGCTAGGGTGGGGTTAACGTATTAAAAAAAGTGGAGTAACCAAATTCGGTTACTCCCTTTACACATGTTATCCTGCTAACTCCGAACTTCCCTGCTGAAGTTGATACATCTGATAATATTTACCTTTACTGGCCATAAGCTCCTCATGATTGCCTTTCTCCACAATAACCCCTCGGTCTAACACCAAAATTTGGTCTGCATTCCGAATAGTTGATAATCGATGAGCAATGATAAAAGTGGTTCTCCCCTTCTTAAGGACATCCATTGCTTCTTGAATGAGTGCTTCTGTTTCAGTATCAATACTTGAAGTCGCCTCATCGAGGATAAGGATGGCGGGATTAAATGCTAAGGCCCGGGCAAAGGATATTAACTGCCGCTGACCACTTGAGAGAGTACTTCCCTTTTCAATCACTGGTTCATCAAAACCATGTTCTAGATTTCTAAACACTTTATCCGCCCCAACATCTCTAAGTGCTTTTTCCACCGTTTCCCTTGAAATGGAAGGATCGTTTAGGCTTACGTTTGAAGCAATAGTTCCGGTAAACAAGTAAGGGTCCTGTAAGACAATCCCCATATGGTTCCTAATGGTTTGGCGAGGAATAGTTTTAATATCCTTTCCATCAATGGTTATCTGCCCTTTCTGAACATCATAAAAGCGGAAAAGTAAGTTCATAATGGAGCTTTTTCCGGAACCAGTATGACCTACTAAAGCAATCGTTTCACCATGGGTCGCCTCAAAGTCAATGCTCTTTAATACATATTCTCCTTCTTTATAACCAAAAGAAACATGATCGAACTTTACATTTCCTTTAAAGCGATCAGTTCTCACATTGCTAACATCTTCCCCAGGTTCATCCATTAATTTAAACACCCGTTCACCTGCAACTAATGCCTGTTCTAAGTTAGCTAATTGATTGACAATCCCTTGAACCGGCTGAAACAAACGATTAATGTAATCGACAAAAGCATATAGCACCCCTAAGGAAATAACGTTAGCTGGGAGCAGTGCTTGTGCACCAAAATACCAGATGAAGGCTACAAATACTAAATTCCTTAATATCCCGACTAAATTATGTGAGGTTAAGCTATTCAAGCTTAATAATTTATTTTGATAGTGAAAATGTTCTTGGTTAAGCTTTTCAAACTCTTCTTTTGTATCCCTTTCTCTGCTAAATGCTTGAATAATGCTCATTCCCTGGATTGATTCATTAATCATCGCATTTATATCACTGTTTCTTGATCGTATGACACGGTTATATTTCGCTGCATACTTTCTGTAAATTATAGTCCAAGCATATAAGATAGGTAATAATAATAAACAAATCGCAGCAAGTTTTACATTTAGAATGAACAAAGCTGCATAAATCCCTGTAATATAAATGGCACTTGTAAAAAATGTGGCTAAAACTGTGACGTAAAGCTCTCTTATTGCTTCTGTATCATTTGTGATCCGTGCCACCACTTTACCGGCGGGAAGGGTATCAAAGTATTGAATAGGTAATCGTTGAATCTGTCCAAAAACATCCTCACGCATCTTTTGAATAATACGGTTAGCTGACTTTTTCAAGAAAAACCGTTCACCATATTGAAAAATAGCTGACAGTACTAAAAGACCAAAATAGAGAGCTAATAGTTGAAAGATACTCGGAATTTCCGGCTGATAAAATGCTAATAATTCAGAACCAGTCAGGATTTCCACCTGATATTCAGCCTTATTTTTTCCTTTTTGAATAGTAAGCTTTTCTCCCTTTAAGCTTCTTTTTCCATCGAATTCAAGCTTTTGGTCTACGAATACAAATGTTGAATTCACCTGCAAAATACGAATGGGTTTCCCTTTTTCTTGATTGGTAGTGTGATATTTCTCTCTTATATAATATTTCCCATTAAATTTGACAGCCTTTTTGCCCGCTTTTGTTTCATACCAAATGGACTCAATCCCTAAAATATGCTGATCAATGATATTTTTTGCAATAAACGGTCCAGCCAAATCAGTTACAACCGAGATGGTCAGCATGAACAATGCAGCAACAATAATTTTCTTATAACCCAAAGCATATTTAACTAAACGACGTCCTGTTGTCATGCTGTCACCTCATTCTCTACTATATTTTCAATCTGCTGGCGTAAAAATTGTTCCTTATACCACCCGTCTTTTTCTAAAAGCTGTTCATGTGTTCCTTCTTCGATAATCCGGCCTTCGTCCAAGACTAAAATATGATCGGCATGCTGTACTGCTGACATTCGATGAGTAGTAATAATGGTCGTTTTTTCTTTTCTTACTTCACGTATATTCTCTATGATTCTTTTTTCCGTTTTTGCATCTACCGCTGACAAGGAATCATCTAGAATAAGAATTTCTGGATTTCTAATTAATGCCCTCGCAATGGATATCCTTTGTTTTTGCCCACCAGATAAAGCGACTCCTTTTTCACCAACGAGTGTATTTAGACCTTCAGGAAGCATGTCTAGGTCTTTACGAAAGGCAGCTAAATCTATAGCCGTATCTAAATCTTTCTCACTCGCCTCTCGTCTTCCAAAAAGAATATTTTCTCTCACACTTTTTGAAAAAAGCACATGATCCTGAGGAACATAGCCTATCCAATGGCGAATCTGGTTAAGTTTTTGTTGCTCTAACGAAACATTGGATATGGACAACTCCCCTGATCCTAATGGGTATTGCCTTAATAATTGTTTAATAAAAGTGGTCTTTCCGCTACCCGTTTTCCCAACAATCCCTAATGTTTGCCCTTGGAACAGCTCAACATTTACATTGATAAGATTATCCTCCTTAGAAGACGGATAACGGAAGGTAACCTCTTTATAGTCAATTCGACTAGGTTCTGATACTTCAACCGCTTGAACTGGATTTTCCACATCCTCTTTGTAACTGAGAGTCTCATTAACACGATCTAGCGAGGCATTTCCACGCTGCATGACATTAATTAACTCTCCTATTGCAAACATCGGCCAAATTAGCATTCCTAAGTAAACATTAAAGGAAACAAGATTTCCTAATGTAATCGCTTGGTGGAAAACTAGATAGGCTCCATATCCAAGTCCAATTAAATAACTAATTCCAACAAGCACTTTGATAGTTGGGTCAAACAATGAATCAATCTTTGCTACTCTGATATTTTTTTCATACACATCTTCCGTTAATTGATGGAATCGCTCACAATCAGCCTTTTCTTGAACATAGGCCCGAATCACCCTTACTCCAGCGATTGATTCTAAGACACTGTCATTGAGCTCACCAAAAGAATCTTGGGCTTCCATAAAGCGAGTATGCAGTCTTTTTCCATACATTTTCATTAGTAGTGCCATTATGGGGAGTGGAATAATGGCAGCTAAAGTTAGCTTCCAACTAATCATAAGTCCCATCGTGATAAGTAGAGTCAACATCCAGACACTTGAATCAACAAGGGTTAATATTCCAAATCCAGCTGTAATCGAAATAGCCTTTAGGTCATTAGTGGCACGTGCCATTAAATCACCTGTACGGTTTTGTTCGTAAAAGGCTGGTGTCATCTTTAACAAATGGTTCATAAAACGGGACCTTAGCTTTCTCTCAACTAAAAAGGCTCCTCCAAACAATTGATACATCCATATATAGGTGATAGCATAGGAGCTTACCATGATGATTAAAAGAATACTAAGATAGTGTATAATTTTTTCTTTATTCATTACACTGATATGAATATCATCGATTGCCATACCAATTATTTTTGGCGGTATTACGTCTAGAAGACCTACTAAAATCAATAGCGTCACAGCTACCACATATCGTTTCCAATTCTCTTTAAAGAACCAGCTTAATTTTTTTAATACCGAAAACATTTCCGAATTCCTCCTTTTGTTAACCTATCCGCCTTCTGTCTCCTTTTTTGTGTGTGCTAGTCTCACTTCTGAAATGATTAACATCGTTCATTCCTCCTATAAATTAATATTTATAAAGCCTCTGTTAAACTTGTCTGTTGATTTCCGCTCCAGGTGCTTCGCTTTCCGTGGGCGTTTCGGCGAGCCTCCTCGGCGCTTTGCGCCTGCGGGGTCTCCCCTGAACCGTACTCCCACAGGAGTCTTCGCACCTTCCGCTCTAATCAACAGGGTATAAAATTAACAATGTTCATTAACACAGCCTTTATAAAAAAAAGCATACTGCAAATGGTGCAGTATGCCTCCTTTTAAAATGGGACAAAAAAACACAAGTTGCGCAGCGAAGTAAACGCAACCTGTGTTTGGTTTAATCACGTCAAACAGAAAATAATTAACAGAAAATGATTGATGGTAAGGTTACATTCACATATTCAGTTGTTGAATTTAAATTGTTCTTTTTCATGTTGTAACCCTCCATTTCCTTTTTTTCTTCTTTGTTAGATTATCATCGACAGTTTTTAAAGTCAATTCCCATTTTTCAGAATCATTCAAACTTCTAGTTAATGCCCCTTACCTTTCCCTTTATTCTTGTTCTTTTTATCCCACTTTTCCTTTTGTTTATTCCATTTATTTTCCCATTTTTGGACTTCGTTATTAAACTTCTGTTGGATTCCCCATTTACTCTCTTCTTCTTTCTTTTTCTTCTCAATCAAAGTAGAAATATGGGTCACTTTAAAGCTTTGATTAGGTTGGTTTATAAGAGCGTCCGTCATCACTTCACGGAATAACACCGCTGAACCTGTACCGCTTGTTGGAGTTATATAATGACTGGAATCTGTTTTGTCATAGCCAACCCAAAACGCTCCAACTAGTTGAGGGGTATAGCCAACGAACCATTGATCTTTCAACCCATTGATCCCTTTAATTGGCACCTGAGTGGAACCTGTTTTCCCTGCTGTTTCCCTACCAGGTATTTGCGCCGCTTTTCCTGTTCCTTGTTCCACTACACCTAAGAGCATGGTTGTCATATTATCCGTAACTGATTTTGTCGTCACTTTCACTTTCTTTTCTTTCCACTCGGCGACAACCTGACCATCTGCGTCAACAATTTTTTTGATTACATGTGCTTCTATACGGACGCCATTATTAGGAAACACAGAAAAGGCTTCTGCCATATTAAGAGGGGAAACCCCCTTATGCAACCCGCCAAGAGCAAGTGATAGATTACGGTCAGCTTTATCCAAGGAAATACCAAACTTTTTGATTGAATCCAACCCTTTTTGTATCCCAAGTTGATTAAGTAGCCAGACGGCAGAGACATTTTTTGATTCTTTTACTGCCTCATACATCGGTACTTCGCCCTCATATTGATGATCATAATTGCTCGGCTGATAACTTCCGAACTTCATTGGCTCATCCTTTAACATATCAGTAATTTTCCAACCCTCTTCAAGGGCAGGCGTATATACGGCTAAAGGCTTAAAAGAAGACCCTGGTTGTGCTTCCAATTGAGTAGCACGATTATAGCCTCTAAAGGTGTGTTCTCCTCTACCACCGACAAGTCCCCTCACACCACCAGTTTTGGGATCAACGATCACCCCACCACTTTGAACAAGCCGGTCGTTTCCTTTAGGGAACAAGGTATCATTTTCATACGTATTCTCCATCGCTGCTTGCACTTTTGGATCAAGCTCCGTGTAAATTCGGTATCCCCCTGTTAATAAATCATCTTGTGATAAACCATATTGTTTAATTGCTTCCTCTAACACTTGATCAACATAATAAGGGAATTTTCCACGAAACGGGTCCCCACCCTTATCATTCAAGACTACTTCTTCATGGAGAGCTTTTTCATATTCTCCGCTCGAAATAAATCCTTGCTTTTTCATTTGTAATAAGACGATATTACGACGTTCCGTTGCACTTTTCATATGGTCGTACGGATTTAAAGCAGAAGGAGCTTTAATTAAGCCTGCAAGTAATGCAGATTCACTAACTGTTAAATCTTTCACCTCTTTAGCAAAATATTTACTCGCTGCTTGTTTAATTCCATATGCTCCATTTCCAAAATATATTTGATTTAAATACATTTGGAGGATTTCTTGTTTTGAATATTTTCTTTCAACCGCAAGGGATAAGAAAACTTCCTGTATTTTTCGGTTCAATGTTTTTTCAGATGTAAGTAGTGTGTTTTTTGTTAATTGTTGGGTGATTGTACTACCGCCTTCCACCATTCCTCCTGCTTTAAGGTCCCGGAAGAGAGCTCTCGAGGTACCTATCAAATCGACACCATTATGTTGATAGTATCGATGATCCTCGATGGCAACAACAGCATTTTTCATTGACACGGGAACTTCCTTAATAGGAACTCCTTCATTCTTATTAGCTGAAACCTTACTTGCCACTTTCCCATTCACATCATAAAACACTGTGGGCTGTGGCAGTTCATTTTTCAATTTAGATATATCGGCACTATTTGCAAAATAAGAAATGATTCCAAAAAAACCTAGGATGATGATTAATACAAATAAAACTATGAATTGAAGCAAATGCCACTTTTTCCAGTTCTTAAAAATATCTTTGAATATCATTTGATGACTTCCTTCTCTGTAAATTATGACAGGTATAATTTTCGTTGATTCAAAGTTTTTTATGACGGTTTCAAAAAAAATAAGTATATGTTAACGTGTCTGTTGATTTCCGCTCCAATCAACAGGTTATAAAATTATCAATGTTCTTCTACACAGCCAAAAATAAAAAAAGATGAGTAGTTCCCATCTTTTCAATAAATTTTATTCCTAGTTTTTAGCAATTTCTTTAAAGCGTTGTTTTGTAAGCTTTTCATCGAAGCTACTAAAAATCCTATAGTTTTGCTCATCTAGTATTCGAAAATGTTTACTAAGTATATTTTGTTGAAGAATAAATCCATTCTTCTTATTTACTACTTTCCACCAAATTCGGCCGCCAAGAGTTTTCGTTTTACGAAAATCTATTCCTTCACGTGCGACAGTTTCCAATACTTCCAGAGGCTCATTTCCAAATAAGAATTGAACTGTTTCTGTTTCACGAAAAAGAGCACAAATAGAAACAGCAGTGGACCAGTTGGCAAGAACTCTTCCCTTCTCAATTTGTACAAGTGTTTTTTTTGAGACTCCAATAATTTCTGCCATTTTATCCTGAGTATATCCTGCTTCCGTCCGAATAAGACGAAGCTTTTCAGAAACCTGCATAATAATTTCATCCCTGGTCACATATAAGCCCTTCCTTCACTAGCATCTAGTGTAATTTTACACAACTTCCTTCTCTCGTTCAAATATTATGAAAAAAACTGCTATCCATTCAACTGATAGCAGTTTTATATCTAGGTTATTTATTTATGTTTGGCGGAAGTCCGCACTGACTTGAACAGGAATTTTTAAGTTCACATGCAGCACATTTCCCTTTTTTAGATTTATTTATGAACTTTACTAAAGCCCATGTTGCATATCCAAAAATCGCTGCCCCAATAATAATATTGGCAATCATAGCTTTCACCTCTTTTTAGAATTAACCAATTCCCAACATCATACCACCTTGGTAAATGATTAATGACAATACATAGGCAATCACAAAGGCATAAATCATAGAAAAAGCTGTCCATTTTTTTGAATTAGTTTCTTTATATATTGTTGCTACAGTTGCTAAGCATGGAATATATAACAAAATGAATACCATGAAACTATAAGCAGCAAGCGGTGTGTAATAATTAGCCAGCAATGCTTGTAAACCATCATCATTCGGAACAAAATAAATAATATTCATCGTTGAGATAATTGCTTCTTTTGCTAGAAATCCAGTAATTAACGATGCCGAAGCCTGCCATGTTCCAAAGCCAATTGGATCAAAGATTGGAGCAATTATGTTTCCAATTGCTGCTAAGAAACTATGATCCATATCTACATTTAGACCTTTGGGACCCGCATAGGATAACAACCAAATAAAAACAGAACCTGCAAAAATAAATGTTCCAGCCTTTCTTACAAACCCTTTCCCTTTATCCCATGTGCTTCTCCAAAGAGATTGAAACTGTGGCAACCTATATGGCGGCAGTTCAATAACAAACAAGGAAGTTTCAGATTTTAGTAAAGTAGTAGAGAATACTTTGGCCAATACTAAAGCAACAACAATCCCTAGAACATAAAGACTTAACACAACAAATGCTTTATGAGCGGCAAAAAATGCTCCGACAAATAGGGCATATACAGGTAATCGTGCGGAACATGACATTAACGGGGTGAGCAGAATCGTTAACAAACGCTCACGTGGGGTTTCAATTGTTCGTGCTGCCATGATTCCAGGTACATTACAACCAAAACCAATCATCATCGGAATAAATGCTTTTCCGTTTAGTCCAACCGATTCCATAATTCGGTCCATTACTAGTGCAACACGAGCCATGTACCCAGAGTCCTCAAGTAACGAAATAAAGAAGAAGAGAATAAAAATTTGTGGAACAAACACAAGTACGCCACCGACACCTGCTACCAAACCTTCAATAATTAATGCATGGATAAATGCTGATGCATGAATGGCTCCTAACACTTTCTCAAAGCCAGCCGTTACAGGTCCGGTTAAGAAAGCATCTAAAACGTCTGATAAAGGAGTTCCCAACCAATCAAACGTTAACATAAACATAAAATACATTAACAGTAAAAAGATCGGCATACCAAGGTATCGATTTGTAACGATAGAATCTATCTTTTCAGACAAAGGGATAACTGTATCACTTTTTCTAGCCACTTCAGCAATGATTTTTTCAATAACTTCTTTTCTTTTTAGATAAATAAAGTTTGTTAATGATTTAAAGTCGGTCTGTTTTTGTAACTCCGATTCTAGTTTCTCCATAATAGCTTTAAGCTTTTGTGGGTTGGTTAGGCCATTAACATAGTTTTTTACATATTCATTGCCTTCAAAGTATTGGACCGCTAAAAAACGTAGAGAGTGATTTGTTTTTCCAGTTAATTCCCCTGAAAATGCAGTAATTGCTTCCTCGAGCTCTTTACCATAATAAGTGAGATTCTTTTTAGTTGGTTGGATGGATTTCGCTCCAATCACATCTACAAGCTTATCGCACCCTTTCCCACTTCTTGCCACAACAGGCACTACTGAAACACCGAGAATCTCTGAAAGTTTCATATAATCAATTTGAATGCCTCGCTTATTAGCAACATCTATCATATTTAATCCGATAAGTGCTGGCTTTTCAAACTCAAGCAATTGGAGTGTTAAATGGAGATTCCGCTCCAATTGTGAGGCATCTAAAATATTCAATAAACGATCCACTGATTCATTTAAAAAGAAGGAAGTGACAACACCTTCATCTTTTGATAATGGATTAAGAGTGTATACTCCAGGTAAATCGATTAAATGTCCAAGGTTTTTCTTAAATACTCCAACCTTTTTTTCAACTGTTACACCGCTCCAGTTCCCAACATATTCATAGGAACCTGTTAAGTTATTAAACAATGATGTCTTTCCTGTATTTGGGTTTCCTATAAGAGCAATTTCCATTAGATTCTTTCCACCTCAATCTGAACGGCTTCCTTGCGGCGGATTCCAACGCATTGTCCGCAGGACTCTATCATAATTGGGCCACCAAACGGCATGACGCATTTTACACATACTTCTGAGCCTTCTGTGATTCCTAAATCAAGCAATCGTCTTTGAACTAGGTGACCAACATGAGAAAGATCTAATATTTTCCCTTTATCTCCCGCTTTTAATGAACCAAACATGTATATCACCCTTATCTAGGTTAATTGAGAATGATTATCTTTCTATATTGCCATTTTAACACTTTTTTTAGGTAATAAGCATATTAAATTTGACAAAGTTTCGAAAAAATTTCATAAAAAAAAGGTAAAGCGTCTCGCTTTTCCTTTTTTTTACTAACCTGGTTTATTTGAACAGTCTTTTTGGTAATGCACTGATAACTAGAATAATGATAATGGCACTGATAATAAAACTTGGGAGCATATAGGTACCATTATATAGCAGGGAGTAAACAGCTACTGGCTGCCCTTTTGGAGCATACTCTCCAAAAAATACAATTCCTGATACAACATGGCAAAGGTAACGAAGAACACTTCCTAAGAAGGCTCCAAGTACTACGTAGGTCATCCATTTTCCTTTGTTCTGATCATTAAGTGCATTCTTTATTTGTGCTGCAAAAATACCGGCGAAGCCCACAACAGTAAAGGCAATAAAGTAATCAATAATTCCTTGAATCAGGGTATATATTTGTGAATATCCAAGAATAAATTGTAACAGGCCTAGTAAGAATCCTGTAAGGACGCCACCTTTAACCCCCCAGCGATAAGCCATAAGAAACACCGGGACCATGGCAATCGAAATAGATCCCCCTTGTGGCCAAATTTTAAATGAAAGGATATTCCCAACATAATCTAATAAATAAGCAAGTGCGGTAAACACCGCTACTTCTGTAATAAAAAGCGTGTTACTCCTGTTCTTGTTCATTTCTCTTTCCCCCTCTGAATTGTAAAGCAATAAAACAATCCACAAAAAAAAGCAATGCACGACAATTAGGAATGTCTGCATTGCTTTGCTATCGGCAAACCACATCCCTACGCTAGCGTTAACTAACAGGTTCATAGGGTCAGAACTCTACCGTTCACTCTCAGCCGCATAAAAGCAGCTCCCCCTGTGGAAATATTCTATTGTTTTCCCTTAAAAATATACTACTGTTTCTTTGTTTTTACAAGGAATATCTACATGCTGGGCCTTATAGAAACAATAATTAAAAGATAGGCTCTGTTTGCCTTGCCTGTTGATTTCCACTCCAGGCACGAGCGGTTCGTGGGTGTTTCGGCGAGCCTCCTCGGCGCTTGCGCCTGGGGGGTCTCCCCTGAACCATACTCCCACAGGAGTCTTCGTGCCTTCCGCTCCAATCAACAGGGTGTAAAAATCAACACTGTTCTTTAACACAGCTAAAAGATAAAATACGAAAATCCAACTTCGTTTTATTTATAGAAATTATTGGGAAATATTTTTTTTATTTATTTCTTAGAGGATTTTTGCCTTTACCCTCGAATTTACATGGTAATCAGTTTTGTTAAAACCATAGGGGGACACAACAATGTTTACGGGAGAACAAACGGATTTAGTTGCTTTTTTTCAAAAAAATAAAGAAAAACTAGTTCAAGAGTGGGAAGATTCCATTGTGATTAATCATGGGGACCCCTTCAAGTTGAAAATCAGGGAAAATGGGGAAGCCCTACTTAATGTAATCCTTTCTATGCATAAGGTATCTAAAGAGGAACTTATAGAAATCGTAAAAAAGATTGCCATAGAAGTTTCAGAAGAAAGGGTACTGGCTAATATCAATATTGGTGATTTTGTCTACAATGTTAATCTCGGTCGGACCATTCTATATAGTTATTTGAGTAAAACAGGAATTTCCTGGTCAGATTTGCAGGAATCCATAAATAAAATCAATTTTTGTTTTGATAAATTTTTATACTATGCAGTTTCCCATTATTCAGAAGCTAAAAACAAGATTATTGAAGAAAAGACGATGTTCATTGATTCAACTCACCAGGACCGATTAACCCTTCTCGGTCAAATGACATCAAGCTTTATTCATGAATTTAGGAATCCACTCACTTCTGTTCAAGGATTCATCCAATTACTTAAGGCAGATTATCCAAACATGAGATATTTAGATATCATTTCAGGGGAGTTAGACCAACTTAATTTTCGAATATCCCAGTTTCTTCTGCTTTCAAAGAAGGAACTTATTGGGAAAGAAAAAATTGATTTCAAATTGAATCAACTTATCGATGAGGTGTTAAATTTCCTTTATCCTAGTATATTGGATGGAAAAGTGAAAATTAAAAGAGATTTGAGCAAAGATTTCACTTTGAATGGATATGCTGATGAAATTAGACAAGTCTTTATTAATATTATTTTTAATGCAATTGATGTTCTAAATCATCACGAAGTGGACTTACCTACAATTGAAATAAGTACCTGGGTGGAAAATGAAGAGTTGATTAAAATCAGTATATCTAATAATGGACCTGCCATTCCGGCGGAATTAAGAAAAACCATTTTTGAACCCTTTTTTACAACTAAAAAGCTAGGTACTGGTCTTGGATTATTTGTTTGTAAAGAAATTATTGAGAAACATAAGGGAGAATTAACATGCGATTCCTCTCTTGATAAAACGACTTTTTCTATCTGCTTACCTGTGCTTCCTTAGAAAGGAACAATCATACATTCTTTCAAATCCCACTTTCAAAAAGCAGGGATTTTTTTATTTCTTCCTTATATACATCTTCCGCAATATAACCATTTTGCATATGATGTACTAAAAATTTGGGGAGACTAGGCGCATGTTTACATTAAAAGTTGATAATGAAATTGAACTTCAGTTGTTTCAACACCACCACGCTCTAAAACTTTATCAACTGGTTGAAAAGAATCGAGACCATTTACGAGAATGGCTGCCTTGGGTGGACACCATGAATTCCCCCTATCAATTTGAATCCATTATCCCCATCTGGCTCAACCAATTTGCTGAAAACCAAGGATTCAACGTTGGAATTCTGTTTAAAGGTGAACTCGTCGGTTCCATTGGCTTACACCAAATAGATTGGCATAATAGAACGGTTAGTATTGGCTACTATCTTTCCCAATCCGCAGTAGGACATGGCGTCATGACACGCTCCGTTCAAGCCTTACTTAATTATGCTTTCTTCGATTTGGGTTTAAATCGGGTAGAAATACGCTGCGGTGTAAATAACAAAAAAAGTCGTGCCATTCCTGAAAGGCTTGGTTTTGTAAAGGAAGGCACAATAAGAGACGGTGAACAATTATACGGTAAATATCATGACCTCATTTGCTATGGCATACTTGCTCGCGACTGGAATGGTTTGGTCTCGAGCTAAGCTATTTTTTTTATGGATTGATTTACCTTAAAAAAAAGACAAATTAACATTATTTGGACAATCGGATAGAACGGAAATGAATAAAAAATCATGTACCCTTCTCTATAATGATACACACCAAGTTCATGGGCGAACCATTCAAGAGTAACCCCAAAAAGTGACCAGCAAAGAATGTAGAAAAAGAAATACTTGAATGGTATCTTAAACCAGTCCCAAAAATAAATAAAAAAATATGAGGATGGGCCAAACATGGTATAAGAGAAAAAATCAATCAACTGAAAGGAAGAATTATCATTTACATTGTAAAAATTGAATGGTTCGATACTAATGGTATGATCGAAAAAGAAACCAACAAAAATACCAAATAACATTAAGAAGAGGCTTATATTAAATGAAAAACGCTTTTTCATAAAAAAAATGGCCCCGAATCCAACAATATTCATAATGATGACAAACCATTCATTTTGATTGAATGAATGATCATATATGGTCATATTTCTTCCTCACTTTCTTTATGCTCTAGAAATTTAAGAAAATAAACCAATATGACAAAAAAACTTAAGTAAAGCAGGACAGATAATATCAAATGCCAATGTATATAAACTAAAAGCTTTGCCTTAATGGCTGTAAATTCAATTACAAAGAATGAAGCTATCATCCCTAAAACGAGGAGTGTTTTCACCTTGTTTTTTTTTATTTGTTTATAAGCATTAAGGAATATTAAAAAAAGTAGTGGACATACGCCATCACGATAGAGAATGAATGCAAAGAATCCTTCCTTTTGATGTGTGTATTCAATGAAGTGCTTATTTAACGAAAGGATAGTCATTGAATTGATCAGCAGCATCGAAGAAAGAAAGAAAAGATTCAACTGATTCACAAAGGATATTTTTTTCGATTGAAAGGTAAAAATAGCTGCTAAAATTAAGGTCATTAGTGTTGAAAAGAAAATAATCATTTTGCCCCCACTTAGCACTAGAAAATTTCCTTTATTATTCCACATTGTAGAAAATTTAAGCATTATCATATTCGATAGGAAGCGATTAAAAGTTTATTGCCTCTCTTCAAGTAGAAATACGGAGTTAGGGCATAATGAAAGAAAAGTAATCGTAAGTGAGGTGGCACCCTTACTATTGTAAGGTGAGATATGATTGGGATAAATGTAGGGATTATTGTTATCCTAGTTGCTTTTACTGCATTTTTTGTGGCCTCTGAATTTGCAATGGTAAAGGTACGAACAACAAGAATTGATCAATTAATCGCAGAAGGCAATACAAAAGCAGAGAAAGCGAAGAAAATACTCTCCAATTTGGATGGATATTTATCCGCTACTCAAGTAGGAATTACTATTACCTCCTTAATACTCGGCTGGCTAGGGGAGCCAACCATAAGAGTATTACTAAATCCCCTATTTGAATGGATTCAATTACCCTTTTCAATAAAACAGATTCTCTCGTTTATAGTGGCCTTTGGTGTTATCACTTATTTTAATGTTGTGGTTGGAGAACTCGCTCCTAAAACATTTGCTATTCAGAAAGCGGAACAAATCATTTTGCTGTTTGCTCCAGCACTTATTTTGTTTTATAGACTAATGTATCCTTTTATTTGGGCCCTCAATAGATCAGCACGCTTTGTTACCGGTCTTTTCGGGATTGCCCCAATCTCTGATCAAGACATGGTTCTTTCCGAAGAGGAACTAAGGATGATACTTTCCCAAAGCTATGAGAGTGGAGAAATTAATCAATCTGAATATCGCTATATGAATCGAATTTTCGAGTTTGATAATCGGATTGCGAAAGAAATTATGGTACCAAGGACAGAAGTGATCACCCTATCGAAAGATGCTTGTATGGAAGAAATTATTAATATTGTAAAGGAAGAAAAATATACAAGATATCCATTAATTGATGGGGATAAGGACAATATTTTAGGTGTTGTAAATATTAAAGAAGTACTAACGGATTGTATCCAGCAAAAATGCAATGGTAAGGATCCCCTCCTTCCATACTTGAAACCAGTCATTCATGTGATAGAAACGATTCCCATTCAAGAACTATTAGTAAAACTGCAAAAAAACAGAAGCCATATGGCAGTATTATCAGATGAGTATGGTGGCACAGCCGGTATTGTAACCGTTGAGGACATACTTGAAGAAATTGTGGGAGAAATACGGGATGAATTTGATTTGGACGAGCTCCCTCTTATTCAGAAAAAGGAAGAAAACCACTACGTGCTGGATGGAAAAGTACTAATAAGTGCGGTAAATGATCTTTTAGGTACCAACCTCGAAGAAGAAGAGGTTGACACGATTGGAGGCTGGTTTTTAACACAAAAATTTGATGTACATGAAGGAGACAGCATTGATATGGATGGATTTGTCTTTCAAATAAAAGAAATTGAAGGACACCATATATTATATATTGAAGTTAAAAAAGCACCAACGTCTTCTGTTCAGTAGGAGGCGTTTTTTTGATCATTTTTTTATTATAAACCTACATTTTATTATTCATATTTACATTGCTTTCCCATAAAATGTTGATAACAACTACTAATTAACCAGAACGTTTGACTGTATAGTTTAAATTATTTATAATTATTGTAATTTTAATTATGTTGAGGTGGTATGATGGGGCTGTCTATCGTATTGGCGAAATAGCCGAAATAGCGCATGTATCAAAGAGAACGATCGACTATTACACGTCTATTGGCTTATTAAAAGCAGAACGCTCTAAGTCAAATTACCGCATCTATTCGGATGATTCATTAGAGGATCTAAAATTTATAGAAGAATGCAAGAGTCTGCATTTCCCTTTAGACGAGATTAGAAGAAAGCTAGAAATGAGAAAGGCAAAGAATATTCGTGAATCAGAAGTAGATAGACATGTTAGTGCAGTAACACAGCAAATGAAGCAGCTTCATAGCGATTTATTTGATCTCATACCAGTTTTAGAAAACTTGGATGAACATCAGAAGGAAAAATTAATGAACAACTTGAGCCTGCTCAGAAATGCACTAAAGACGTCACTGATGAAAGTAACGAGTTAATTTTTTTATTATATTGGGAGGTGACTCCTTACTCGTCTTACAACGGGTTAAGGGAACTTATTTGGACATATTTAACTTGGTTATTATAGCCATTTTAATTGCTTTAACTGCTTTTTTTGTAACTTCAGAGTTTGCAATTGTAAAAATAAGAAGTTCAAGGATAGACCAGTTAATTGAGGAAGGAAGTTCGAAGGCAGTTTCTGCAAAAAAGGTGATTTCAAACCTGGATGAATATCTTTCTGCCTGTCAGTTAGGAATTACAATTACAGCCTTAGGTTTAGGGTGGATTGGGGAATCAACCATTGAGCATATGCTAAGTCCTCTTTTCCATAAAATAAACATTCCTGAGAGTGCAACGCAGGTATTATCGGTAGGAATTGCGTTTGCAGCCATTACCTTTTTGCATGTAGTGGTTGGAGAGCTCGCACCTAAGACTTTGGCCATTCAAAAGGCTGAATTAATTACCTTAATTGTGTCACGTCCACTCATCCTCTTCTATAAAATCATGTACCCTTTTATTTGGGTACTGAATGGGTCTGCACGGGTTGTTTCCAGTCTATTTGGACTCAAGCCCGTATCAGAGAACGAAATTGCTCATACAGAGGAAGAACTTCGAATCATCCTTTCTGAAAGCTATAAAAGTGGTGAAATTAACCAATCAGAGTTTAAGTATGTAAATAAAATTTTTGAGTTTGATAATCGAATTGCTAAAGAAATAATGGTCCCTCGGACAGAAATGGTTTCTTTATCAAAAGATGACTCATTAGAAACATTTCTACAGGTGTTACGAGAAGAAAAGTTTACAAGATATCCAATTATTGATGGAGATAAAGACCATATTATCGGATTAGTGAATATTAAAGAAGTGATGACTGATATAATAGGCAATGAAAGTCTTTCTTCTCAAACATTAGAAAACTATACTCGACCAATTATTAGAGTGATAGAGACGATTCCTATTCATGACCTACTTGTAAAAATGCAAAAGGATCGAGTCCATATGGCTATTTTAATGGATGAATATGGTGGTACTTCCGGCCTTGTAACCGTTGAAGATATACTCGAAGAAATTGTAGGGGAAATTCGTGACGAATTTGATATGGATGAAATTCCAGAAATCCGTAAAATAAAAGAAAACCATTATATCATTGACTCTAAGGTTTTAGTTACAGAGGTTAATGATTTATTGGGAATTGAAATTGATGATGAAGATATTGATACTATTGGCGGATGGATCCTAACTGAAAATTATGAAGCAAAAGAAGGAGACACCTTTATTCACGACGCCTTTACCTTTAAAATCCTGGATATGGAGGAACATCATATCCGGTATATTGAAGTCACAAAAATCTCTAATGATGGTGAAGCTGTTATTAAGCAAATGGCAGTACCGAACTCGGAAGTACTATCTTAAGGAAAAAAGACCGAATAGATCGGTCTTTTTTTTTCCTAATAATCCTATGTTTAGGACATTTATCCAATCAATCCCTCCTTTTATAACATATCCTGCTCTTAAAGGAGGGATGAAACAATGAACCATTTATCAGTGTTATTTTTAGCTTGTATTCTGGCTGGGTTTGCCCTAATGAAAGTGGCAACAGTTGGATTCTTATCAAGCCTGTCATCATTTATTGTTATTGTTGGTGCTCTAGTAGTTATCGTTTTTGCTCTTGCTATTATTTACCTTGGTCTTAAATCGCTCACAAAAATGTAAACGTTTTAAATAATTTTAAATAAAGGGATCAGATGAAACCCATCTGATCCCTTTTTGTATCAATATTCAAAAATTATCTGTCTTTTAATATGATGAGATCCTCTTCCGCTTTAGCTATTTTAACTAAATGTGAATCAAGCCGGCGATTAATGTGCTGAATTTCTTTTCCCTGTGTGTCTTCAATACGCTGCAGAGAATCTTTAATATCAGATAAGTCAATTTGATTGACCTCTACTCTATGTTCAATGCTATCCATCTTTTCTAGTCTGGAAAGCCTCTTTTCAATATTCTCTAAAGTTGTATTAAATGTATGAATTAAACTTTTAATATCCGTGATATTTTCCGTTAATTTTTCAAGTTCCTTTTCCATCTGGGAACACTCCTTTAACTTTTTCTTTTTCTTTTATTTTAACATCGTTTTCACTATCAACATGTTACAAAAACAGCAACAATGAAAAAGTGAGCAATAATAAGTCTAAGGAGGTTCTACATCATTCCTACATCATTCCTACTTCAATTTCCAAACCCTCAGTACATACCCTCCACACCCACATTGGTCAATAAATTTTATTCTTACATGTTCTGCATACAACTCTTGGATTAAGGGCTGTAAATAGTCCACCGGATTACCAAAAACAACAGATGTTACTAGATTAACAAAACAGCCAACTTTAGTTTCTTCTATTGCTAATAATGCATCACTTATAATCAGGTCTATATCGTGCTCATATTCATCATGTTCTAAATCCTTCGTCCAATCTTTATTCATATAATCCTCCATGCAGGTGAATTTTATTTGTAATTTAATTAAAACCTTTTTTTTAGTAAAAGTTATTGATTTTCCTCACATATGTGAACAAATAGAATCGAAAAAATGAACATTTTTTTAATTAGGTCACTGGTGTGCGTTAACCGTGAATTTTATCACAGGCAAAACAATAGAAAAGTTATACTCTTTCACTATAAGGAAAAAGGCAATTAAACAATCATTATTTGCCTTCACTCTGGCCTTAAATTGATAATCAACTAGGAAAAGGTTGGTGTATAAATATGTTTATTTCAATCGACGAAAAAGCTACCTCATGGTTTACGAAAGAATTTGAATTCAATAAACCATTCAGTATTCGCATGTTTCCTCAATATGCAGGATTTGGTGAGAAGCATAAGGGTTACAGCCTTGCTTTTTCTGCTGAGATTCCTGCAAATGCTGGATATGTAAAAGAAATCAATGGAATTACCTTTTTTGTAGAGGGAAATGATGTGTGGTTTTTTGAAGATACGGAAACATACCTATCAGTTGATGACTTGGTGGATGAGATTTTAGTTACGTTCAAGGAAGAATATAAAACTACAATTAATTAACTTTCCAATAAAAACAAAAGGTATCCACGTTTTGATTAGTGGATACCTTTTGTTTTTGATGTAAATTAATTTTGACGTAAATTAATTTAATTTACTTGCTTATCTAAGCTTGGTGCCATTAGTTTTGCACTTTCAAATACGGTTTTAAGTTTTTCTTCACCTTGAGCAAAAGTTGCATCTGCCGCATCTAATGATGGTGCATCCTTTTTCAGTTCGTCCGCTTTTGCTTGGTAAGATGCTGCATAATCCTTCACAGCCGCCTCAAGGTCAGCTTTTTGATCTTTTAGTGCATCAGGTACTTTCACACTATTTAAATCAGCAGCAACAGCTGCTGCTGCTTCACTGGCTTTTGCCTTTTCCTCAGCCGTTGGTGCATCC
The DNA here is from genome assembly GCF_057656715.1 of Neobacillus sp. Soil_C_43. Taxonomy (NCBI): domain Bacteria; kingdom Bacillati; phylum Bacillota; class Bacilli; order Caryophanales; family Bacillaceae; genus Neobacillus; species Neobacillus sp. Soil_C_43. Next base: position 153,084 of record NZ_JBDGJV010000005.1, read on the forward strand.
TCAGGTTTAGAATCTGGTGCAGCTGCTTTAGCTGCTTTTGCTAAGTAAGCATTTAAATCCCCATCTTTTGCATTAATTCTCTTTCCAAGATCCATATAGAATCTCACTAATTCTTTTTTAACGTCAACTTTCGGTACTTCTGCTTCTTTGGTTACTTCTTTCTTTTCTGTTGTTTTCGTTTCATCAGAGCTTGAACAAGCAGCAAGTCCGATTGCCATTGTAAATGCTGATACTACTAATAAAAACTTTTTCTTCATCGTTACTTCCCCCAATTTCTCTTTTTGTGCATTGTTAATTCTACAACAACTTATCTGACGAGGAAAGTTTTTAAAGGTTACAAAAAAATGTACTTTTTTATAAAATTCCTCTCACTGAAAGAATATATGTAACGTAATTTAAGTTTTTTATACTTTTTACGTTAGTCGCTTTATTTTTCAGAAAATTAAGAATAAGTTGTGAACTATCTTACAATAATAACTATTTTTGTATATAATAAACATGACATAAGTTTTCTATTTTCTCCACGTTCCATACTAAAGTCCATTCATTTTTTGTTAAAGGGAGGTTGGACATCTTGGAACATACAAGACCACAAATATCTTTGTTTCATTTAACGTTTGATTTATCCATTCTACTTACCACAACTATTGTCGCTATAATTGTTTTCCTCATTGCCTATCTATTGACAAAAAATTCTTCCATACACACTCCAAATAAATGGCAAAATCTCATGGAATGGATTTTAGAGTTTGTTAAGGATATTATGAATAACTCCATTGGAAACTCTAACAATTTATTCATCTTATCCACTGGTGTAGTCTTACTAATGTATCTACTTATTTCAAATCTTTTAGGAGTACCATTTTTAATTGTTACTACTGAAGAACATCCTGTGTCTTGGTGGAAATCTCCTACTGCAGATGCACACGTAACCATGACCCTGGCTATAATGATAATTGCCTATACACATTTTATTGATATCCGTATGAATGGATTTAAACATTTTACTCTTAGCTTTTTCAAACCCTTTACATTCTTTTTTCCTATTAATGCTGTAGAACAACTTGCAACAACCTTAACCTTAGGGTTACGTTTGTTTGGAAATATTTATGCAGGGGAAATCCTTCTTGCCTTGTTAGCAAATGCAGTAAACCATGGTTTTATTGTTGCTGCTCTGGCATCAATCCCTATGTTGATTTGGCAGGCATTTTGTATCTTTATTGGTGCAATCCAGGCTTATATCTTTGTCACTCTGACAATGGTTTATATTGCTCACCGATTAACATAATAATTTGAAGGGAGTTGATTGTCTTGGGCGACTTTTCATTATTCGGACTTCCAGTTTCTTTAGGGACCATGATTTATCAAGCTATCATTTTTACCATTCTTGTTTTTATACTAAAAAAATTGGTTTTTAAAAAGATGGTGGATATTCTTGAGAAGAGGAAACACCACATCGAAAAACAGCTACTTTTAACTGCACAGTATAAGCAGGAAGCTGAACAACACTTAGAAGCGAGCAAAGACGTTCTTAAACAGGCAAAAAAAGAGGCCAGAGAGATCCGAACGTATTCTGAGAATGAAGCAAAGCTAATAATTCATGACGCTAAAGAAGAGGCCAAAAATATAGTAAAAAAAGCTAAAGAAGAGGCCTTTTTGCAACATGCCCGACCCTTTTCACACTCAGAGCAAATAAAAGAGGGGGCATAAGGTATGAAACACAAGTTCACTAAATATTTAGGTAGAAATACGGAAAACCTAGAAATTGGACTAGAAGAGAAATGGATTTATGTTCACTACACAAAAGGTTCTATTGAAAAAACAGCGTGTCTGTTAAAGAATGAAAATAAATCAGAGGAAGCATATCTTGAGGCTTTTCTTGAAGAAAATAAGGTGTCTGCGGAAATGAGAAAAGAAATTAAAACATTTTTTAAAAATGGACAATCACAAAGCGATAAACATTGGAATGAATCCACAAACTTTCTAATAAAAGCCGTGTCCTTGAATATGGTTTTTGGTATAGCAATTGCTATCTCCGTTTTTGCTGGCTATAAGCTAGGTGATTTATTAGATAATCGTTATGATATCTACCCTGTATTTACTCTAATCGGGATATTTCTAGGCATAGGTGTTGGTGGTGCTACCGTTTATTCATTGGTTCATAAATATTTTCTCACCTCACAAAAAAATGAGGTACCTGAACCAAAATTGGAACAAATTAAAGACTATCCTGTTATAGAGGTTAGTATCGATGAAGTTCGAAAAGCGGTTAGAACCTTTTCGGATAATTTACCGAAGGGTGTCTACAGGACCATTTTGGTTAAAGAGGATCATAGTATCGACTTCAACCAACTTGCTCCCATCCTCGGAGGTGTCCCATCTAAAAATTTCTATATGTCTAAAGAAACTTATGATTTATTTGAAGAGCATGAGAAACAAATCCCCAACGAAATGGACATGGTGCAAAAGGCTGTTGACCAATATGTAAAGGACCATAAGGAGTTTCCTATGTTAAAATTTGATCCCCAGCACAGAGTGAATTATTATCAGTTATTACAAGACCACTATTTAAAGAAAGCACCCGAAATTCAATTTTATCTCACAGACCTAGATGGATTAATCACTCATATAAAACCAAAGAAAAAAAACTCCTCTCTATCTTGAGAGGAGTTTTTCTGTTCTTGAAATGGTCTTGTTATTGAATCCAAGCTCCATCTTTACCAACTTTGTACTTTCCAATTGTTGTATTAGCAGCCATGTGTCCATCGTTATAAAGGAAATACCACTTCTTATTAACTAGAACCCAACCAGTTTGCATAGCTCCATTTCCGTTTAAGAAGTACCATTTATTACCACTATAAACCCATCCTGTTTGCATAGCTCCATTTCCACTTAAGAAGTACCACTTATTACCACTATAAACCCATCCTGTTTGCATGATACCCTTTGCGTTTAGGAAGTACCACTTTCCGTCAACCTTAGCCCAACCGGTTTGCATTGCGCCGCTAGAAGCTAAGAAGTACCACTTATTATCTGATTTAACCCAACCAGTTTTCATCGTACCATCTGCATTTAAGAAGTACCATTTTCCACTATCTTTAACCCAACCAGTTTGCATTGCGCCGCTTGCAGCAAAATAATACCATGAACCGTCAATTTCCTTCCAGCCAGTTACCATTAGATACTCTTCTTCATCAAGGAAGTATGTCTTCCCATTGACTTCAAGCCATCCTGATACTAATTCACCTGTTGCAGGATCAACATAGATCCAAGTATTATCTTCTACTTCTATCCAACCAGTTTCCGCTTTAATAACAGTTACTTCTAGCTGGTTACTCACATTTCCAGCTGCGTCAGTAGCTGTGATAACTAATTTTGTTCCCACGGCTTGTGTAGCAATTTCAAACTCAAAATATCCGTCTTCATCTGCTAATCCAGAACCGATTAACTTACCGCTTACCTTCACTTCAACTTTTGTGCCTGGATCTGCATAACCAGCTACAAAGGTATCGAATTGAGTTACATCATACAGTAGTTCAGGTACTGCAGGTGCAGTTCCGTCTGTTACTGTTACTTCTGTTGCTGTACTTACGTTACCAGCAGCATCTTTAGCTGTTACAGAAATCTTAGTTCCTGTTGCTTGTTTTGCAATTGTAATTGTAAATTTGCCTCCTGCATCGGCTGTTGCTGTGCCGATTTCTTGGCCGTTTACTTTTGCTACAACTGTTGCTCCTGCCTCAGTGGTACCCTTAACTTCTACGTCTTTATCTGTTACTCCATTTACTACTGGAGCTTCAGGTGCTGTAGTATCAGGTACTACTGTTGCTGTTACTGTTACTTCTGTTGCTGTACTTACGTTACCTGCAGCATCTTGTGCTGTGACAGCAATCTTTGTTCCTGCTGCTTGTTTTGCAATTGTAATTGTAAATTTGCCTTCTGCATCGGCTGTTGCTGTGCCGATTTCCTGGCCATTCACTTTTGCTACAACTGTTGCTCCTGCCTCAGTTGTACCCTTAACTTCTACATCTTTATCTGTTACTCCATTTACTACTGGAGCTTCAGGTGCAGTAGTATCAGGTACTACTGTTGCTGTTACTGTTACTTCTGTTGCTGTACTTACGTTACCTGCAGCATCTGTCGCTATGACAGCAATCTTTGTTCCTGCTGCTTGTTTTGCAATTGTAATTGTAAATTTGCCTTCTGCATCGGCTGTTGCTGTGCCGATTTCCTGGCCATTTACTTTTGCTACAACTGTTGCTCCTGCTTCAGTTGTACCCTTAACTTCTACATCTTTATCTGTTACTCCATTTACTACTGGAGCTTCAGGTGCTGTAATATCAGCCGCTTTCGTTCCAACTAACTCTCTTGTGTCTCTGACACGGATACGAGTACCTTGTGCAAATGCACCAGATAATCCTACCGCTTCTAACGTGTCACCTTTTTCAAGAGCTGGTACTGGTACGTTCGTTTGGTTCACAATGTAACCATCTGTAAACACTAATACATCACCAGAGCCGTCGTTAATCACGTAAGAATTTTCGTCAAACTTAGATACAACAGTACCTTTTACCTTCACTAGGAAACCTTGGTTAGCTTCTGATGTCGCTTCACCTGTAGCAACTAGTTTTGGCTGGACAGGATCAACTGATCCAATTTTAATAACATCTTTTGCAAAGCTAGTAAATTCTAACTCAATGTTATTATCAAACTTCTTAATATGGCCGTACACACGGACTTTATCTCCTGGTTTTAACGCACCATCTGGAACTTCTAGATATGCCATGATACCGCCTGTTTCATCTTGCAGGTTGAATGCGTCGAAGAATACACCAGATCCAGTTGTAACTGTTCCTTCTACTACTACATCCGTGTCTTCAGCAAGTTTACGTGCATCAGCAATATTAGTTACCTTTGTTTCACGATGTGCTAACCAGTTTAATGCATTTAAAGAGAACTCATCATTTCCTTTTGGCTCATATGACTCATCCATTTGTTTGTCATTGAAGATGTTCATACCTGAAACTACGATACGACCTTTTTCACCGATTTCTTCAGACGCAATCATAGGAATAGCAGAACCGCCAGTTTCATCGGATACAGAATCGTAGGTATATCCGCCTTTGATGTTTCCTTGATAAGTTGTTTCGTTACCTTTTGCTAGGATAGTAACTTTGCCTGATTGTGTTAAAGGCTGATTATCTACGCCTGATAAGCTTGTACCACTATAGTAGTCGATAAACGATACGCGGTCAGTGATATAGTTAGAAACTAATCCAGGGTGTAATCTAACCGCATACGGGCTAACAGTTGGATCACTCCAGAAGTTACCGCTCTTGCTTAAGTCAAATACGCCATCGTTACCCATACGGATAGATGAACCTAAATCAGCTAATAATGCATTATTAATAGTAGGGTCTGTGCTGTTATTGCTCTTACCTGCCATTAATACAGAGCCGCCATTGTTAACAAACTTAGTTACCGCTAATCTTTCATCTGCTGTAAGTTCAGTTCTTGCATGTGTTAAAACTAATACTTTAACAGTGCTTAACACTTCATCTGTAAGGGCCACTTTATTTTCAACAACTGTATACCCTTCTTTTTGAAGCATAAGTGTAAAGGATTTTAAGTTATCCTTATACGTACCACTATCTCCACTTGTATTTTCGTTACCATGGTTTGCATCAATTAATACTTTAATGCCCAGTGGTTCTTTAATTTTTACTGGTAATACAAATTTCACATCACCAATATCAAGTCCGTCTGAAGAGGTGACAACAGCAATAATTTGGTGATCCCCAGTTAATGGGCTAGCCCAAGTTGCAGAGGCTGTTGCTGAGCTCTTAGTTAGAATTGAAGAAATATTATTTGTACCAATTAGGTTGTCTTGCTTTACCTCATCATAGTAGAAGTCTACTTTAAGGTTTTTAATCACTTCAGTTCCATTGTTAGCAACTGTTGCTTTTAATGTAGCTGGGTTGCCGCCAATAATTACACCGCCGTCAATATCAATGCTATTAACTTTTACGTCAACAGCCTCTTCTTTTGACCAGATTGGAGAAGAATAGATTCTTTCGCCATCCATTTGTGTTACTTTAACCACGAACCATTGTTGGCCGCCTGTTACTGTGTAAGATGGAGACCATGTGAAATCTTTTGTCATCGGTGTAATAGAGTCTACTACATTTCCACTATTTGAGATTAGTTCAACTTTTGCAATTCTATCATCTGACTTATAAGAAGTTGGAAGATAGTTATAGTCACTATCATTATGTGCTTCTGCCACTAAGTCGCTACCTGAAATGCTAAAGTTTAGTTTTTTGCTATCAACTGTTGAGCCCATATAATAACCATTTGCTAAAACGTCAAGTGTGAAGTTTGGATCTTCTTCCATGTACACACGCATATTACGCATAGAGTGTAATAATGATGCTTGAGAAAGGTCATCTGCAACGATAACTGTACGAGCATTTACTTGTCCCCAAGTTCCTTCATGGTTATCTTCACCATAAGTTGGAGCAACATGCCATCCTAAGTCTAGAGCTGAATAAAACTTAGTTTCAGCATTGGCATAGCCATAGTGCCCTGAACCATTACCCACTTCTAACATTGTGAATAACTTATCTACGTCTTTATTGTATGGTTTAAAGTTATTGAATGCATTCGCAGACATGTCTGGATGGTTGAATTGACCAACAATATCATCGTATGTCATAACCCATGCATAATACTGGCTTAAATCTTGGTATTGTTTTCCGTTAATATTTCTGTCAATAAAATTGTCTGTTCCAAAGATATTTGAGTGACCCCAAGTAGTTGAAGTCATTTCAAACGCTGGGAAAACAACATAGTCGCTGTTTGTATATTGCTTTGCAAGATCTTTTGTTAATTGCCATTGAGATCCACCAGTACGTTCCTGCATTCCATCACGGACTACAGTATCAGTTCCTAATTTCTCTGGGTCAATATCATGTGAGTGATCTGAGAATGCAAACCAATCATAATGATGCGCTTTACCAGCTTTTAATGCATCTTCTGGAGTACCCGCACCATCGTGAGAAATGTTTGTGTGGTTGTGTGTTGTACCACGGTAGTGATTTCCACCTGTGAAACGAGGAACCACTTCAAATGTCCATTCTTTCTCTGTTAAGTTGCCCTTTACGTCTTTTGCAGAAACCTTCACTTTGTGTGTACCAATTGTAAGGTCAGTTTCTGGCTTGTATTTAACCTGTGTTTTGCTAATTGAAGCAGCAGGTGCTTTTAACTCTTGATCATCTAACCACATTTGTACAGTAGTTTCATCCACTCCGCTTGGGTCATCGATCAACGCAGAAATTTCGGGAGTTGGACTCTCTACTTTTGTAGTGTCTTGTGGTGTCATCCCAGTAATTGCTGGTCCAAACGTATCTTCAATTAATGTGACTGGATATGGAGATGCACTTGTTCCAGCTGTTTGTACTTGTGTTCCCGCTTTAGCTTCGATATAATATTCGAATCCGTTTGGAGGTACGTTAGCTGCTTCTAATGTGACAGTGTAACGACCTTCGCTGCCTTTAGCCATCTGTAATGCTGTATATTCAGTAGCACCAGTTGCTCTGTAATACACAGTTACTGATTCAGCTCCGTCAGCATTCGCCTCGAATTCTACACTTGCACCTTTGTATACTTGTGTTAATGCAGTGTGTGTAATACCTAGGATTGGAGCAATATCCTTTACATCACGTGGATAAACTTGGTATCCACTTGTTGCAGAAGCATTGGATGTAAATTGCCCTAAAACACCTGTAACAGTATAGCTTTTACCTATTACTAGATCTGTATCAGGCTTAATTCCTGTTGCAGCCATTACCCTTAGGGTAGTTGCTTTGTTATTTTCATCTACAAATGTAACATTATAATTTGCACCAGATGCAGCAGAAGCTGAAACTTTACCTGTTACTGTTATAAGACTTCCTTCAACAGGTTCTGCAACTGCGTAAGTATTTAAATCAAGGATTGTTAAATTTTTGGCAACTGGAATTGGATTCCCTTCACTAATTTTCTCAATAGAAGTTGGTTCAAATTCAGTTAAACCGTTATAAACTAAAACTTTACCAGTAATTCGTAACTTGTCACCTTTAACAACTTTGAAAGTAGTTTCAAGTGAAGAACTAAAAATGTTGATACCAGCTGTATCATCTTGAAGATAGAAATTTTGCTTTTGTGTTCCAAGAATTTGATTATCAACTGTAGCAACACCTTCAACAGTAAAGAACTTATTTAGGTTTACTGGTTGACCATTAGAATTAGACAAACGAACGTCAGTTAGCTTTGATACAACAGTGGTATCAGCTTTTGTGATAGAAACAGGAACACTCTGTAACATTATTCCTTTTGCAGAGTTCGTAATTTGAGTTACATATACAGTATTTGGTGCGTTATTAATCGTTAGAGAAAAATCTCCGGAAGTACCTGCTTTAATATCTTGGGTATTTAATTTTTCAGCTGCAGTAGCCGTGTCATTTGGATAAACATTAATGATTGCATTTGCTGCTGCTGCGCCTGTACCGCCAATTAATGTACCCACACCATCTTCTGCAACTACGTAGCTTAATTTAGCTTGTACGACAGAAGCACTGGCTGTTGCTACATTAATTTGAATAGCTGCACTTTCGTCTAAACCATCTTGTTTCGCAGCAACATAAACACTTGCTAATGTTTTATCAGTTGTAAAACTAATATCAAAGGATCCATTAGCTGCGGCTGTTCCAGTCGTTAGAGCCGTTCCTTTGGATGCGGTTTCATAAACTTTTATTGTAGAATTAGCTTCAGCTGCCTCAGCTTGACCTGTTACTTTAACTGAAGTTCCATCTTGAACAAATTGAATATTGTTTCCTTTTGGCTGTAAGCTCAAAACTGGAACCATTGGAGCTTCCGTTGGGCTTGCAGTGTTTCTTGGAGTCGGAGTAGCTACCACAAAATCCGTCGCATTATCATTTGAATCCCACGCATTACCAAGACCTGGTGCAGGTACAGTATTTGCATAAGGAATGCGGATAGCACTTAATGTTGCAGAAGGTGTTTTTGTCGGACCTGTTCCTTCATAACCGATTGATCCAGTTCCATAAGCTACAAAATCAACCACACCTGTAGGATATTGTCCTGAGACAGTAGTAACAGAATTAACTAGTACTACTTTACCCGAACCAGCTCCCATGGTAAAAGGACCTGTTGCATCAGGTGTTGGTAAAGGTTTATCCTTTACAGTTGTTCCTGCCGCTTCTTGAATAAGATAATAGCCGTGCGATTTAATTGTTCCTGACAGTGTATTGACTGCCCAAGTAGTACCTGTTCCACTTGCCCACTGAACAGACCAACCATCCAATGCTACTTCCTTATCAGTTGGATTGTATAATTCAATAAAGTCATTCGTATAAACGGCACTACCATTACCTCCTCCGCCATAGACTTGAGAGATTACCACATGATCAGCCTGCTCAGCATGAGCTTTGCCAATTAAACTACTTGGCAAAAAAGTGCTGATCAATAGAAGAGCTGCCATGAACGTACTCGTCCAACGCTTAAACTTCCGATTACTAACTATCATTCACTTACCACCTTTTATCTATAAATTTTGAAAATACAGAATAGAAAACGGTTTCATATAGGTCTTCTATCATGCATAACTTTCACTATTATTCTACAAAATTTTCAAACTGAAAGATATATATTTTTTTAAAAATTATTATATGGAAATTTAAAAAAAATTTATTAAATATATACAAATCTGCGTAAAATATGGTTATATAAAGGAGAAATTATCTCATTGCTTTAATTTGGTAAATTAGGGAAATTATTTTGATATAATATTTTTAGGGGGATTTATTACATGTTCCGTTTCAACATTTTTCGTCAATGGTTGAATGTCAGACCTCTAACCTTGATATTGCTGTCTTTTATAGTCATTACCTTTATCTCCTTTCCTTCGAGAACATCTGCACATGCCTATAGTGCAAGTTATTCACAAATAACAATCGATAACAAAAAAACCGAAATTATCTTCTCTATCGATACTTTATCAATTTTAGAGTTACTGCCTACAATTGATAAAAATAAAAACTGGGTTCTTGAAAAATCAGAAATTAAAAAGGAAAAACACCATTTAGAAGAACTCATTACTGAAGGTCTTACCCTTGATAAGGGTAACAAGGAACAAACCCCTAAAATTGAGCAAATGAAAATCGTTAAAAAAGAAAATAAAGAATTTCTCTCAACTTATATGAGTTTCCCTGCCTTTTCTCCGGGGGAAACAATAGTTTATAATGATGGTTTTTATTTTCATGACACTGGTACAAACTATGTTGACCTTATCTCTGCAACCATTAACGGTGAAACAAGCGAAGCAATTTTACAAGGAAAGGAACGAACCTGGACCATTTTATTGACGGAAGCACAGCAGGAGCAGCAATCCACAGAGCAACAAACTGACCATCAGGACCAACAAAAAGCTGATCAAGCAAAGCCAGTTACGCCTTCGTCTAATACGTCTACCTGGTTTTCATTCTTTAAACTTGGAATGCTTCATATATTAACTGGCTACGACCATCTATTATTTCTTTTAGCCTTACTATTAAGAAAACAAACCTTTAAACAATACGCTGCCATTGTAACTTCTTTTACCATAGCGCACAGTATTACTCTGAGCCTGGCTGTCCTTGGCTTGATTACCCTTCCTTCTAGGTTCGTAGAGGCGGTCATTGCTTTTAGTATTTGTTATGTAGCATTAGAGAACATTTTCAGAAAAGAAATTAAACATCGCTGGAGTATCACTTTCATGTTTGGGTTAATTCATGGATTGGGGTTTGCTAGTATTCTGAAGGAAATGGCGATCCCTAAAAGCCACCTGGCTGTTGCATTAATTAACTTTAACTTAGGAATCGAGGCCGTTCAGATATTTATCGTATTACTTCTACTACCGATTCTTCTTTGGATACAAAAAAAGATGCAATATGGAAAAGTAGTCCAAATAGGCTCAATCATCATTACACTATTAGGTGCTTTTTGGCTAATAGAGCGAATCTTCTCCTAATGAAAAAACTTCCTTTTAAAACAAATCTTGTTTAAGAGGAAGTTTTTTTTGCTTTTTTTTCTGGTAAATTGAGATAATAGCAATAGATAACTATTTATAAAGGGGTACAAGTAGTATGCAAAAGCAGAAAAATAAATCACAGCATTTAGCAACAATTTCTCTTGCTATGATGGGAGTAGGCTTTTTAGCTACCCTTCCATTACAGCATTCAATATGGGGTATGATTTTACAAGGAGGGTTTGAAGCGGGTCTTGTAGGTGGTTTGGCTGACTGGTTCGCAGTGACTGCTTTATTCCGGCACCCATTAGGTATTCCCATTCCACACACAGCACTTCTGCCGAAAAATAGAAAAAGAATTATTGCTGGAATAATCTCCATGCTAGAAAATGATTGGTTAACAAAAGAAAGTATCCGAAGTAAAATTGAGACCATTCCTTTTACTGAAAAATTATTTGCTCTTTTTCAAAAAGAAATTACTTCTCAAGGGGTTAAGGAAAATCTCATTACACTAATTCAGCATTTTATTATGAAAGTCGATAGTAAGAAAATAGCGCCAATGATTGAAAAAGAAATAAAGCAACATTTAATTAAATTAGATAGTAAGGACTATCTTCCACTTCTGATTGATCAAGTGATGGTCAGAAAATATGATGAAAAAACACTGGATTATATTCTAAAAGAAATCGACGAATGGGCTCAAAAGGATAGTACAAAATATAGGCTTGGCGGAATGGCAGTCGATGCCGTTGAAAATATTAAAGCAGATGGATTTATGCAGTTCGCTTTAAAATCCTTTAGCAGCCTTGTTAATGAAGAAAAGCTCGGTAATATTATTCAAAACCTTATTTTAAAAGGGGTTGATAGCTACCGTGACCCTTTTAATCAAAATAGACAATCATTAATCAGTCATATTCACACTAAACTGCATTCGATAAAAAATGATGAACAGTTGTATGGAGAACTAAATAATCTCAAAACACATCTAATTGATAAATGGGAACCACAAGAACAAATAACTGAACTTCTAAATCAGTTTCAGAAAAAGGCCCTTGATTTTGTTTCAGAACCTACCTTTTTCGATGAATACCTGCTTCCCCTTTTAAAAAATAGTCTTAATCAAATCGAAGCAAATCCTGAAAAAGTTAGTCAGTTTGAGGGTTGGATTAAGTCGCAAATTTCTAATTTTGTAGATAAAAATCATGAAAAAATCGGCAAGTTGGTCGAAGAAAATTTAGAAAAGCTTGATGACAAGACTCTCATTAAAATGGTGGAAACAAATGTCGGAAAAGACCTTCAATGGATCCGTGTAAACGGGGCAGTATGTGGGTTTCTAATCGGACTTCTATTAGTAGGAATTAAATCCTTTTTCTAAGGAAGAGCAACCAAAACACGGTTGCTTTTTTTTTATTCAAAAACCGCCTTTGTCCCTAAAAATCAATGTTCTAGTTCACATTTCTGTCACATATTTACTACTATAGGTACTATTTTTAGGTAAAAGGAGGCAGGAAAATGGGCATAAAGTTTATTAAAATTTCTGTCTGTTATTTTGTCGTTGGGGTATGTTTAGGCATGTATATGTCAATGACTGAGAAGTTTGATTTTACTCCTGTCCACGTCCATATTAATTTATTAGGATGGACGGCCATGACTCTTGCTGGACTTATTTATGTAGCTTTTCCTAACGCAGCGGAAACAACTTTAGCAAAGGTTCACTTTTGGCTCCACAATATCGCATTGCCCATCATGATGATTGGGCTCGCCTTCTTAGTATCTGGGGTAAAATCTGCTGGTCCTGCCGTTGCGGTCGGTGGAACCCTAATGGTATTAGGCATCATCCTGTTTGCAATTAACATCCTTAAGAATGTGAAGAACTAATTGTCTTTGTTATCATACTCTAATTACATTTTCCAATATCAAGTAAAAAGACACCGGAAAATCCGGTGTCTTTTTAATATCCTCTAAAAACGTATTGTTCTTTTGGAGCCGTGGTCTTTGACCACTCTTTAACCTTTAAATAAGGAATATTCATTTTAAAAGGTTGATAATAAATCGTTGAGACTTCTCCTTTTACTCGGATCCACTCATCATTTTTTAAGGTGGTTCCCTTTGGCATGTCAACAAGCATCCCGAACACACCTGAGTCTGCAATACAGTGAATGACTCCAAATCGGAAAACAAACAGCTGATTTTTTTCAATCGTTTCACTATCATTAAAAACAAAGCCCTTGAACTCAATTTCTTTCCCTAGGAAATCCCCCGAGTAATTATAGATAGTCTCCATTGCTTTTAAATAATTTTGATCATTTATAACGATTGTATCTTTGTTAATATATTTCTTTTTTTCTTTTTTCATTAACGCATCGTACGCTTCTTTCCCATAATAAACACTGGTATCAGGACGTAGGAATTGTTGCTGCATGAACGAATCCCCTTTCCCTTCATCATAAATAGGAAAGTGGAAACCTTTCGCCTTTACAATATTACTATCAAGCGTTGCGATTGGGAAAAATAATCCCGAAATAATAGGGAAGATAAAGATAGGATAAATGAAAAGCTTTTTGTACCATTTGTCTTCCTTAGCATGATTATGTCCACAATGTTCATGGCCACACTCATGCTCTTTAGATTGATCCTTGTTCTGCATAAATATTTGAACAATCGTTAAGACCAACAGGGCATAGCCTGCGGTTGCAGATAAATAGGAATATTTCATATTAATATATTTATTAATATCTCCGGTTATATGCAAATGAAATAAAAAATAAGTAAATCCAATGAGTATTAAACTTCTTATCATAATATAATCACTCCTTAAAACAATAAAGAGTATAGAAAGACGGTAATTGTTACGCCTGCCACAATCATAAATACCAACCGTTTTTTAAATGTAGCCAACATCATCATTAAATTTTTGATATCGATCATTGGTCCAAATACTAAAAAGGCTAATAGTGATCCTGTAGAAAAAGTCGTTCTGAACGAGGACGCGATAAAAGCATCCGCTTCTGAACATAGAGATAAAATGAATGATAGTGTCATCATCACGAAGGAAGATGATACTGGGCCTTGACCTATAGAAACAAGTGTAGCTGTTTTAACATACGTTTGTACGGCTGCAGCAATTAAGGAGCCAATTATTAAATACTTACCCATGGAGAAAAATTCTTCTACTGCATGCTCAAGTGTTTGCCATATTTTCTTTAACAAACTCTTCTCTCGATGTACATGATGGTGATGAAATTGTTCTTTAAATGGAGAATCCTTATAGCCATAGGCGATTAAAATACCAACTAGAATGGAAACAATGATAGCACCTAAAGCACGATAAAGCGCAATTTTCCAATCACTTCCAAATGCGATGTATGTCGCAAACAATACAACGGGATTAATAATCGGTGCAGTTAACATAAAGGCAATCCCAGCTGAAATCGGTACACCCTTTGATACTAAACGACTAACAATGGGAACAATCCCGCATTCGCATGATGGAAATAATATCCCCAGAAAACAAGCAAAAATGACAGCTAGGATTTTATTTTTCGGCATTATCCTCGCTATCATTTCTTCTGTAACAAAAATTTGAATGATACCAGAAATTAGAACTCCCAGCGTCACAAACGGCAATGCCTCAATTAGGATCGAGATAAATATAGTGTTCATTTGGTAGAATGATTGCGGTAATGTTATTCCAAACATAGTAGTCCTCCTATTACCTATAATCATGGAGTCTACTATACTATTATTTTATTAGTACGTCCAACGAAAAATATGGTCTTAAATGATAAATTTCCCCAAAACAATAAGGCTGATTTCATTACAAATAAATCAGCCCCTTCGGTTGCTATCTTGTCTCCAGGTTTTCTATCCTTAGTTTAGCTTTTTCTTCATCCGTTTTCCTATAATCATAATTATAAATGGCTTCTTCCCAATCCCCGTACATTGGATTAGGTAGAACGATAAATTTCTTTCCCCAAATATCTTTGTATTTCTCAGTTTCCTTTATTCTTTCTGTTACGGATAAACCTTCAAATTCATTAAAATCGCCTAAATTATCGCCAAATAATAGGACAATGTCATGTGTTTTGGCTACATATTGGCGTCTTGACTCTTTCCCTTTTTCACCTAGTTGAAGTAAAAGGATATGATCTCTATCTGCTTGCGGAGCACCAACCATTTGTAAATTCTTAATCGTTGCATTCTTTTGTGCTTCGAAACGGTTTGATATGTAAAATATCTCAATCCCTTTAGAATCTGCGTACCTCAAGAATTCAATTGCTCCGGGAAGAGGTTTGGCTTCTGCACGGTTAAACCACCTACTCCAATCAAAAGGGTTTCCATTCCCTGAAACAGCATACGAAGCCAAGTATGGACTATTGTCTAGTATCGTTTCATCGATATCCAAAACAATCGCTGGCTTTAAGCTATTGTGCTTCATCTTTTTGCCTAAATAATCATCCAATCTTAATTTTCCTAAGTTATAACCTTGATAATATAAAGCTTTAGCTTCACCAGATTGTTGAAACCATAATACAGACATCGTATTTTGTTCATGCAGCTTGACTGGTGTCCCTTGGACAGTTTGTGCCTTTGTATAGCTGCAGCACCCTAAAAATAATGTAATTGTCATGCAAATCGAAAACCATTTTTTCACTAAGGTACCCCCACTTTTTTCTTGTTAGTATGGAAAAAAAAATCTTTTTTACTCACTTTACATTTTCCTATTTTTTCTATATAGTTTACTTATCAACTGATAAGCAAATTATTCCGAAAGGACCCTATGTCTAAAATGGGTAAAGATTTTAAGCATAATGATGAAATAAATCCTAAAGAAACCTATCAAATCATAATCAAAACAGCTGAGCGTTTATTTATGGAATATGGGTATCGCGCTGTATCCACAAGGCAAATTGCAGACCTGTGCGGCATAACCCAACCTGCTCTATACCATCACTTTAAAAACAAACAAACACTTTATGTGGCAGTGATCGAGCATGCACTCCATCACACTGAAAAGGATTTAAATGGGATCTTAACTCAATTTACAGCCTTTGATGATAGACTCACTCAAATTACCACCTACATGATGGTGCATTTTGAAATGGATATGTCACAAATGTTTCATGACATGCAGCATGAAATAAGCCCTGAAGATCAGCAACGAGTTCATCAATTATGGGTAAAAGGATTTCTAATGCCAATAGTTACAATGATTAATGATGGGGTCTCTAATGGAGAAATAAAAAATCCAGAAGAGATTGATTCAACTTCTACTGAGATGGCTTTTTTAATACTTAACATTATTAAATCCATCCTGCAGCCCTCAAACATTGGAAGCTTGCCAAAGAATGAACAAACCGCAATGATAAAGCATAAAGCCAATCTCATTGTTGAAATTTTTTTAAAAGGGATTAGTCGTTAAATAGAAGGCTGAATAACAGCCTTTTCTCTTTGCCTATAGCTTATCAATTGATAAGGAAAATTTTCGATTGGAGTGAACTACATTGGAGAAAAAATGGATAAAAAATTATGGAAATGCAGTCAGTGGTAAAAAAGGAAGATGGATTGTCCTTTTGGCTTGGCTCGTCCTTGCCGCTGTTCTAAACGTGACTCTTCCTCAAGCCAATTCGCAAAAGAATGAAATGGCACCAAATTTAGCGGAGGAAACTTGGTCGGAGCAAGCAAATAAAATTGCCGAGAAGGAATTTCCAGCAAGTTCAGGGACTCCTGCGCTCCTAACCTGGTACCGAGCTTCAGGGATTACAGACAATGATCTTTCACTTATTCAGCAATATACAAAGGATGTAACGGAAAATCCAGTTTCATCCCAAGATACAATTGTTCCTTTTTATCAGTTCCCACTCCCTGTACTAAAGGAACAGTTATCTAAGGATGGAACAACACTCATTTTGCCCCTAAGCTTTAAAAAGGGGGCAGACAAGGAAAAGATTGCAGAAGGAATAAAACAATTAAAAGATAAATCAGCTTCGATATTTTCACCAGATCCAACGAAAGCAAAAATAAAAGATGCAAACAAGTTAATTCTGCGGGTAACAGGTCCTGCAGGTATCGCACAAGATGCAACAGAATTATTTAGCCAAGGGGATCTTTCCTTACTGCTTGGTACAGTTGCTATCGTTCTAGTACTCCTACTTGTTATTTACCGCTCCCCTATTTTAGCTCTTATCCCTTTACTTGGAGTAGGAATTGCATACGGGGTTATAAGTCCAATACTTGGAGGAATTGGTAAAGCAGGCTGGGCAGTCTTCGATTCACAAGCGCTTTCCATTATGACGGTACTACTCTTTGGCGCAGGAACAGACTATTGCTTATTCCTTATCTCAAGATTTAGAAGTTATTTGGAAGTAGAAAAGGATAAACGTGTGGCAATGATCCGCTCCTTAAAAGGTTCATCCGGAGCCATTGCGATGAGTGGTCTAACCGTTGTCTTTTCATTGTTAGTGTTATTGTTATCAAAATACGGTGCCATCCATCGTTTTGCTATACCTTTTAGCCTATCAATTTTAATTATGATGATTGCCAGCTTAACCTTGATTCCAGCCCTATTAAGCATTTTTGGCAGAGTCTCCTTCTTCCCGCTCATCCCACGTACAACTGAGATGCAAGAAGAACGGGCACGTAAAAAAGGAAAATCCATCCCAGTAAAAATAAAAAAAGAAGGGTTTGGATTAAAGCTTGGAGATTTCATTATTAAAAGGCCGAAGCTTCTAATGACGGCTACCATTCTCTTTCTAGGGGTATTCGCTTTATTCTCAACTAAGATCCAATATACGTACGATACCTTATCTTCTTTTCCAAAGGATATGCCATCAAGAGAGGGATTTGACCTAATTGCAGAACACTTTAATCCAGGCGAACTTGCCCCTGTTCAAATCATCCTGCAAACAGACGGGAAAGAAAGTTCAGTTAAAACTGGTGTAGAAAAGCTGCCATACGTGGCACATGTCTCTGATCCAAATCAAGGCGCCCAGGATCAAAATATCGTTAGCTACAATGTGGAATTAGACGTTAATCCATACTCAAATGAAGCCATGGATTATATCCCTGACCTCCGTAAGAAGATTGAATCCATCATGAAAAATGATGGTATTGCTGATTCTTCTAAAAAAGTTTGGATAGGTGGTCAAACTGCCGTACAATTTGATACCAGACAAACAACAACAGATGATGCATTTGTTATCATCCCCATTGTTATTGGTATCATTGCCTTACTATTATTAGTCTATCTTCGTTCAATTACTAGCATGCTTTATTTAATCGGAACGGTTCTGTTGTCATACTTCAGTGCGCTTGGCCTTGGTTGGGTCGTTTTGCATTATCTATTTGATGTAGACGCAATCCAAGGATTTATTCCTCTTTATTCCTTTGTATTTATTGTCGCATTAGGGGAAGATTACAACATCTTTATGATTTCGAGTATTTGGAAAAAGAGCAAGGAAATGCCCCTGCTTCAAGCCATTAAAGAAGGGGTGGCTGAATCTGGTGCTGTAATTACCTCTGCGGGACTAATTCTCGCAGGAACTTTTGCCATTTTAACTACTCTGCCAATTCAAGTACTAGTCCACTTTGGCACGATCACAGCAATCGGTGTCTTGTTAGACACATTTATTGTTCGTCCATTACTAGTTCCTGCACTTACGGTGCTCCTCGGAAAATGGGCATTCTGGCCTTCCAAGCGGAACTTGTTAGCAGTCGAACGGAACATAGAAAAATAACAAAGCAAAAAGCAGTGGAGAAAATCCACTGCTTTCTTATTAGCTTACACGTTTTTTCGATGAAGATTGAAGGGATTCTTTCTTATGGAATCCCTTCATATAGTAAACTACTACCAAGAATACTAAAAATAGCGGTCCAATGACTAACGCAATTCGAGTATCTGGATTATATACCATCAGACCAATAACAAATGCTAAAAACGCTAAGGAAATATAAGAGGTATAAGGGAATAACGGCACTTTATATTTTAATGTTTTTATTTCACTTGGCTTTAACGTTTTACGGTAACGAATTTGTGATAAAAGGATGACGGCCCACGTCCAAATAGCTCCGAATGTAGCAATACTCGTAACCCATGTAAAGACTTTTGCCGGAACGATATAATTTAAGACAACACCGATTAACAAGGCACCAGCAGAAGCTATTACAGCCATGCCTGGAACACCATTTTTCGTAACCTTACCAAATTTCTTCGGTGCTTCTCCATGCTCTGCAAGGTTAAACAACATTCTTGCGGTACTAAAAATTCCGCTATTACAAGATGAAAGTGCAGCTGTCAGTACAACGAAGTTAATAATTCCTGCTGCACCTGGGATTCCAATTTTCTCGAATGTAAGTACAAACGGACTTCCCTTTGTTCCAATTTCTTCCCAAGGATAGATAGACATGATAACAAACAAAGCCCCTACGTAAAAAATAAGAATACGCCAGAACACAGAATCAATGGCCCTTGCAAGAGATTTTTCTGGATTCTTTACCTCACCTGCAGTAACACCAATCATTTCAATGCCAAGGTATGCAAACATAACCATTTGTAATGACAGTAAAACACCCTTTATTCCATTAGGGAATAAACCGCCATGTTGCCATAAATTATGAATACCAGTTGAAATTCCGCCATTTCCTAACCCGAAGAAAATCATCCCCGCTCCGACAATGATCATCGCCAGAATGGTAACAATTTTAATCAATGCAAACCAAAATTCGAGTTCTCCATATGCTTTTACTGCAAGAAAATTAACCGTAGCCATGATGACAAGAGCTGCTAACGCCCAAATCCAGCGTGGAACATCCGGATACCAATATTCCATATAAATTCCAACGGCTGTAATCTCTGCCATACAGGTAACTACCCATAAGAACCAATAGTTCCAGCCTGTTATGTACCCTGCAAGTGGTCCTAAATAGTCTCTTGCATATTTACTAAATGACCCTGCAACAGGTTTTTGAATAGCCATTTCCCCAAGGGCTCTCATAATAAAAAACATGATTAAACCACTAAATGCATATCCGAGCAGAATACCAGGTCCAGCCATTTTTATCGCTGTTGCAGACCCAAGAAATAAACCAACTCCAATAGCTGCCCCTAAAGACATTAACGTAATATGCCTTTCTTCTAATCCGCGATGAAGTTCTTTCCCATGAGTGTTATTACTCATATCATAACCTCCCCTTGATCATCAAACGTCTAATTTTCCCATTCTCCACTTTGTTAAAACTCACAATTCCATTTAATAATAAACTTTCTTAAAATATAAATAATACTATTATTTTTAAGAAAATTCATTAATTTTTTAGCTCTAATCCTCCTTTTCAGAATGTGTTAGCGCTTACAAATTAGTATTTATGAAAATAAATACTATTGTGACAAATACTCGAAATTATCTTAACATTTTTGTGAACAAAGTTTTTTGTAGAAATACGAGAAATTTCCATGTTTTTTTTGTAAAATTAAACAAAGTAACTTTTATTTCTCGTAATCTTGGAGGAAACCGAATTGAATATGAAACACCATGATCCATTTAAAATTACCTTTGAAAGCTTAGATGAATTTGCCGATCTTATCAGCCAAGTTCTTAAATGCCCAATTACCATTGAAGATGCGAATCACCGCCTTCTTGCCTATAGTACACATGACGAACGGACAGATCCCGCTAGAATTTCTACGATTATCGGCCGAAGAGTTCCGGAAAAAGTAATCAACCAATTGTGGAAAGAAGGAACTATTCCAGCGCTTTTAAAAACGGATGAACCTATTCGTGTGAAAAGTATGAATGACATTGGTCTTGGCGATAGAGTGGCTATATCGATTTGGAAACAGGATGAGGTATTAGGATTTATTTGGGCAATAGAGATTGATAAAACATTAACAGATGAGGACTTTACCCTGTTAAAAAAGGCTGCAGATGCCGTAAAAAATAAACTGTTACAGCTACAAACTAGAAAAAATAAAAAAGAAGAACGCTCCCAAGAATTCTTTTGGAAACTATTAACTGGCCACTTAAAAGAGAAAGAGGAGATTATTCAGCACTTTCAAACATTGCAAATTACTCCCCCATCGTCTTTTGCTGTTTTTGTTTTTCAGTTCCAACAAAATATCACAACTAAAGAAGAACATGAAATTTCTTATCTATTAAAGACCGCTCAGCGAATGAAGATTTTACTAAATACCATTGACTGCAACCAACTGATCTTACTGGTACAAGCATCTCATATCGAGAATCCCTTACAAGAACTCGATCATTTTGCCGAAAACTTCCTCTCAAAAATGAACGACCGCTATGGAATGAGGAATATCCATCCGGTCTATAGCAGTATTTATGATGACTTTCAAAAAATAGGAAAAGCGTATAAGGAAGCATTAATTGTTTTATCAATAAAAGAAAAATTCCCTATAGAAACGAAGGAGATCTTTAGTTATCAACGACTGGGAATTTATCAACTCTTTGAAATGATCCTTGAAAACAGAAAAAATGAAGCGTACGAAAATTATGCATTAAAAAGAATCCAAGAATATGACCAAAAACATAAAAGCAATCTCATTGAAACGTTAGAGGTTTTTTTAAATAAGGATTCAAACATTAATGATGCAGCCAAGGAATTAAATGTCCATGCCAACACGCTAAATTATCGACTCAAACGTATTACAGAGATTGGTGAGGTTAATTTCAAGGACCCCAATCAAAAAATAATTCTTTTTCTCGATTTGAAGCTAGCCAAATACCAGGGGATTTGAACATTTTGTGAAAATCCCCAAAAAGAATGAAAATCTTTCTCCTTTCTTAACAAAGAAATTCTTTTGTAAACGTTTTATACTTTAGCCATAGCAAATCAATTCAAGGTTTCAAGGGGAGGAAATAGATTATGTTTATTGGGGTTCCTAAGGAAATTAAAAATAATGAAAATCGTGTAGCTCTTACTCCAGCTGGTGTTGTTTCAATTAGAACTGCTGGTCATACAGTTCTAATTGAAAAGGACGCTGGAATTGGAAGCGGTTTCACAAATGAAGATTATGCTAAAGCTGGTGCTGAGATTATTGATACAGCAGAGCAAGTATGGACAAAAGCTGAAATGATCATGAAGGTTAAAGAGCCTTTATCAAGTGAATACAAGTACTTCCGTCAAGGGCTAATTTTATTTACTTATTTGCACCTTGCAGCAGAACCTGCTTTAGCAGAAGCATTAAAGCAGTCAGGCGTAATCGCCATCGCTTATGAAACTGTATCAGTAAACAGAACTCTTCCACTTCTTACACCAATGAGTGAAGTTGCAGGACGTATGGCTGCTCAAATTGGCGCACAGTTCTTACAAAAAAATAACGGCGGACAAGGTATCTTACTTGCGGGTGTCCCTGGTGTGAACCGTGGGAAAGTAACCATAGTTGGTGGCGGTATCGTTGGAACAAACGCAGCTAAAATGGCGATCGGCCTTGGGGCTGACGTAACTATTATCGATTTAAGTGCGGACCGTCTCCGTCAGCTTGATGATATTTTCGGAAACCAAATCAAAACATTAATGTCTAATCCATTCAATATCGCTGAGGCTGTAGCTGAAGCTGACCTTTTAATTGGTGCAGTCTTAATTCCAGGTGCAAAAGCTCCTAAGCTTGTGACTGAGGAAATGGTTAAGGCAATGAAACCTGGTTCCGTGATTGTCGACGTAGCTATCGACCAAGGTGGTATCGTTGAATCAATCGATCATGTAACAACTCACGATAACCCAACATTTGTTAAGCATGGTGTCGTACACTATTCTGTAGCTAATATGCCTGGAGCAGTTCCAAGAACTTCTACTATTGCTCTAACAAACGTTACTGTACCATATGCGTTGCAGATTGCTAACAAAGGGGTATTCAAAGCTATTTCTGAAAATGCTGCATTATTGCTTGGTGTGAACGTGGCAAACGGAGAAATCACTTACGAAGCAGTGGCAAAAGATCTAGGCTATGACTATGTAACAGTAGAAAAGGCATTAGAAAAAGAACTAGCTGCTAATTAATAATTGATTAATCCCCTCGAGACAACTCTTGAGGGGATTTTTTCTTTATAGGGAGATGGTATTAGATGCACCAAATGAGCTACCGTGATACTTGGGCCGAAGTATCGCTTGATCATATTCAAGCTAATGTGATTCAGTTCAGACAATTTGTCCAACATCAATCTAAACTAATGGCTGTTGTAAAGGCAGATGGATATGGACACGGGGCTGTAGACGTCGCTAAAGCTGCCATTTTGGCAGGTGCTGACTATTTAGGGGTGGCTCTTTTAGATGAAGCTATTCAGCTTAGAGAGGCTGGATTAGTAACACCCATTCTCATTCTAGGTTATACGCCTCCACGATCAGTTAAAGAAGCTATTCAGTACAATATTACATTAACTGTATTTGAAGATGAAGTATTGGACGAAATTATCTTCCATTCTGCTCAGTTATGTAAAACCGCATATGTCCATTTAAAGATTGATACTGGCATGTCTAGAATTGGTGTGACTTCCTCTGAAGAGGCCTCATTTCTTGCCGAAAAAGTTATGACTGCTGAATACGTATATCTTGAAGGGGTATTTACTCATTTCTCCAATGCAGACAATGAGGATCCCACTTATACTTATAAGCAGTTCCAAAAGTTCCAATCAATCCTGGCCTATTTGGACAGCAAGCAAATTCCCATTCCAATTAAGCATTGTTGTAATAGTGCTGCCACCATGAATTTTCCAGAAATGCATATGGATATGGTCAGAATCGGAATTGTCTTGTACGGTTTGTATCCAGATAAGACTTTAAAAAGTCACCCCATTCAACTAAAACAAGCCATGAGTCTGAAAACTAGAATTGCTTCTTTGAGAAATGTAGAGGCTTTTCAACCAATTAGCTATGGATGTACTTGGAGTCCAAAAAAAGATAGTAAGATTGCCACTCTTCCAATCGGATATGCTGACGGCCTTTCCCGTCTTCTTTCAAATAAAGGAAAGGTTTTAATTCGTGATCAGCATGCTAATATTACAGGCCGGGTATGTATGGACCAAACAATGATTGATATATCAGATATAGAAAATTGCACGGTAGGTGATGAAGTAACCGTTTTTGGGAACAGTCATTCTTCCTTTCAATCTATAGATCAACTGGCAGAATGGATGGACACCATTAATTACGAAGTTGTTTGTTTAATCGGGAAACGAGTACCAAGAGTATATTTATTTAAGAAAGACTCAGTTGATTTTGAAGTAAATAAACAGAAATACTATGTTAGCTAATAATAATCCCTCTTTTAACATAAGAGGGATTATTTCATTGGGCTTTATTGATGTGTTATTTTTTTAAAAAAGGGAAAAACAATTTTAGAGCACCCGAGTATGATTCGTTCTGCATAAATCCTGCACATTTAGGTTGTATAATGAATCAGTAACTAACTACAGGGAGGTAATAATAGTGCAAAATCGTACTGTCTTATTTCTATTCACCGTGATTACTGCCTTATTTTTAGCGGCATGTTCAAATGTTAACGGGAATGAACATTCAAATACTAATCATGGTGAGAAAAAAACAGAGCAAGATAAGGATTCAAGTAATATGAACCATAAAGGTATGGAAGGCATGAATCATTCAAGTACTGGTGAAGTACCAGAAGATTTAAAAGAAGCCGAAAATCCAACCTTTAAAGTCGGAAGTCATGCAATAATTCACGCAGACCATATGGAAGGAATGAATGGTGCAGAAGCAACCATTGTAGGTGCTTATGATACTACTGTTTATACAATTTCTTATACACCGACAACTGGCGGAGACAAGGTGACAAATCACAAATGGATTATACATGAAGAAATTAAAGACGCTAGTGACAAGCCCTATAATCCAGGGGACGAAATTATCGTAGAGGCAGACCATATGAAGGGGATGAAGGGTGCGACTGCTGTAATTGATTCAGCCCAACAAACAACAGTTTATATGGTTGATTACACACCGACAACTGGTGGAGAAAAAGTGACAAATCATAAATGGGTAACAGAAGGCGAACTTTCAGCTAAGTAATAATCATAAAAGTTTAAGGAATAGCCGTTACATATTTGGCTATTCCTTTTTCACTATTACTTATTTAAATTTCCATTATTAATTGGTAAAAGCAACTCTACAATAGTTCCTGATCCCTCTTTGCTAATTATTTTAATGTCACCTTTGTGTAGTTTTATAATACTTTTGGCAATATGAAGACCCAATCCAGAACCTCCAGTTTCCCGGCTTCTTGCTTTATCCACTCTGTAAAACCGTTCAAAAATATTGTCTATTTCTTCATTTGGTATTCCAATTCCATAATCTTTTATATTGATAATTGCATATTGCTGATCCTTTTTTAGGAAGACTTCAATTCTGTCATTGCTATATTTAATTGCATTATCAAGCAAAATAATGATAACTTGTTTAATCTTTAATTCATCTGCACGAATGATGATGGGGATCCCTTCATAATGTAATGTTATTTCCCGCTTATAAACATCTTTTAGTTGTTTTAAAATATCTTTGCATAAATTAACCAAATTTACTTCGTTTATTTCTAATACATTTTCTTTCTCTAATGTGGCTAATTCTAAAAAAGTTTCGGTCATTTTTTGTATTCTTGTTGCCTCTGAATGAATGGCTTTAAGTGCTTCTTCCGCCATTTCATTATTTTCTATTCCATGTCTCCTTAGAAGATTAGCGTAGCTCTTAATGACTGTTAATGGTGTCTTTAATTCATGTGATGCATCCGAAACAAACTGTTTTTGTCTTTCCATATTTATTAGAAGCCTATTAATCATACGATTAAATGTTCTCGCCAAGGTTTGGAGCTCATCTTTTGTCTTATTTTGAACGGTGATGGTTTTAGGAACACCACTTTTTTCTATTTCCTCCATCGTTTTAATCATATTAGCTATCGGTCTCATTATCATATTAGCTAGCCATCTTCCTCCCAGCAAAGATATTAAAGCAGCTAATACAGTACAAATAATTAAGATTGCCCTTAGCATTTCTTTTCTCGCTTCTAGCCCTCGTAATCGTTCCCCAATTTCCAAGGTTTTATTTCCTTCATTAAATGGGACACGAACAATCAATACTTCCTCTTCTCCATGTTCAGTAGAAATCTGATCGGTTTTAGTCTGTTTTGTTAAAATTGATCGTCCTACCATTTTTTCTGAAAGTAACTTGTCATTTGTCGCCTCATAGATCAGCTTGTTTTTATGGTCCAAAATTCTGATATAGGAATGTTCCGTTAAATAATCTTCTATTTCCCTTTTCATACTATCTAAAGATTGAGTGGTATTATAATCCTTTACTAAATCACCTGCTTTTTGAAAAAGTATATCTTCTTCCATATTTACTGTTGTCTTCATAAATAATAAAAACACAACGAAGTTTATAAGAATTAATATGCAAAGCATCCAAGCAGTCGTTAATAGATTAATTTTTGTTGTGATCTTCATCATTCATCTCCCTTATGGTAAACCCAATTCCTCTTATAGTAGTAATTAATTGAGTAGGGAAGTCTTCATCAATTTTTTTTCTAAGATGTCTAATAAATACATCAATGACGTTAGTTTCCCCCTCGTATTCATACCCCCAAACCTTAAGAATAATGTTATCTCGTGTAACCACTTTATTTTTATTGAGTACTAGATACACCAAGAAATCATATTCCTTGGGTGTTAATGTAATAGATTTTCTTCCTCTTTTTACTTCTCTTGTTTCTGTGTTTATGATTAGATCATCCACTGTCAAAATGGAGTTCTCATCGTTGGATTCTGCATTTTTAGGAGTATTTCGAAGGCATGCACGTATTCGCGCTAATAATTCTTCTATTTCAAAAGGCTTTGTGACATAGTCATTAGCTCCTTGATCCAATCCCGCTACTTTATCAAAAGTAGTATTTCTAGCTGTTAAAAGAATGACAGGGGTATGACAGTTTTCCTTTCTTAACCTTCTTAAAACATCTATTCCGCTTAACCCAGGCAGCATAACATCCAACAAAATCAAGTCCATTTTCGATTGCAAAGCGGTTTCCAATCCTGCCTTACCATCATGTTCCACTGTTACTTGATAACCCTCGTACTCCAATTCCACTTTTAAAATGCGCGCAATTTGAACTTCATCTTCAATCACAAGAATATGTGTACTCATCTACACTCTTCCCTTCTAACCAATATGAAAAAGTAAACAACATATGAAGAACATTCATCGTTTTATTAACAATTTACCACCATTTTAGATTGAATTATATTTTTTAATGGATTATTAATGTTTTATTAAGAGTACAAAAAGGTTAATGGATAAAATAAAAAAGCTAAATCCCTACGAATGAAGGGTTATTAGCTTTTTTTATGAAAGATTGATTAAAATTTTTTAACCCTAATGGGACTTACCATTAAAAGAGCTAGAATTATGGTAATCCATGCATTGCTATATGAAAAGAACCCCATTGCAGCAAGTGGCAATCCAGCTGCTGGAATCGGCAATCCACTAAAATAGCCTATCGTTGGTTTAACATTAAACTTAGCTAATCTTAACGCTCCCATTAATGGGAAAAGAATAAACGCCAAAGAAGTTAAAATGGACGGTGTTGCTATTGTATGAAATAGAAGTGCAGGAGCAACGCCGAAACTAACAATATCAGCTAAGGAATCCAATTCTACACCTAATTCACTGTTAACTTTTAATCCCCTAGCAACCCTTCCGTCAAGAAGATCAAAAATAGCTGAACAGAAAATTAAAATGGAGGCTACTTGTATAAGGCCACTCATATTACTGGTAATTGAAAGAACACCACACAATAAATTTCCCATTGTAAATAAATTAGGTACCGCTTTTGCTACCTGACTAAACAAGGTAGTTCCCTCCCTTCAATAGAATCCTCTCACTTAAGTAGCTTCAAAGAAATAATCCCTTTTCTTTTTTGGGGTTGTATTTTTAATGGAATATTAATGCTTTGTTAAGGGAAAAACCCAAGTTAATTTTATATTATTAGAATGTCCAATTGACTAAAGATGAAACATTCTTGAATTCACGACATAAAGCACAACAAAGCGATTTAACTAGAAATGAGGGATAGAATGAATTACCATATTTTTCGAGTGATCAACCAACTTTCTGGTCATCATCCTTTTATTGACAAGATAATGATTTTTACAACGCACTATGCTCTGATTGTTTACGCCATCGTTTTACTTCTTATGTGGTTTTTTGGCAAAGAACAACATAAATATTCTGTTGTGTATGCTGCAATAACTGGTGGGTTAGGGCTGTTTATAAATTTTATCCTAGGGCATATTTATTATGAACCCCGACCATTTGAAACACATAAGGTTCATCTGCTAATTCAACATGCAAAAGATACTTCTTTTCCAAGCGACCATTCAACAGGGGCTTTTTCCCTAGCGCTAGCGGTATTGTTGCGCCAACGGAAAATTGGTTTAGGTATGCTTGTGTTTGCAATTTTAACAGGGATATCTCGAATTTACGTGGGACATCATTATCCATTTGATGTACTTGGCAGCTTGGTTGTAGGGTTATTTGCAAGTACACTTATTTACAAATTTAGTTCCTTATTAAACCCCATTCCTCAAACAATAATTAATATTTATAATCAAATCCCTTTAGTTCCGAAGACTAATCAAAAAGTAAAACATAATTGATGTTGAAATATCTTAAAGGGACAGCTAAAACATTAGCTGTCCCCCTTGTTTTATATGAGCTTCCATTAAACATGGATGTAAAATCATAATTTTATTTGAAATTGAAGATGCAAAAAAAGCCTGTCACCAAGGCATAATTATCCCTTGGTGACAGGCTCCTTCATTTTCAAAAAATTAGAGCAGAATGTGTATTTAACCCTTTAGTGACTAGCAACTTTCTCAAGTCCACCAGGCTTGTTATGAACTGCAATTTTGTCAATGAGTTTATTGCTTTCCGTGTTTAATCCTTTTAGATTTACCTTAACACCATTTTGATGATACTTAATGACCACTTTATCAATGGCACCAACAGCAGAATCATCCCAAAGATGAGCATTTGATAAATCCAAATCAATTTCATTTATGTTTTCTTTATAATCAAAACTTTTAACAAAATCGGTTACGGAAGCAAAGAAAAGTTGACCCGAAACATGATAAATCTTTTTATGAGAACCCTTAGCTGAAAGGCTCGTTACTTTCACTTTTGAAATCTTTGATGCAAAGAAAATGGCACTTAGTATAACTCCCACCAAAACACCCATAGATAAGTTATCCGTCTTTACCACTGTAATAACAGTCACGATCATAACAATCGTATCGGTAACTGGTACCTTTTTTAATGTTTTTAGGCAAGACCAATCAAAAGTTCCAATTGAAACCATAAACATAACTCCGACTAATGCAGCCATTGGAATTTGTACTAGGAATCCTTTAAGCAACATGATTAGTGTCAATAAAAATGCACCTGCAACAAATGTAGATAAACGTCCTCTACCACCAGATTTAACATTGATGACAGACTGACCAATCATCGCACATCCAGCCATACCGCCAAAAAATCCTGATACAATATTAGCGATACCTTGCCCACGTGCTTCCTTATTTTTATCACTTTCTGTATCTGTCATGTCATCTACAATAGAAGCAGTTAAAAGTGTTTCCACTAGTCCTACCATAGCAATAGACAAGGAATAAGGAAAAATGATTTGCAATGTCTCTAAGTTAAACGGAATGTCGGGAATTAAAAATATCGGTAATTTGGAGGTCAATTCACCCATGTCCCCAACAGTACGAACATCGCTTCCTGTAAATATTGAAATTGCTGTAATTACAATAATCGCAACTAATGGTGATGGAACAGCTTTTGTAAAACGAGGTAGGATGTAAATAATAGCTAAAGCACCTGCGACCATGGCATACATCTGCCATGTTGCTTCTTTAAATTGAACTAATTGAGCTGAAAAGATTAATATTGCAAGGGCATTAACAAATCCAGTCATTACGGATCTAGGGACAAATTTCATCAAACAACCTAGTTTTAAAGCTCCCATGATTATTTGTAAAACTCCAGTTAGAATGGTTGCTGCCAGTAAATATTGCAAACCATGATCTTTCACCAGTGTCACCATTAATAAAGCCGTTGCACCCGTGGCAGCTGAAATCATCCCAGGTCTTCCACCCACAAAAGCAATCGTAACGGCAATACAAAATGAAGCGTACAATCCCACCATCGGATCTACACCTGCGATAATTGAGAATGCAATTGCCTCTGGAATTAAAGCAAGCGCAACAACAATACCTGCTAAAACATCTCCCTTGACGTTTCCAAACCATGAATATTTAATTGTACTTAAATTCAAACTTAGCACCTCTCCCTTTGTTTTGTTTTTTTTATGACTTTCAACTCTCATGAAAGTCGGGTCCGTTGTTAACAAAACAAAGTATAAAGGATTGTGACAAATTTGTGAAATTAAATGAAAGCGTACACATCTTGTCACATCTTAGGTTTACGCCATTTTCCTTCGTTTTTCGGTATAACACCTATTTTACTAATAATTTTATTGGAAGTTATAGGAATATTAATAGTGTGACATTAGGAGTTCTCTTTGGGATTCTATGGGGAATTGGCGGGGGAATTGAACGAATTACGCTCATTATCGTTTGGTCTAATTATTTTGGTCGAAAATATCTTGGAAGTATTACTGGAATTCGATGAGGGTAATGGTTATTGGTTCTGCTTGTGGACCATTACCTTTAGGAATCGGTTTTAATAAATTCCACACTTTGTACATTTTCTTTGTAATCAAATTTCGTTAAAAGCTCTGTATAAATAAGGCTGCTGTATCGTTATCAGCAGCCTTACTCCTATTTATAAGTATTTCCGATGGACACCTTTACCATCATAAGAGAATAGCATTCGTCTTTCTTCAATCATTGTTTCCATGTGAACAGGTCTGCCCCAAAGCTGCTGCATATAGGGAAGCACTTTTTCAAGGTATTTTACGTCTAGTTCGATTCCCTCATACCAGTGTTTTACATAGAGCTCTCCATTTTTCATATAATCACCGTCAATCACGGTAAGGTATGGAAATCCTCCATTTACCCGCATGTTGACTAGCTGATCACGGATATGCTCCCATGCTTTATCCACTACTTTGTAATCACGACCTTGCTTTTGAAAAAGGTACATATCCTCTCTCATCACAAGATCCTTATTTAAATAATTGCGGAGGAAGGATATATCGGACTCTACTTCACGGACCTCAAACATTTTTTCTCTGCCTGACCCTGGCTTTACCCCTCTGCGCATCATTTCTTCTGTTGGATTATTATACCGTTCTTCAATGTCCTCAAAGATTTTGATTCCAAGATAATAAGGGTTAATTCCAGTCTTTGACGGCTGGACAACGCCTGCATTTAATTTCGCAAACTCAATAGCTTCTCCACTAGTTAAATCCATTTCCCTTAAAATCCGTTGGTGCCAATAGGAAGCCCAGCCTTCGTTCATGATTTTTGTCTCAAGCTGCGGCCAAAAGTAGAGCATTTCTTCCCGCATCATCGTTAAGATATCGCGCTGCCAATCTTCTAGCTCCCTGCTGTAGGTTTCTATGAACAATAATAAATCCTTTTCTGGACGTGGAGGGAATTTCTTTTTTCTTGATTGGGTTGTTTCTTTCTTTTCCTTGTCATCCAATTTCCAAAGGTCATCATATGGAGTCGCAATAATTGGATTTTCATCCTCTTCCTCCTCATCTCCAATAGACCAGCTTAGTTTCGGTCTCATAAGAGAAGGGTCAATATGTTCATCAATAGCTAAGACGGCATCGAGGAAGGTTTCTACCTCTTTTTTTCCATACTGAATTTCGTATTGGTGAATTCTTTCAGCTGTTGCTGCCATACTCTCAACCATATCCCGCTTCGTATTTTGGAAACGGACATTATTTTTAAAGAAATCACAATGAGCTAACACGTGCGCGACGATTAACTTGTTCTGGATTAGCGTATTGGAATCCAGTAAAAACGCATAGCATGGATTAGAGTTAATGACAAGTTCATAAATCTTACTAAGGCCTAAGTCATAATGAAGTTTCATTTTATGAAATTGCTTTCCAAAGCTCCAATGAGAGAATCGAGTAGGCATTCCATAGGCCCCAAATGTATAAATAATTTCTGCCGGACAAATTTCATAACGCATTGGATAAAAGTCTAGTCCAAAGCCATTTGCAATTTCGGTAATTTCACTTATCGCATACTCTAGTGATTTACGCTCTTCCGCATTCATTGCCACTCCCCCTTTTCCTCTTACCACAATGTATGAAGAAAAGCCGGGATTGATGAAAAAGAAGGTAAAAAACAATAAGCTAGATCGCTTATTGTTTTTGAGATTCAACCGTTAAGTTGATTAGTTTTTTGTTGGTAAGATCATGATTTACCTTTATGATAACAAAAAGGTTCTGATTATTTTCTTGTACTTTAAAACGGAAGCCGTCCTCCGCCTTTGATGCATCTATATTTTTTCGACCTAAATATTCATACTCCCTGATAGGCGCGCCTGGAAAATCCACCTGTACAACCGCCATTGCAATTCTGCCGTACTTTTCATAATCTGGCTTCTGTGCATGACCTGAATTAGTAAAACTAACTAGAAAAAAAGCCATTATTAATAAAGAAATAACCGTTTTTTTCATTTGTTTATCCTCCTGTTTATTTGGATATTTTATTTTCCCCAATCATTTTTCTCTTATGAGTTAGTCAGGGATTTTTCTGGCTTCTGCAGCTAACTTAAGGCCCACCATTCGATTTCGTTTCCATTCTGTCTTAAAAACGGATAATGGAGGACTCGTTTCACCCACAAGATAGCTAATTTCTATGGTCATGGCTGGACGATGGTAGGTTGTAATAAACCAATCTGTAAACCCGCCCCCTGTTGCTTTTTTAGGTGGCTTCGCTAATTTATAGCCTGTTAATTTTGCGATTTTTTTTGCCATCTTTTTGTCCCTTTTGAGATGTTTTCCATTTTTATAGTTCCAGAAAATCTCTCTTCCCGCTGAATGATAGGCCACTGCTATTGAAGGGTCCACCTCTTTAATAAAATTCGTTAGTGCAATGACTTCCTTTCCCTCAAGTGGCTTTTTCCCTTTATAAAATTGATAGTGTGGAGATGAGGGCTGCTTAGGAAGCTGCATCCAACCGGCAGGGTATTGCCTATTTAAGTCAATCCCCACCCCATTTGCTTTCCATCTTGTAAAATCACTAGAGCCTTTATTCATGCTTTTAATATGGTCTCGTTGTTCTTCTGTAATCCTTTCGAAATGGTTTTGTTGAATTTCTGCACCATCTGGATTTAACATGGGAACAAACCAAATGGAAACATCATTAAGGATAGAGGCAGAAGTTAAAGGGTATTTCCTTGATTCCTCATAAGCATCGGCATAAGACTCCAACATCTTCATTAAAAGCATACTTGTTATCCATTCCCGTCCATGATGGGTACCAACTAAAACGATATTCTTTTTCCCTTTACCGAGCTTGATTGCCCAAATATCTCTTCCAAAATGAGTGGTTCCAATGGATTTTACTTCTAATTTCCCTTTATGTATTTTCCTTAATTGATTGATGTCTTGTTCTAAACGTTCAAAGCTATAGGGTTTATTCGTTTGAATCACTTTAGCTTCGCCAACCGTTTCGAAAGAAAATAGCATCAACATGATCACGCAAAAAATTTTCACATAAGAACCTCCATTTTTACAATTAACGAAAGAATTATACAGGTAAAAGTTGAAAACCTTGTTAACAATGGGTGTCCAACATTTTCTGTGAAAGTTATCTGCAGAATGTCATACAATAATCTCAACTCCTAATAAGGAGGAGATAACGTAAATGAATAAAGTGGATTATGATCGGGCGTTATATTATACACACCGGTCTGAATGGGACAATTTGCTTATTTTAATGGTTCGGACAAAAGACCAGTTTTTGTCCAAAAGAATTGAACAATTTCTTCATGCATACAACTTTGAACGTGACTACACTGTAATTGAAACGAAACTCTATAATTTGCTTCGTTACATCGACCATGCAAACGAAACAATAGAAGCTGATGCAAATGAGATACCGATGTATAGTCTTTCCTGAAAAAACAAGTGGATACAGATTTTGTTGAGAGAAAATTTTTACAACCGGGCCAAAGAATTCCACCAAAAAAAAACGGCTTCCATTTCTGGAGCCGTTTTTTACCGATTTTTATCCTATCTTATCATTTTTGATTACTCCATTACGTACGGCAAAAAGAGCAGCCTGTGTGCGATCCGCTAGCTCAAGCTTTGCTAAAACGTTTGAAACATGGGTTTTTACCGTCTTCTCAGTAATAAATAACGATGAAGCAATTTCTTTATTACTTTTTCCACTAGCTATCTCCTTAAGGACTTCCAACTCTCTTTTGGTCAACTCATTCAGATGGTTCCTGTCCTCATTTTGTTTGGAGGTTAGATGGGTTAATAAATGCGTAGTTGCCTTTGGATGCAATTGATTTTCACCATTCATTAACATCTTTATTGCCCTTACTAGCTCATCGGGTTCTATATCCTTTAATTGATAGCCGGAGGCACCCGCTTCAATTGCAGGTATTACATGGTTCTGGTCCGAAAAACTGGTTAGTATCATTACCTTCATACTTGAATGCTTTGCTTTAATTTTCTGTGTGGCTTCAATCCCGTCCATAACCGGCATGACTAGATCCATTAACACTAGGTCTGGCATTAATCGGTCTACTAACTCAACCGCTTCTTCTCCATTTTTTGCTTCTCCTACAATTTCAATATTTTCTTGTGTCTTTAAGAAAAACACCAAGCCTCTACGTACGACATGATGATCATCCGCTATTAGTATTCGAATACTCAAAATAATCCCCCTTAAAACGGAATACTGACCCGTAACTTTGTCCCTTTGTTTAGCTCACTTTCCAAATAAAAGGTTCCGCCTAAAGACTCCGCTCTGTTTCTCATGCTTTTTAGACCGAGCGATGGAAGCACTAAACCTTCATCATAAGTAAACCCACATCCATTGTCTTTTATTTCTATGGTTATTCTGCTATCACTTCCATGAACAAATAAATGAACATCAGATTGTTGTGAATGTTTTTTACAATTAGCTAATGCTTCTTGGCTAATTCGAAAAACAGCCTCCTCAATTCTGCTTGGTAGATTAATGACCCCGTTTATTTTAATGTTTGTATTTAATCCTAGCATTTCACCATAACTCGATAGTGCACTAACAATGCCTTGCTCTAATCCCTTTGGCCGCAGTTGCCAAATAAGCGCTCTCATTTCATTTAATGCCTCTTGCGCTAAATCTTGAATATAACTAAAGGTTTCTTTCACTTCTTGATCCGTTGTCATTTCTTTCCCTCCACGAGCAGTCAGGCTTAAGGAGAAAAGGAGTTGATTAACAGAATCGTGGAGGTCTCTTGCTAATCTATTTCTCTCTGCTGTTAAAGCAATTTCTTGTTCTTTTTGTGTTAGATTTATCCTTTTTATGGCTGAGCCTATCTGCAAGGCAACTGATTCTAATAGAGCTAGCTCCTCATTGTTAAAGCTTGTTTTATTCGGTGACCCTACATTTAATAATCCAAATTTTTCTTTCCCTGCTTTGAGTGGTACGGTCGCATGATGGGTTAATCCCCATGTATCCCCTAACTTATGTTCAATTGCATCTTCCAAGCGCATACATTCAATAATATTGGTTGCCTTATCTATTCGGCCTTTATTATAGCGGTTAATACACCAGCAATCGCCGCTGCACATGGGGGCATACTGGTTGTCGGATAACGCGGGGGGAAGATTTTCTTTCGCAGCTAATGTAAAGGAGCCAGCATCATCAATAAGAAAGATCCATCCAGTTTGTAAACCGGTTACATGTAAAAGCTTCTTTAGAACCTCTGAAAGTACATTGTTTATGTCAGTCCCTTGGTTCAATAACTCGGCAATTTCTTTTAAAATTTGTAAATCAGAATGGTGACACGTACTCATAACCAATCCCCCTGAAAATTCCAACTCTTGCAATTATTATAACGCTTTTCTTATACTAATTCCTTAGAAAAAAGTATGGTTTCTTCTCCGACTTAAGTCGGAAAGAATAGAGGCTGACTCCTATGAGCCAGCCTCTAATACTTATGCTATCGGATATTGCTGTGCGAATGGATGAATGACAATCTCATACTCTTATCGCTCTTGAATCATTTTCATTTTTCTTTCCACTACATCCATAAAGTCTTTTTCCACTGCTTGAAGTTTCAGCTTACTATCCTCCAAACGATCACTGTTTACACCAAAGTAGAATTTAACCTTTGGTTCAGTGCCTGATGGTCTTAAGCAAATCCAAGTACCGTCTTCAAATGTATATTTTAGCACATTAGATTTAGGCAGCTGAATCTTCTCTTCTTTTTTATTAGTTAACCGAATACCAGTTAAATAATCCTCCGTTGTGGCGGTCTTTAAGAAACCTAAATTTGTTAATGGCTCCATTCGGAAGGAAGCTAGTAGACTTTGAATCATTTCTGCTCCTTCTTTCCCCTTTAATGTTAACGATCGAAGACCTTCCTGATAAAAACCGTATTTTTCAAACACCTGCATCATTCCATTATAGAGGGACAAGCCTTGTTTTTTATAAAAGGCACAAACCTCTGTGGCTAAGAGAGCAGCCTGAATGGCGTCTTTATCACGGGCAAAGTCGCCGATTAAGTACCCATAGGACTCTTCATAACCAAATAAGAAGGTATGGTCACCTGTTTCTTCATACTCTTTTATTTTCTCAGCAATAAACTTGAAACCTGTTAAAACGTCTATTGTTTCAAGGCCATACGCTGAGGTGATTTTTCTTCCTAACTCAGAGGTAACAATCGTTTTTAAAACCACTCCATTTTGAGGCAATGTTCCCTTTTCTTTTTTCTGAGAAAGGAGATAATCAAGCAATAATGCCCCAGTTTGATTTCCAGTCAGAACGACATACTCTCCTTCCTCATTAAGTACCGCGATACCAAGACGGTCTGCATCTGGATCGGTTGCAATTAGTAGGTCAGCTCCCACTATTAAGCCATCGCGGATAGCTAATTGAAAAGCAGCATGCTCTTCCGGATTAGGACTTTTCACTGTAGAAAATTCAGCATCCGGAAGCTCCTGTTCCTTTACAACTGTTACATTTTTATACCCTAATGCAGAGAGTGCAGCGCGAACCGGCTTATTGGCTGTCCCATGTAATGGTGTAAAAACCACTTTAACATTGGCCTCTTCTGAGAGATTGGGATTCTCGGAAATCGTTTTGAGTTTTTCAATATAAGCTTGGTCTATTTCCGAACCGATTGTTCTAATTAATCCAGCAGCTCTTAATTGATCTTCACTGCCGACTTCAATCAATAGCTCGTTTTCTATTTCATTGACCTTTGAAATAACCTGATCAGCCGGAATGGGCGGAAGCTGACCACCATCTGATCCATACACTTTGTACCCATTATACTCTGGTGGATTATGGCTGGCAGTTATGACAATACCAGAAAAGGCATGTAGGTACCTTAAGGCAAAGGAAAGTTCAGGGGTCGGTCTTAATTCGTCAAATATATAGGTTTGAATTCCTTTGGTAGCTAGTGTTTTTGCAGCCTCCAAGGCAAACTCAGGAGACTTATGACGTGAATCATAAGCAATAACAACCCCTCTTTGTTTTGCTTCTAATCCTTGTTCCTCTATGTATGCAGCTAGACCTGCAGATGCTTTACGAACCGTATAGATGTTCATTCGATTTGTACCTGCACCAATCTCACCGCGCATTCCGCCTGTTCCAAATTCTAAATTCTTATAAAAAGCCTCTTCTAGTTGTTTTTCATCATTCTCCCACTCTTTTAGTTGAGCTTGTAATTCAGCATCTAAGCCTTCGAACTCCATCCAGCTTTTTGCAACTGTTTTCCAATTCATTTGTTCCCCTCCTCATCCATCTATTTAATATTGTTTCTAAGTAATAGCCTGATACTCCTTTAAAAATCACTCAAAATAAGCCGACAATTTTTGCAAAAAGTGTTGAAATAGAAAAAAGCCTGATTTGCATCAGGCTCGGTTTGTTCCTATATTATTAATTCATTATCAGCTTTTGTGTAAATACTAAGCATTGAATGTCTCATGCTTTTCACACTGAGAAATTGTTCAAAATCAAAAGGGAAGGATAATCCAAATTCTTCAAGTGTGTCCACATTTTTATTGTATAGTGCAGCATATTGTTCATCCAACGGAGAAGATTCAAGAATGGAAATTAATGTTTGTATACATGTCATTACCTGAAAAGCATCTTTTAATGTGCTAAAATCTTCAGTAGGATGTAAAATTCCTAATTGCTCAAATTGACAAATCTCTTCGTCACTAAAATAGAGGGGAAAAATATTAGAGTAAATGTACCTCACCAGTTCATTGATTTCTTCTTCTTGACTTGGTGTCGAGGCAAAAACAATTTTCACTTATAACCCACCTTTGCCATCGCTATATTCTGTCGTATTATATAAAATAAGAATAACATAATTTACGAGGATAATCGGTGGTAATTGTAACCACATTTCAAAGCGGAAGCGCCTTGGTCAGCCCCGACAGGCAAATGTTCTTCGGCAAGAAAAGTCCGTATTTTGACTTTTATTGCCGAAGGTTATTTGACCCGAGGGGCTAGGCGCTGGAGCTAGACACATAGAAAAGCGGAAGCGCCTAAAATAAGGAGATATATATGCTTAAAACAATGCGTAAGGGCGAATGGTTTCACATGGTAATACCTAATGAATGGGAAGGAAAGACACCAGAAGAGGTGTTCCGTCAAATATGGGAAGCTCCTAAGAAATTAACTTATAGCTTTAGAATGGAAAATACAGTTCTATTAGATGGAAACCGGATCAATTGGACTTTACCATTACATTCCGGCAACGTGTTACAAATCAAACTGTTTGTTGATGAGCCACTTACTGTGATCCCTCAATTCCATGATATTGACGTAATCTACGAGGATGACCATGTAATGGTGGTAAACAAGCCCCCATTTATGAACACTCATCCAAATGATATTACAACGGACCACACTACACTGATCAACGCCCTTGCTTTCTATTTACAATCAAAGGGAGAAGATAGAAACATTCGCCAAATCCACCGATTAGACCGAGATACTTCAGGGGCAATTTTGTTTGCTAAGCATGCCTTAGCAGGAGCAATATTAGACAAAATGCTGGAAAAACGGGAGATAAAGAGAACATACATAGCTGCGGTACACGGTCTGATAAGACCAAAAAAAGGACGAATTAATAAGGCAATTGGCCGGGACCGCCACCATGCGACGCGAAGAAGAGTGTCCGATACTGGACAGGAAGCTATTACTAATTATCAGGTACTAACTGAGGATAAAAATAAACATTTTTCGATTGTAAGATGCTGGCTTGAAACTGGAAGAACCCATCAAATAAGAGTCCATTTAAGCCATTTAGGTAACCCTTTAATCGGTGATACACTTTATGGTGGAGAGGAAATAGTGAATCGGCAGGCATTGCATGCGGCGAAGCTTGAATTCAATCATCCTCTTACCCAGGAACTAATTACATGCCATGCCCCTATTCAAGATTTACAAAACCTGTTTCAATCCATCGATATTTACTCGTTGTAATGTGGAAGTAAACATAGTATGAAGAAAAGCCTCCCTATTTCAGGAGGCTTCTCTTAATCCAGGTATATTTTTGTATTAATCGGCTTTTCTGAAGGCTCTCATTACAAAGCTTAAAAGAAGAACCAACACTGCAGCTCCAATTATTGCGGGAACTATAGCAAAGTCAGCTACATGCGGACCCCAGTTTCCTAAAATTGCTGTCCCGATCCATGCACCAACAAATCCAGCAATAATGTTACCTATAATTCCACCAGGAATATTTCTTCCAACAATAAGCCCAGCTAACCAACCAATCACTCCGCCTACAATTAATGCCCAAATAAAGCTCACTTTAGAACACTCCTTTTTAGTATTCATCATTTCACTTATTTATTAGCATTTACCACTTCTCAGGCAGTAGTGGAAAGTTAATTCTTGCTGCCTGTACTAATAAAGTACCCAGTTTTCTTTTTTATACTCCTAGGAGAACTAATATAATAAGGCTATGTTAAAGAACATTGTTGATTTTTATCCCCTGTTGATTGGAGCGGAAGACGCGAGACTCCTGTGGGAGTACGGGTCAGGGGAGACCCCGCAGGCGCTAACGCCGAGGAGGCTCGCCGAAACGCCCACGGAAAGCGAAGCGTCTGGAGCGGAAATCAACAGACACGTTTAACAGAGGCAATAACAAAAATAATTAAACAAACTGTATACATAAATTATTGAACCAAGGCAAAAATAAAAAAGAACTTTATTTAGCGAGATGTAGTTATCAGAAAATTCTAATGTTAAGTTTTTGTAAATTTCGTAAAGATGGTTTCTTTTTTCGACATATTTCATATAAAATAGCTTAGGGTTGTACATATTTAATTTAATGGGGGTAATCCACATGGCATTAAAGAAAACTGATAAGTTCTCAGTATTACTTAGCAAAATTTCCGCTAACTTGAAAGAAAGTACAAATTTCTTCACAGAATATAAGTTGAAAAACGTAAGTGATTTGAAAATCTTCTCTGAGAAAATGAAGGAATTAGAAACTAAGGGTGACTCTTTTGTACATGAAGTCATTAAAGAACTGAATGATGCCTTCATTACTCCAATCGAACGTGAAGACATTCTGCACCTTGCAATGAGTATGGATGATGTCCTCGACGGTCTTGAGGGATGTGCGGCACTATTTGAAATGTATTCCATAACAAATGCTGATAACTTCATGATTCAATTCGTAGATGCCATTCAAGGAAGCGTCCATGAAATTGATAAAGCTGTTGAATTACTTTCCAATAAAAAACTAGCTCAAATTCGCGAACATGCAATTAAAATTAAGGATTTCGAATCAAAATGCGATAATATCCTACGTCAGTCTATTAAGAATTTATTCACAGTTGAAAAAGATCCAATTCGCATTATTCAATATAAAGAAATTTATGAAGAACTTGAGGATATCGCTGACTACTGTCAAGCAGTTGCCAATACTCTTGAAACCATCATTATGAAGAATGCATAAGGAGCAAAAATATGAGCCTTGTTTTAATTTTAACCATATTAATCGTTATTGGCGCTCTTGCATTTGATTTTATTAATGGCTTCCATGATACTGCAAATGCGATTGCTACCTCTGTTTCAACTAAAGCATTAAAACCACGCCAAGCTATTTTATTGGCTGCCGTAATGAACTTTGTTGGTGCACTTACATTTACGGGTGTTGCTAAAACAGTTTCTAAGGATATTGTTGATCCATTCATGTTACACAATGGTTCTGTTGTTATTCTTGCAGCATTACTTTCAGCTATTTTTTGGAACTTACTTACTTGGTATTTTGGAATCCCAAGTAGTTCTTCTCACGCAATTATTGGGTCAATTGCTGGTGCAGCTATTGCAGCAGAAGGGTTTAATGTCCTGAACTATACTGGCTTTATTAAAATCTTAGAAGCACTTATCATTTCTCCAATTTTAGCATTTGTAGTTGGTTACATCATTTACAGTATTTTTAAAGTAGCATTTAAAAACTTTAATTTAACGAAAACGAACCGAAATTTCAGATATATTCAAATTGCCACTGCGGCATTACAATCTTATTCACACGGGACAAATGATGCTCAGAAATCAATGGGAATCATCACTCTTGCTTTAATTGCCAACAACTATTTACATCCAGATGCGGGAATCCCATTCTGGGTTCAATTATCCTGCGCCATTGCAATGGGATTAGGTACTTCTATTGGTGGATGGAAAATTATTAAAACGGTTGGCGGTAAGATTATGAAAATCCGTCCAATTAACGGTGTTGCAGCCGATTTAACTGGAGCAGCAGTTATTTTTGGTGCTACTTTTGCTCACTTACCAGTAAGTACAACACATGTTATTTCTTCAGGGATCTTAGGTGTTGGTTCTGCACATCGCCTAAAGGGCGTTAAGTGGGATACCGCACAGCGTATGCTTATCACATGGGTTATTACCCTTCCAATTACTGCACTAATAGCAGCAATCAGTTATTTTATTCTAAATTTATTCTTTTAAGATTGAAAAAGCAGCTGAACCTCAGCTGCTTTTTTTTATTGTTCACTTCTAAATCATAGACTCCCACATATTTTTAATGTAAAAGGACAAGGTTGGGGCTGATCTAATATATGAAACAAAAAATCGCTGCAATGCTGCTTGGGAGTTTACTACTAAGTCTTGGAGTAAATGG
Source organism: Neobacillus sp. Soil_C_43 (assembly GCF_057656715.1). NCBI lineage: Bacteria > Bacillati > Bacillota > Bacilli > Caryophanales > Bacillaceae > Neobacillus > Neobacillus sp. Soil_C_43. The sequence goes on from NZ_JBDGJV010000005.1 coordinate 195,484, forward strand.
CTTTTTAGTACCATACCAGCTCTTAGATGGTGGTGTCATCGGGTTAGGGTTAATTATTCACTACTTTTATGGTTGGCCAACGGGACTGAGTATCATTTTATTAAGTTTACCTCTCTACGTACTTGCGTGGTTCTTCGAGAGACGTTATTTTTTTTATAGCCTCCATGGGTTAATTATTTCATCCTTTTGTATCGATTTATTTTCATTTATAAATGGGAAGATTCATCTTGATATACTGCCAAGCACAGTAATAGGTGGGATTCTGGTTGGAATAGGAATTGGCCTTATGCTTCGCTATGAAACAAGTACAGGAGGTACAGATTTATTAGCTCAAATATTAACAAAATTTACTTCTATCAATATTGGCATTATCATTTTTTTGATTGATGGATTAGTTATTACAAGCGGCATTCAAGTCGTTGGATTAGAAAAATTTTTCTACTCCCTTCTTACCATCCTCTGTGTTGGGTTAATGACAACAGTTACGGTTTCTCGAAGACCCGAAACAAATTAATGAACTTTATCTTTAGAAAAGAGGCTGGCTCCATTTTTTGAGCCAGCCTCTTTTCATTGCAAATTACTACTTGACCGTCTATTTTTGAAGTTTGGAAATACAACGATAAAAATGCTTCCTTTTCCCAATTGGGATTGAACAGTTATTTCTCCACCATGAGCGATGACAATCTCTTGGGCAATCGCTAAGCCTAAACCTGTCCCACCAATTTTCCGTCTATCCGAGTTATCCACCCGATAAAATTTTGTAAATAACTTGTCAATTGAATCTTTTGGAATACCCAATCCGTTATCCCTAACAGCAATTTTTAATTTCCTATCACTTTTAAAGACTTGAATCTTTATATTCCCACCCTCCGGAGAATATTTAATAGCATTATTTATTAAATTTGTGAAAACCTGAATGATTTTTGTCTGATCACCCAGTATGACGGGATGGGCTACAAAGGCTTCAAGCGTAATATCATGGTGTCTGGTTGTCATCTGCTGAACCTCAATTACCTTCTCTAAGAGCGGTACCACTTCAATATACCTTTTCTCATAAGATTGTTTACCTGACTCCAAACGCTGCAAGTCGAGAAAATCATTGATTAAAGCTGTAAGCCGTTTGGCCTCATTAAAAATAGTGGTAAGATATTTTTCTTTTCGCTCTGGTTTTAATTCACGGTGCAGCATTAATTCAGAAAAACCTAAAATACTTGCTAATGGTGTACGTAATTCATGGCTAACCGTATTAACTAATTCTGATTTGATTTTCACAAGTGAATCTAATTCTTTATTTCTCGCGATCAATGACTGCTCATTTTCTTGGACCTTTACGACCATTTTTTGAAAGGCATATGATAAAGCACCAATTTCATCGTCGCGATTCATATAGGTAGGTATGACCGCATCTTTTCCATCAGCAATATCATTTGCAGCAAAGGTAAGTTGGGTTAAAGGCTGTCCAACTTGTTTTAACATTAAGCGAATAATCCTTAACAATAACAACAGAATGAAAAAGATAAATAAAACAAAACCAATTTGAATATAGGTTTTAATCCTTATTAGTTTTTGATAGAGAGTTTCACTGTCTTGATCAATGTCATGCAAATAATTATTCATGAATTGTCTAAATTGAATAACCCTCGCTGTTCCTTGGTTATTTGCTATGTTTACCACTTCTTCTTTATTTCCCGTTTCATATTCGTGAATGACTTTAGGAAGCGTGTCATAAAAATAATATTGTGTAAAATCATGAATAGTAGCTAGTAATTGTCGATCTTGCTTAGTAGTAGCATGTTTAGTTAATTCAATGACCCGACTCTTTATTTTAGGCTCTTGTGCCAATGCATTATCTCTCAAATTTGGATTATCATAGGCAATATAGCCTCGAATATCGAATAATGCTTGATTAAAATAATCATTTACTTCCACTGCAATTTTCTGTTTTGCTTTTAATTCATCACGCTTCGTAATATAGGAGTTATTTAGAAAGTTTTGTGTTGCCAATAATAGCGTTGAACCAATAACAAAACAAACAAGAAAGAGTCTGGTGAGTGTGACGAATCTTTTTACTAAACTTCTTTTAAAAACTAATTTACTTTTCATTAAAGATTTCCTCAACCATTTGCAAAAGCTGACTTGGAATAAATGGTTTTGTCATGTAATAATCTGCGCCTGCCTCAAACACCTTCTCTTGTTCGAATTGCTGGCTTTTTGCAGATAACATCAAGATTTTTGTATGGGTATGTTCAACCATTGGCTTAATCTTCTGAATGACTTCAAGTCCCGTTAAAAATGGCATCATATAATCTAATATAATTAGATCGTAGAAACTTCGTTCGATGAATTCTAAAGCCTCCTGACCATCCTCTGCTTCATCTACTTGATATTCCTTCTCTTCGAAAGTATCAATAATTAGCATTCTTAATATTTCTTCATCTTCCGCTAATAAGATTCTTTTCACTTCAAACCATCCTCAATATCTGTCTTAAGGAACGTATCTGCCATGATTTGATAGGATTTCTTCAACCGTTCATAATAGACCGGTGAATCCCAAGGCTTCCAACTAAACAAATAACTTTCTTTTTGACGGACAAGATTTCCAGTTACTTTCGGATATGATTGTTGAATTTTCCCTCCTTTTGTTGTTACAACAGCTGTTCTGATCCCTTTTGTTTCTAAACTACCGGATAATCCTTGTTTCCAAAAATCCCCCATTACTTCTCTTAGGCTCGGATCTTTAAAGTTTAGGAGCTGCCAAGGTATACGCACCTCAATATTTTTGTTGTCACCACTAATACTAATATCCGTTAATGAATCAAACTTTTTATTAGAAGGATTAGCATTTCCAAAGCGAAGTACGCCCGTTTCATAACTCTGAAACGGAATAACAGTATTCGTTGTGGGAATGGTTAACTTCTTGTATAACGCCAAACGAATAGGATGAAAAATGCCACTTTCCTTCTTGTTAGCATAAGGCTCTTCTGGAACCATATGTAAGAGTGCTGCATACTGAAAGTAGAAGGTGTCATAATAGCTATCTACCATTACCCGTGAATCATTAGGTCCATTTATCTTAACTAAAAAATCAATTCCATAGTCTGAACGGATCTTGGAATCCTTCGTTAATGCAATAGTAGACTGACCTTGGTTATCTATTGTATCTAATAACAAATAAATTCCATCCTGTTTATAGTCCACTGGCTGATTATACTTTAATAGAAAATACACATAGCCACTGTTAGTGGTCATACGTACTTCACTTAAAGAGTCCTTCCTGTTGCTTGAATGGTAAATAGGCTTAACGCCTGCTAAGTCCCAATCCTTGGTCTCACCATCAACAATAACCTCTGTTTCCTTCTTCCCTGGTTCAAAACCAAGTAAACCAAAGTGCTGCTCATTAGTTTGCTGGTTATCCCAGTAAGGCCTGCGATCCGGATTATCAAAATCCATGGTATTCCATGTACGCTTAAACCACTCATCCTGCCAGGTAAAAACAAGACCACCCGCATATCCTTCACTTACAATGGAGTGATATAACTGTCGATCAATCTTTCCTTGTTCTTCTTCTGAATGGAAACCTTGATTCATTCCATTGGTATTTTTGTGTGTTAAGCCTCTGGAGGATGGAACTCCGAACTCAGCCACTAAAACCGGCATGTTATGGGCTTCACGCAGTTCATGTAAATATCCAGCATAATTGCTTTTCTTCCCACTAGAATTAACATAGTTGGTATATTTCGGTTCATAGTTAAGAAAGTCAGGATAATATGGATAGATATGATAGGAAGCAAACAATCCTGCATGAAAATTGTTCGTTGCTACAATATGATTGGGATTGATTGAAACCATATCTTCTGTCTCAAGCGGCTCACTCGGATGATTCAACAAGTCTGTTGTTACCCAGTTGGTAAAGCTAAGCGAGTGCTGCCATCGATATTGTTTCGACTCATACTCTGAAGCATAGTCAAGTAACCCTGCGAGCCAAATTTCAAAAGGATTGCCTTTTTCCGTTTTAAAATATTTTCCACTGTATTGTCCAATAGCAGCATGCTTTGCATTTGTGTTGGTTACCATGGAAGGGTCCCACTCGGTTCCTATTATCATTCCAAGTACATAATTAGAAATATCATATTTATATACGCCCGATGCATGTCCTGGACGGGCAGGCAACTTAGCGTTTCCATGAATAATATCAATCATATTTTTTATTTCTAATCTCGCATCCTCAACGTTCTCGGATGCATATGCATCTTGAGTACGAATTAGATTTTCCTCATTCACCCATGTACCATGCATGATATACAGCGGTTTATTTGCCATTTGATTATATTCGTAAAAGGCTTCATAAAATTGTGGAGGATGGAGGGTATAGACCCTTATTGCATTTGCATTCATCGCACCAATTTCTTTAAACCAGCGGAAATATTCCTCTTTTGTAATGGCTGTTTCCCCAGGAAAATAACCGGGCTTACCAATCCCCATATTGACCCCTTTAATCAAGAAATCCTGCCATTTTCCATCCTTTTGTATTTGAATATAGGAATCTCCAGTTTTTGAATTAAGATTGATTCCGTCTTGTTTAACCAATGCTACTTTTTCTTGTGTGGTTACCTGATGTAAGCCATTTTTAAGAATATCCTTCATCAGTGGCACATAGGTACTCCAATAGAAGGAATCTCTTGCCCCTATCGTTCTTTTCCAAGTATCAAAGCCCTTTGTTTGATAAATTTCTGGAACCTCCGCTTCATCAGCATAATCACCGGAAAAATAATAAGACGAATATCTCGCATTTTTGTGATATATGACAGCAGGAAACGTGGAGGGTATACCGTAACCTTGTAACTGTTTTTTGGCCTGCTTTGTTACTGGAAGGCTGTAATTGGCTAATACTTCGGTATGATTTTTGGGGCTTATAATATCAAACCAATACTGATAATTGCCTTTCAAATTACTTTTGAAATGTTTTTCCCCATTTTTCGTCAAACTTAAATGAAGTCCATCATCCTTAATATCCGCTTTACTAATGACCACAATAAAATTACTTTTACTTACAAAAACAAAACCCTCTCCAGTAAATGTCCATTTCTTGTTTTGTTCTTTATAATGTGTTTTCACCCATTCTGGTACCTCTGTTCCGTCAAGGTCTGAAAAATAACGTCCAATCCACCCTGACCATTCAACGTTTAATAAATTAGAAATTTTGTCTTTAGCCTGCTCTGATGTTGGACTAGCAAATGTATTAAATTCTGCTATCAATGTTTTACCTTTAGAACGTAATAGTGCCTTTTCAATTTGATTGATTTCGCTTGATGTTAATCCTCCAAAGATTTTTTCTGATCTTTCACCAGAAGGATTTTGAGCAAAAAACTCTTTCTCATACACTCCATATTGGTCGGTCAAATAGAAAACATCATATGGGTTTAAGTTTTTCGGTAAAGAGGAGATTGAATATTTCTGATCCTTTAGTGGTTCAAACCCTTTATAATCAGCAGTCTTTGAATACGGTTGATTTCCGTTTTTAAAGTATTTCGCATTATTTAAAATCCAAACTAATCCCTTATGCTCCCGATAAGATTGGTTTGGAACCGTTTTGTCTAAAATGAGTACATTCAACTTATTTGAGGGCTGAATTTTCCAAAGCCAAAAGGGGCTAGTTATAATGACGATTAATACTATGGTATAGATGATAAGATACGTTTGCTTTTTCATTCTGAAACACCTTTTCTTTTCATTTCTCCCCAGCTTTTATCACCTATTACCATCTGCCATATTCCTTCACATCTCCAAAGCACGGTTAGTGGACGATACCATAGCGTTTCTGTTAGGGAATATAGAAAAAGTTTTACTATATCTGATACTTTTGGGTATTTTGTTAAACTCCACTCTTCTAGTAAAACGGCAGCCATTGAAAAAATCGACCCGTATAAACAAGATAGAAGAAACAGTAAAATAGAATATTCAATGTAAATTCCCCCCAGGAATAAACATAAAATCATAAAAATATAGCCGGATAATTCCACAATCGGCCCAAAAAACTCAACAATCCAAAAGTACGGAAAAGCTAGGAATCCTATTGAACCATATTTAGGATTAAAGGTTAATTTTTTATGTGTCCATAGGCTCTCAAATAGCCCTCTGTGCCAGCGTCGTCTCTGTCTCCGTAAATAGGTAAGGTCCTCAGGTACCTCTGTCCAACAAACGGGATCAGGGACATACACGATTTTCTTTTTTTGTCCTTTTTCCTTTAAAAGCCGATGCATACGTACAACTAATTCCATATCTTCACCAACGGTATCCACCCTGTACCCGCCCGCAGCAATCACCCAATGCTTTGAAAAAACGCCAAATGCACCTGAAATGATTAAAAGAAGATTATGCCTACTTAGACCTATCCTGCCCATTAGAAAAGCACGTAAATATTCAATGATTTGCATCACCACAAGAGGCTTATCAGATAGCCCGATTTTATGAATATGACCATTTTGAATTTGGCAGCCATTCGCTATTCTCACGCTTCCACCTGAAGCAATAACCTCTTCATTTGAATCAATAATAGGCTTCATAACCTTTAAGAAGGCGTCTTGTTCCAAAACAGAATCACCATCTAGTGAGCAAAAATAAGGATAGTGAGAGAAATTAAGGCCGACGTTTAAGGCATCCGCTTTTCCTCCGTTTTCCTTATCGACAAGAAAAAGATTTGAAAGGATTTCAGATTGGTATATTTTTTTAATGGGTTTCGAATCCACTTGCTTTCGAATGACCTTTTTTATTTCCTTCATTTCATAATGCTCAATTATCTTTTCAAGTGTGAGATCGGTAGACCCGTCATTTACAACAATGATTTCATATGTTGGGTAATTAACACTTAATAAAGACCGAACGCTCTGAATAATCCCTGCCTCTTCATTGTAAGCGGGGACTATAATAGAAACAGGCTTCGTATAAAATTCATCCATATAATCTTCATAAGCCTGTACTCTGTCCAGCTGGTATTCCTTTCTTAATTGAAATAAAGAAATAACCAAAATGGCTGTGTAAAAAACAATTACGATTATCATATAAACGGCTATAAACCAAGCAAAAACTGCGACAATATCTCCCCATTGAAAAATCATGGTTATACTCCTTTATGAAGCCATTCCCAGGCCATATCTTTCGCGAAGACATCATTTGATGTTTCAAAGACGGAACGCAATATTTCTTTTCCATTAGTAAATTGATCAATGGCTTGCCCAGCTTGTGAACGGACCCACCAGGATTGATCATGCAACAACTCAATTAATCTTTGAATTCCTCTTTCTTCCTTTAAAGAACCTATTAATTTGGCTGCAACCATTCTTTCTTCCCACTTATTGGAGTATAAAAGTTCTAAGTACGGCTCAACATTTTTTACATAGCCGATTTCCGCCAATGCCTTTAAAGCCCTTAGTTTAATTTCTCCTTTATAGCTTTCAAAAATCCTCTCTAAAAAAGAGAGATACGTCATCTCTCTTTTCAGGGAAATGATATCAAGAATTGCCTTCTGTAGGGATATATTGCTTTTATGAAAATGGAGAATAAATTGATCGAATTGTCTACGTTCCGTACGAATTAAAATATTACGGTAATCGTATTCAGATAAATGGTCAAACTCCTTTGTAAGGAGTTCAAACATCTGCTTGGAGTGAAACTTGGCAAGAATTCTCAAGACATGCACAAGCTCCTCACGTGACATTCGTTTCCTACTTAATAATCTTGAGACGTCTTCTAAAAGATGACTCATTTGAAAATCCTCAATATGATAAAGCGTATTCATCCGAGTACTCCATCTTTTGCTTTTAAGTTGCCTTCTATAATAATCCGTTAAATATAAGGAAGCGAGTTCAGACAAACGCGATTTTTCCTCTTCCCCTTCAAGTAAGGTAGTATACCTACTTAGCAACTCCTCTATCGCCTTTTGCTGCAGTGCTGTTTCTGGAGTAAGTCTCCTCGCATAACTTCCTTCTGTTAACATAAAAAAAAGGAGAGGGTTATATTGTACTTTGTAGTTACTAATCCTCTCCCTTCTCTTAATATCAACTGCTTTTCGAATAGTTAAGTATCCTAACAAAATGAACAACATGCCAAAGATGGAGAGTGTTAAGATTGAAAGGAAAAACAATTCAAGATTTTGCATCTTATTTCATCCTTTTGATAAGCCTCTGTATTCTTGCTTGCAGTTCTTTTATACTGAAAGGCTTGGTTACATAATCATCTGCACCGAGCTTTAGTGCTCTTTCAATATCGGACTCACTTTTTCTTCCCGTTAACATTAAGACATGCATATTCCTATCCTTTTTTAGTCTTTTCACCTTTTGAAGTATTTCTATCCCGTCCATTACAGGCATCACACCATCTAAGATTAGAAAATGCTCCCCTGATTCTGCGATCCGTTTCGATTCAAAAAATTGAACTCCATCTTCGAATGCTTCCAGGTTTAATTCAAAATGGTCAAAGTCCATCACCTTAAGTATTCGTACCAACATCGTTCGAATGATGGCATCGTCATCAATAATTGAGACAAACAATGTTTTTTTCGATAATTCGATTGGAGAATGATTAATCACTTCAACTCTTGCCCTACCATTTTTCTTTGCTTGATATAAAGCTTGGTCCGCTATTTTTAAGGCCTCTTCCAGCCGAATATCTGGATTATGAATGGTAAACACTCCAGCGGAAAAGGTAACGGTAAATATCGATTCATTTTTTTCAAAATTTGTCATACTAAACTCTCTTAAGAGACGGGAAACAATCTCGACAGCATCATTTTGAGCAGTATTTTGAAAAAGGATGACAAACTCTTCCCCGCCATATCTAAATGCAATATCCGAAGTTCTTGTATGCTCCTTTAAAAAGTTAGCAAATGTGGAAAGAACATAATCCCCAGTGAGATGGCCGAATGAATCATTTATCTGTTTAAAATGGTCAAGGTCTATGATGGCTATACTAAATAGTTGTTTGTTCCGAATTAAATCTTTAATATTTCTATTAAAAACATCATTTAAAAATTTCCTGTTGTAAAGTTTCGTAAGCTCATCTAGCATCACTGATTGGTCGTATAATTTTTTTCGTGTTAGAAGCCGTTCTACCCTGACGGTTAATTCCTCCAAATCAATTGGCTTTTCAATAAAGTCATCTGCGCCCAACTTGTAAGCCTTCATTCTTGTTTCGCGGTCATTTAAAAGACTGATCATAATTTTTGGAACAAATTTCTGCTTGTTATGCTCATTCAAGTCATTGAGGACTTGAAACCCACTGATGTCAGCTAAATTTATGTCAATAATTACACAATCAGGATTTAAATCATAGTAATGGGCTATTGCCTTCTCTGGTGTGGTGTTTGCTGCAACCATCCAGCCTTTTTCTTCAAATGTGTCCTTTAACAAAATAAGCATAGAAACATCATCATCAATAATTTGGATTAGAGGGAGATGGTCGTCGTGACGAATTTCTTTGTTTTCCCCTATTTCATAGAAGTTTTCAAATTCATAGGAAAGATTAATTAAATCACCAAGAAAATTCATTAACTCTTCTTTTTCCCATTGTTTATAATCTGTTTCTTCTATCTGTTCAATTAGTCTCCCTGAAAGTTGGTGAAGCCCTCCCAGTTGAAGGGTTCCCGAACTTCCATGGACCGAGTGTAGAAATCGATATACCTCTGAATTGGAAATTTGTGATTCTTCCTTTGCTTCAAACCACATGGAAAATTGACTCTTTATCTTTTGAAACAGTAAGTTTTTATATTTTGTAAAATCCATACCCTCTACACCCCTATTTGACTAAAGCAAAAATCCAAAAATAGTTCATTTCGTGTTCAACTATTATTCCCAATATCTTCGTTCCTTGTGTATATTGAGTTTATAATTTTTTGATTAATGATACAACGAATTACCTACAGAAAAACGAGAAAAATGACAAATAAGGAAGAATTTTGTCGAATTTCTCGTTTGTAGATAAAAAAAGACCCATTTACATGGGTTCTTGAGTTTACTCACTTTAAATTTTTAATCTTATTTGTACAGCTCTCCATAGCAGTAAGAATGGCTCCACGAAATTGTTCTTTTTCGAGAGCAGCAACAGCTTCGATCGTTGCACCTCCTGGGGTACATACATTATCTTTCAGTTCTCCAGGATGCTTTCCCGTATCAAGAACCATTTTAGCTGCGCCAAGAACGGCCTGGGCTGCGAGACGATAGGCCTTATCTCTCGGAATTCCTTGTCTAACGCCTCCATCAGCCAAGGCTTCTATGAACATATATACATACGCTGGCGATGACCCACTTATAGCAGGGATGGCATCCATTAGTTTTTCCTCTAGGCGCTCACTTTGACCAAAACAGTGAAATAATTGCTCCACTTCTCTGATTTCTTCCTCGCTAAGGACATCATTGGGACATAATGCACTCATTCCTTCCCCCACTAGGGATGGCGTATTTGGCATTGTCCGAACGGCTTTTACTCGATAACCAAACCATTGTTTTATATCTAAAAGTGTAATGCCTGCTGCAATCGTTATAATAATAGCATCTTTCTGGATTTCCTCTTTAATTTCAGAAATAACCAATTCATGAAGATCTGGTTTAACTGCTAAGATCAGTATATCTGAAAATCTTGCTACCTCTTTATTATTTAGGGATGTGAGGATTCCATATTTATTCTCCACTTGTTTAATGGTTTTTTCAGTCACAGCACTAGCCATTATGTTTCGTTTAGGAATTACATTTGAAGTGACTAACCCTTCCATCATTGCTTGAGCCATTTTCCCCGCTCCGATAAAACCTATATTTTTATTCATTTCTCTCAGCACCTATCTTCTACTTATACATTTCATTTTCCAATATAATCACTTTCTCTGAAAAATTGGTCCTTCCAATATCTTTTGTATTTTCTACTAACTGATAAATACTATCGCAGCACTGTTTAGCCCCTCTCACTAATAGTGGAACACCAATAAAATCAATATGTAACCCTCTAGAAAAAAAGCCTCCTATTGACATAACAAAGGGAACGGTTGGTGAAGTATTGGAAAATACAATTTTTTCATCAAATTTAAATTTCTCTTGTAATAATAAACTCATATCTTTCATTGCTGGAACAACATATTTATTTCTTTTCCGTCCAATCGTATAAACGGAGTGGCCTTCCTCGTCAACCCCGTGGAAAATAAGTTTTCCAAAATCCTCCTTTGTTAATTTGTTGAAATATTTCACATTTAAAATTTCCTCAGTTGTTAGTTTCCGTTCAGATTGAGGTAATTGCTTTAAGTGATAGGCCGCAGCCAATGAAGTCGTATGTGTCCCGCCATAATCATTATAAATATAAATCATCATATCATCCCTTAATTTATATTACATAATAGTATGTTTATTTTTTTCATTCTCAATGCAACGGACGACAAAAACAAAAAAAGAGAAGCTAATCTATCGATTAACTCCTCTTTTTACATTTGTTTACTTTTGTAAATCTTTTGGAGAAAATGCCCCTGGAAGTAGGTCTCTTACTTGAATTTTTTGGACATCGCCTCTTAAATTTGTAAGAACAACTTCCATCTCAGGGTCACATAACTCAGAAATCACCTGACGGCAAGCCCCACAAGGAGACACAGGTCCCTCGGTATCTGCAACAACTATAAGTGATTCAAATTGGGTCACACCCTCTGAGTATGCTTTAAACAAAGCTGTTCGTTCAGCGCAGTTCGTCATGCTGTAAGCTGCATTCTCAATGTTACAACCGTGAAAAACCTGACCATCTTTTGCTAATAAGGCTGCACCAACTTTGAAATTTGAATATGGCACATAGGCAAACTCTCTTGCTTTATTCGCTTCTTGGATAAGTTCTAATTTTACCATCCTATTCACTCTCCGCCAGGGAATTTTAATGTTGAATTAACTTTGTAATCCAGTCTAAAACAATACCACCAAAATACACACCGAATACCCCAACTACAGCTGAAAACACAGGAGGTGCAGGTAAAGGTAATTTTAAAAACTTAAATAGCATACCAACAATTAAACCAGCAATTAATGCCATAATAACATCTTTCATCTCGGTACCCTCACATTATATATTAATAATTACTATAAGAAAGCTCACCTTTACTAATTGACACACCAGAACTTGCTCCAATTCGAGTAGCTCCTGCTTCCACCATTGCTAACGCATCTTCACGACTGCGGACACCACCAGATGCCTTTACACCGATTTCTGGACCTACTGTTTCTCTCATAAGTCGGATATCTTCCACTGTTGCTCCACCTGTTGAAAACCCTGTAGATGTTTTCACAAAATCTGCTCCTGCTTTAACAGATAGCTCACATGCTCGTACCTTTTCTTCTTTTGTTAACAGACAGGTTTCAATGATGACCTTTACTATAGCTTTCCCTTTTGCTGCTTCAACAACCGCACGAATATCTCTCTCAACCAACTCATCTTGCTGATCTTTAAGCGCAGCAATGTTGATGACCATATCAATTTCATTTGCCCCATTTTCAATAGCATTCTTAGTTTCAAATGCTTTTGTTTCTGGAGTAGATGCTCCCAGTGGAAAACCAATCACAGTACATACTTTTACTTCTGGAGTGCCTGCAAGCATATCTGCTGCTGTACGAACCCAAGTAGGATTTACACACACGGATGCAAATAAATATTCTTTTGCTTCTTCTACTAATGTAACAATCTCTTCCTTTGTTGCGTCTGCTTTTAATAATGTATGATCAATCATTCTTACGACATTTTGTGTCATTTTAAAATCCCCCATGTCCTTTTAATAAATTTATATAAAAGATTAATAGTTTTTTATCACAATGTAACTATAACAAGTGCGTGAACATTTGTAAATACTTTTATGAACAAATGTAAAGTAATGTTCAATTTCTCGACCGACAACAAAAAAACTGCCTAATTTGCTTAATGGCAGTTTTTTTATGTTTACTTATCGAGTAGGAATTTAGCTGTAAATTGATCCGTAATAAGAACATTTGCATATTTTCCTTTTAATGCCCCGTATATTCCATCTATTTTATTTGGTCCCCCAGCAACAAGAATGGAATATTCCTTCTTCCTTAGCTCATCAAGATTTACTCCAAGCGTTCTTTCATTCAAGCTTTCATTACAGATTTCCCCATTCTTATCAAAGAAACGAGAACAAATATCTCCGACCGCCTTCCCATACAGTGATTCCAAGTCGCTCTCTGTAAAATAGCCCAATTGGAATAGTAATGAATCTGTTTTTATGGGACCCATTGTAAATAAGGCAATATTCGCTTGCTTCCCTAATTCAAGAATCTTTCGAATATGGCGGTCAGCTTCCATCGCTTGTTTGACAACTACATGGTCTACAATAGCTGGTAATGGAAGGTTGTGGGGGGCTGTATTATAGGCCTTCCCGAATAGATATAAGATTTCAGAAGCATACGTATTTGTTTCAGCGTAACTTACTCCACCTTTTAATTGAACGACCTTTACATTTTTTACAAACTTCTGTTTCAATTCTGTGGCAACATGATAAATGGTTGTTCCCCAGGTGACCCCGATTATGTCATCATCCTTGACTATTCCATCAAGATACAACGCTGCTTTTTCGCCCAGATAATTTTTAATAATATGATCATCATATTGAGGAATGGAAGCTACCATAGCTTTCTTTAAATTAAATCGTTTTTCTAATTGTTTGCCTAAATTTTCAACATCCTCAGTAGGATCCATGATATTAATTTGAACAATTCCATCACTCTTCGCTTGTTGTAGTAATCTAGAAACAGTTGGACGGGAGATGCCCAACATTTTTGCAATTTCATTCTGATTATAATCCAATAAATAATATAATTTAGCTGCTTCAATGACCTTACTTATCTTTTCTTTATCCACCTGCATCACCTAAATAGTTATATATTTTCTTTATTGTAACAAAAAATAGGAGCGAGTTCATCATTACTTTACATTTGTAAAATTCCATTTGAACATTTTATCGTAAAATGATAACGACTAAAGTTGGAAATAGTATGATAAAAGGAGGTTATCCCATGGAAAAATTAGGAGGACTTCTATATGCCTATAGAAAATCGGTCCTATTAGGATGGATCATAGCCATCGTCTTTTTTGGCATTTTCGCCTTAAAATTGCCCTCTGTTTTAAGCGGAAATGGATTTGAATATAAAGGTGAATATAGTGAAACAAGAAAACTGCTTGAAAGAGACTTCGGCCATGCAAAATCCTCTATCATCCTTGTTTTTGAAAAGGAACCAACTGTCAGTAAAGAAGGCTTTCAAGAATTCATCCAAGACACTTATAAAAATTTACATGACTTTAAAGCTGCCACGCAGAAGACTTCTCCCTTAGAAAGAGATGGGATGATAAAGGAAAATGTAGCTTATGGTCTTCTAACATTTAACCAAAAAGCAGAAAGTCTTGGAAATGAGATTCATCAACTAAAAGGTATCCTCCACACTAAAAAGGGCTTAAAGGTCACAATGACTGGAGAACCCATTATTGTTCAGGATCTAAATGTGGCGAGTCAAGAGGATTTGGCAAAAGCAGAAATGATTGGACTTCCTATTGCCTTAATCGTGCTGATTTTTGCTTTTGGTGGTCTCGTTGCTGCTTCATTACCGATTATCATCGGGATCGTCTCCATCTTAACCACTATGGGAACGGTCTATTTCTTTAGTTACAATGCAGATTTATCCATTTTCATATTAAATATCGTTCCCATGATTGGACTTGCCTTGAGTATCGATTTCGCTTTATTGTTTATCAACCGATACAAGGAAGAAGTAGCAACTAAACCCGTTCAAGAGGCAATTAAGATTACATTTGTTACTGCTGGACGGTCGATTATCTTTTCGGGATTGTGTGTGTTCATTGGGTTGTCAGGCCTTTGGTTTATCAAAATTGATATTTTTCAAAATGTTGCCCTTGGAGGCATGACGGTTGTATTTATTTCTGCTTTTTGCGCGTTAACTTTCCTTCCTGCCGTACTGGCCTTAATAGGAAAGAATATAAATAAACTAAGCCTGCTACGGGTATCCAACCACAAAAGAAGTGTTTGGCATAGCTTTGCAAAATTTGTCATGAGACGCCCTTTTCTTATGACGGCTTCAGCACTTGTTTTTCTTTTAATTGGATTGATTCCAGTGAAACAAATGATATTGGCCATTCCTGGAACAGAATCCCTTCCACCAAAATACCCTTCAAGGGTAGCTTTAGAAACCTTTAAAGACCAATTCATTGCAAAAGAAAAGCGGGATGAAAAAAAAGTGACGCTGGTGCTTGAATCTAAAGGAAACATTCTTGAAACTCACAATTTAGAAAAGGTGAGCCAAGTGATACAAAAATTAGAAAAGGATCCTCTTGTCAATGCAGTAGATTCACCTTTTTCAGTCACTGGTGTTTCGGATAATGTTCAACTTCAGCAGTTTCTTACCCATGGGGAGCAAAGAAAAGTAGCCCCAATCGTAGACTATTTTATAAGAGATAATAAAATGCTGTTAGACGTGTACTTAAAAACAGGTGAGCATTCATCAAAAGCACGGCAATGGGTACGTAACTGGTCCAAGAAGGATTTAGGAATGCAAGCCTCATTTGGTGGTCCGATTAAATTCGAGGAGGAAATATTCTCTGAAATATTTCAAAAAGCTCCCTATGGATTACTATTAATTGTCGTCTCAACTTTCTTTATTCTAATGGCAGCTTTCCATTCGCTCCTTATCCCAATCAAAGCAATACTAATGAATATCTTAAGTCTTGGTTGTACGTTTGGGATTCTGGTATGGATTTTCCAGCAAGGGCATTTGGGAGTAGATCCCGTGGAAATTGCCTTAATTTTACCGGTATTTGTTTTCACTCTTGTTTTCGGTCTTTCCATGGATTATGAAATTTTTTTAATCTCAAGGATTCAGGAGTTTTATTTAAATACAGGTGACAATAATGAGGCAACCATTTTAGGGTTGACTTACACTAGTAAGATTATTACTTCTGCAGCAGCCATCATGATTGTTGTAACTGGAGCGTTTGCCTTTACTGGAGTTATGCCTGTGAAGCAATTGGGAGTAGGAATTGCTATCGCCATTTTTATTGATGCTACGATCGTAAGGATGGTGTTAGTTCCTGCCTTAATGAAGTTATTAGGGGATTGGAATTGGTGGTTTTTTGGGTTAAATATGAATAAACAGTTGAAGCAAAGGAAAAAGCCAGCCTAGTGATGTAGGCTGGCCATTTTTAAATATTTTTAGCATAATTTTCATTAGGATATTTGCTTAATACCACATACAAGCTTACTGGCTCATTACCGTTATTTTTGAAGGACATTTCTTCTTCACTATTTACATGGATTAAGTCTGCTTCGGACACTTCAGAATATTTCCCATCAATGACGATTGTTCCCGTTCCTGTTACGACAAAAATGTATACTTCGGTACCTGGATGCTTATGAATAGGGAGCTGTTGACCTGGCAGGAAGTTTAGAACGAAAGCTGTGGTTTCACCTTTTTTATACATAACTCTTTTGGTAAATCGCTCTTCACTATATTCCATATATGACTTAACTGAATTCTTTTCCATCAATAATTCCTCCTTAGCATCTTTCTACACTTATTTTAATTGAAAATCATTTTCAATTAAGTGAGCCACATCACATTATCTTGTATGACACAAAAACTATATTTTAATCTCTGCTTTTTTGGGAATAGTTGCTCTGACCAGTTACCGTTTTCTCTCTTTTTTTCCCTTCACGGGCACTAGTCACTCCCACTAGTTACCGTTCCTTCTCTTTTTCTCCCTACTCGGGCACTAGTCGTCCTGACTATGCGAACGTCCCCCCTTCTACTTCAGGCAATTCGGGCTCATAGAACTTGTCTATGCGACCGTACCCCTTCTCTTTCATGTAATTCGGGCTCATAGAGTCTGTCTATGCGACCGTAATCCTTCTCCATTAGGCAATTCGGGCTCATAGAACCTGTCTATGCGACCGTAACCTTCTACATCATGTAATTCGGGCTCATAGAGTCTGTCTATGCGACCGTAATCCTTTACCATCAGGCAATTCGGGCGCATAGTTACCATTTTCTCTCTTTTTTTCCCTTCACGGGCACTAGTCGTCCTGACTAGTTACATTTTTCTCTCTTTTTTCCCCTTCTTGGGCACTAGTCGCTCCCACTAGTTACCGTTCCCTCTCTTTTTCTTCCTTAACAGGCACTAGTCGCTCCCACTACGGTGAAATCTCTTTTTTGTTGCTCTTTGGGCACTTGTGACTCATCCTATTTACCCAGTGAACATTTTCACATAAAAAAAATCAGCCGTTTGGAACGACTGATTTTCGTTTTAAGAAATTTTGACCTCCACAAGAGACGCTCCTTTTTTCAGTGCCTGTTCATTAATTTCTATTAAATGATGTTTTTCAGCTGATAGGACTTTCTTTAAAGATTCAAGAATCGCTTCCTCCGAAACAATTTTGGTCCTCTCTAGAAAAGCTCCTAACAAAATCATATTGGCCACCCGAGAATTTCCTAAATCATTGGCAAGGTCTGTCGCACTGATTTCAATCGTTTGAATATCCTTTCGCTCCGAAGTCCTGACTACCAATGATGAATTTAGAATTAAAAGCCCTCCCGAACGAACTCGCGGCTCAAACTTATCGAAAGAAGGATTATTCAAAACGATTGCTGTAGATGGTTTGGTAACAAGTGGGGATCCTACTGGTTCATCACTGACAACGACCGCACAATTCGCTGTCCCACCCCTTTGCTCAGGTCCATAGGAGGGAAGCCATGAAACACCTTTCCCTTCAAGCATTCCAGCGTAAGCAATGAGTTGCCCCATTGACATCACACCCTGCCCACCAAAGCCAGCAATAATAATTTCTTCTTGCATCACTTAATTCCCTCCTCTTTATTTTTAACTACTCCGAGAGGATAAGCAGGAATCATATTGTCTTTTACCCAATCAAGAGATTCATGAGGGGCAAGTCCCCAATTAGTTGGGCACGTTGATAACACTTCAATCATTGAAAAGCCTAACCCTTTCTTTTGTGTTTCAAAGGCCTTACGAATCGCCTTTTTAGCCTTCATTATATGTGGAACGTCATGTGAAGAAACACGCTCAATATAAGCAGCTCCATCAAGAGTTGCAATCATTTCTGATACTCGAATGGGTAAACCCTGCACACTTTCGGTTCTTCCATACGGTGTGGTTGCTGTTTTTTGGCCAATTAAGGTTGTTGGTGCCATTTGCCCACCAGTCATCCCGTAAATTGCATTATTGACAAAAATGACAGTTATTTTCTCGCCCCTCGCTGCAGCATGAATGACTTCACTTATACCAATGGAGGCTAGATCTCCGTCGCCTTGGTAAGTAAACACAAATCGATCAGGGAGTACACGCTTTATTCCCGTTGCTACCGCAGGTGCACGGCCATGTGCAGACTGTGTCATATCACAATTAAAATATTCATACGATAACACTGAACAACCCACAGATGCGACACCAATCGTATCTTCAAGTATATCCATTTCTTCTAGTACCTCACCCACAAGGCGATGAATAACACCATGTGTGCATCCAGGGCAATAATGAGTAGGTTTATCAGTCAGCCCGTTTGTTTTCCTAAAAACCGTTTTCATTGTCATACGTTCACACCCCCGGCAACCGTCATAATCTTATCGTAAATTTCTTCTTGTGTCGGTACTACTCCTCCAGTCCTGCCAAAGAAGTCAACAGGTGCATGACCATTTACCGCTAGACGAACATCCTCAATCATTTGACCTGCGCTCATTTCTACTGAAATAAAAGCTTTCACCTGGTCTCTTGTTTCTATAAATGGCTTTTCAGGGAATGGCCAAAGGGAAATGGGTCTAATTAAGCCAACTTTAACACCTTTTTGTCTTGCCTGATTAATGCTATTCATCGTAATCCTCGCAACGGTTCCATAGGCAACCATGATATAATCCGCATCTTCAACTTGATAAGTTTCATATCTGACTTCATTTTCTTTGATTGTGGCAAACTTCTTCTGAAGCTTCCAATTTCGCTGTTCGAGGCTTTCTGCATCCAGTTCAAGAGAAGTAATAATCCTTGGCCCTCCATCTCCACGTGTACCGGTTGTAGCCCACTCTTTTTCGTCTATAAGTGCTTTTTCACGTTCTCTAAATTCCACTGGCTCCATCATTTGCCCAAGCATGCCATCACCCATTAAAATAACCGGAGTTCGGTAACGGTCAGCAATATCAAAGGCATCCTGTGTTAGTTCAACAATTTCCTGCAGGCTTGCTGGTGCCAATACAGGGATATTATAATCTCCATGTCCCCCACCTTTTGTCACTTGAAAATAATCGGATTGGGCAGGCTGGATATTCCCTAAACCAGGACCCCCTCGAACGATATTACAAATCACCGCTGGAAGCTCTGAACCGACTAAATAGGATATTCCTTCTTGTTTTAAACTGAAGCCTGGGCTGGAAGAAGAAGTCATCACCCTTACACCGGTCCCTGCTGCCCCATACACCATATTGATGGCAGCGATTTCACTCTCCGCTTGAAGAAACAACCCGCCTACCTCGGGTAGTCTTCTTGCCATATAGGCAACAAGTTCACTTTGCGGTGTAATTGGATAGCCAAAAAAGTATTTACAACCAGCATGGACGGCTGCTTCCGCTATGACTTCATTACCCTTCATTAACACTTTCCCCATGAAAAAAACTCCTTTCGAATCACACAGTTTGCAAGATTTTTACTGGTCTATACACGGCTATGACAGATTCAGGACATATTTGTGCACACTTCGCACAGCTAATACAATGCTCCTGGTCAACAACTGCAGCTGGCCGATATCCTTTTCCATTTAAATAGTCTGAAAGAAAAATAACGTTAGTGGGACAAACTTGCACACATAAGCTACAAGACTTACAAATTTCTTCATTAAAAACTACCCTTTTCTCCAATGTCATTCACTCCTTTTACATTCCCATGGTAATTTCAAAAATCGATTAATAAAAACAACATCGTGGGTTTTGGCGAACTCTTCAGCTTCTTTTTTCAAATGAGACGATATAGTTGAATAGAGTAAAGGAATTTCGAGTTTCTCTGCTACGTTTTTACTAAGCTCATACCCTTTTTCTATGTCATTCATCGTGGTTTCCGCAGATAAATTTGAATTGTTAATAATCCCTGTCACTTTTAACCGTGAGACCTTTTCTATCTGTTCAACTGTATACAATGCTCCTTCTAACGTGCTGACATATGGCCGATTCCCATTTAGGACAAAGAGAAGTTCCGGATTTAAGTCCTTCCATTCGTGATAATATTGCCCTAATGCTGTAGCACCGTCCTTATCACCACCTGCATCTACGATTAGCCTATATCTATAGTCATGCAATACACGATACATTTCTCCTGAAACGATTGGTAGGTCGGAGGTGGCCAAGTGACTCTTGGGAGAAATCAATTCAATGTCGTGCGCCTGAAAAATAGGTGCAAGATCCCGGGAGCGATAATATGGATTTATGATATCTAAATCATTAATGGCCACCCTTCCATGGCTCAGCCTCTCGGTTAAAGCTAAATTGATAGCAATCTCAGTTTTCCCGCTGCCAAAATGGCCAGATACAATGGTTATTCTTGTGCTAGGATTCATTTAAAGAGTCCCACCCATCTTTTTGTTGTAAGCGTTTACAATAGGGTTAATCTTGGAAAATTTTTCAACTACTTCACTTCTCATTATAAGCTACTTTTTTTCTACATCGCTTTGACCAATGTCACACTTCACATGATTGTCATAAAAGGGAAAAGAAGACTTGAATAAATTCTTCAAGGTATTAAACCTCATATTTCTAAAAAGAAAACAAATACTAAGTTTACTAAATACAATCAGAAATTTGAGGGAGGTCATCTTGGTGCAGATGAATAGGTTTACTTTTTTTCTTATAGTTTCTTTCTTTATGCTTTCAAGTTCCTCATTAACTCACGCAGCTGAAGTCACTCCAACCAACCATGAAATTGTCCGTTTGAGAATCCTCGAAACAACTGACCTGCATGCTTCACTTCTCAATTATGACTATTATCAAACAAAAGTGGACAATCGGATTGGACTCGTTAAAACTGCCACTCTCATCCGTAAAGCAAGGAAAGAAGCTGATAATTCCTTATTATTTGATAACGGTGATCATTTAAAAGGAAATCCACTCGGTGAGTACCTTGCAAGAATAAGAGGAATTAACAAAGGAAAGACACACCCTGTTTATCGTGCATTTAATTATCTTAAATATGATGCTATAGCTATCGGAAACCATGAATTTAATTATGGATTAAAATTTTTAAATGCGGCCTTAAAAGGGACAAAGATGCCTGTCTTAAATGCCAATGTTTATTCAGTTAAAAAAAATACACCTTACTTTACTCCATATGTAATATTAAAAAGAAATGTAGTGGATCAAAATGGATTACAGCATGAACTGAAGATTGGTGTTATTTCGTTCATGCCTACACAAATAATGAAGTGGGATAAAACAAACCTAGAGGGAAAAGTATTCGCAAAACCTATTGTTGATTCTGCTAAGGAATTTATTCCGATCATGAAAGCTGATGGTGCTGATATCATCATTGCTTTGGCTCACACCGGTATAAGTAATGAACCTTATAATCCCGAATCAGAAGATGCAGTCTACTACTTAACCAAAATATCGGGTATTGATGCGGTATTAGCTGGACATTCCCATAGTGTGTTCCCTGGACCTGTTTATAAGCATCTTCCCAACACGAACATGGAAACAGGAACAATTAATGGAAAGCCCGTTGTCATGGCAGGCGCTTTCGGTAACCGACTTGGGATTATTGACCTAAAATTAAAGAGAGCTGCAGGAAAATGGAGAGTGATTGATGGAGAGTCCAAAACTGTCCCCATTGCTGATGAATCGGGGAAATCTCTAGTCCCAATTGATAAAGGCTTATACCATTTGATGAAATCAGAACATCAGGAAACAGTAGATTTTATTAAAAAGTTAGGGCTATAGAATGTCTTTTACGCAATTTTTAGACAAATTGTCCCTTTACTTTCATAGTATACTTTTATAAAATAAAGGTAATAATATATTCGGTGAATTTTAGGTGGAGTCTGTCAAATACGGGCTCCTTTTGTATTTTTTTCACCAATGGATAAAAAATTTGGGAGAAGAGGTCGATCATGTCAACACAAGCAATAATCGCAATTGGCGTATTTCTCATCACCTACGCCTTTATAGTTACAGAAAAAATCCATCGAACAATCATTGCCATGGCCGGCGGTATCATGATGGTTTTACTGGGAATTATCGGTCAAGAAAAGGCCCTACACCATATCGATTTTAATACTCTCGGATTACTGACAGGAATGATGATCATTGTTGCTATCACCTCCGAGACAGGTCTTTTCAAATACATAGCCATTTGGGCAGCAAAAAAAGTGAAAGGGGACCCATTAAAAATACTACTTGTCCTTGGCATTATTACTGCCTTAGGATCAGCCTTTCTAGATAACGTAACTACAGTACTTTTAATGGTACCAGTAACTTTTAGTATTACTAGACAATTACGGGTTAACCCGATACCTTTTTTAATCACTGAAATTATTGCTTCCAATATTGGAGGAACGTCGACTCTTATTGGGGATCCTCCGAATATCATGCTAGGAAGTGCAGTTAAAGAATTAACGTTTATGGCCTTTATCGATAATCTTACAGCGATATCATTTTTTATCTTATTTGTGAACATTGCCATTTTAGCGCTAATCTATCGGAAACAGCTTCGGACAACAGCCGAATTAAAGGCAAGCTTAATGGACTTAGATGAAAAAGAAGAAATCACAGACAGAACTCTTTTAATTAAGTCGTTAGTTGCTCTTTCATTAACCATTTTGGGATTTTTCCTGCACCAGCTGTTTCATATCGAATCAGCAACAGTTGCCTTAGCAGGGGCCTTTCTGTTACTTCTCTTAACAGGAGAAAAATATTTAGACAAGTCTTTTGGAAAGGTTGAATGGACAACCATTTTCTTCTTTATCGGGCTATTTGTACTCGTTTCAGGGTTAATTGAAACAGGAGTTATTTCATTACTAGCAGATTACTCCGTTCATCTAACTGGGGGAGATGTAACCTCTACGTCAATCTTAATTCTTTGGGTCAGTGCGATTGCGTCTGCGTTTATTGATAATATCCCGTTTGTCGCAACGATGATTCCAATGATTAAAGATATGGGGGAACTTGGTATCAATAATTTAGAACCACTTTGGTGGAGCTTATCACTTGGAGCTTGTCTAGGGGGGAATGGAACATTAATCGGGGCAAGTGCCAATGTTATTGTAGCCGGACTTGCAGCAAAAGAAGGACATCACATTACATTTGGAAAATTCCTTTTAATTGCCTTTCCGCTTATGATCCTTTCTATCGTAATTTGTACCGTTTACATTTATTTAAGATATCTAATTTAGGGGGAGTATGATGAAAGTAGAGTATAAATATGACGCACAGCTTCTCGATATAAAAGAAACCACTAACGGAGATGACTTTGAATTCACGATCACCTTATTGGATAGCCAGTTAAAAAAAGGACTTAAACTTGTTCGAGAATACTTTGAGGAAAATAAAATTTTAACAGATATTCATTATTACATTCATCCTAATAATAGGTATCAAATCATCGTAAGAAAAGATTTCTATAATGAATTTTTAATTCAATTGTTTAGACAAGGATTATTGCAAGAAGTAAAATGGGCGTAAAGGAATGAGGCTGACTAATATTTGTCAGCCTCATTTTTTTATACTAATAAACAATTCCCTACCATCTCTCTAATTGAATTAATTTCCACAGGTTTACTAATGTAAAAACCCTGTGCAAGATCACAGGCACCCAATTGTAAAAAATCCAATTGATCTAAAGTCTCTACACCTTCAGCAACGAGCTTTAATTTGAGTATATGTGCTAGTGCAATCACAGCTGTTACAATGGCGCTATTTTCTTCATCATAGCCAAGGTTCATAATGAAAGATTTATCTATTTTTAGAGTATCAATCGGAAAGTTCTTTAAATAGCTTAATGATGAAAAACCAGTACCAAAATCATCAATTGAAATGGAAATCCCAAGAGACTTAAGGTTCTTTAGTATTTTTGCTGCAAGTTCTGGTTCCTTCATCACAGTGCTCTCTGTTAATTCCAATTCTAATGCCCTTGGCGGCAAACCTGTCTCAGAAAGAATCACACTAATCACTTCTTCGAGATTCTGTTTTTGAAATTGTGCTGGCGATATGTTTACACTAACTGTCAGCTCGTCAAACCCAGCATCATGCCACATTTTACATTCAGAACATGCTTTGCGTAATACCCATTCCCCAATAGGAACAATTAATCCAGATTCCTCAGCAATTGATATAAATGTATCTGGATATAAGAGTTTGTTTTCATCACTTTTCCACCTGATTAAGGCTTCCATACCGGAAATCCTGCCTGTTTTCAAATTCATTTTAGGTTGATAATGGAGGACGAACTCCTGTTTTTCAAGGGCTTGCCTTAAATTTATCTCCATATCCATACGTACCATTGCGTGGACTTTCATATTAGGAACAAACAATGAATAACAATTTCTCCCTTTTTCTTTTGAATGATACATTGCAAGGTCAGCATTTTTAATTAAATTATTCATATCACTCCCATGTTCTGGATGCAAACATATTCCAATACTAGGCGATATAGTAAACCTTTGTTTATTTATCCAAAATGGTTCTTTCATTACATCAAGAATGAAGTCACATAATTCATTAACCATGTCTAAACTAGAAACATTAGGAATTATGAGTACAAATTCATCTCCACCAAATCTCGCTAGTATATTTTCTTTCCCGACTGTATCTCTTAATCGTTCTGCCACTGCCTGCAATAAAGCATCCCCTGCTTGATGTCCTAAACTATCATTAATGACCTTGAAATGATCTAAATCTAAGAGAACCACTCCTAGTATTTGGTTATTCCCCATATGAAAATCATGTAGATATTTTTCAAGGTATGCCTTTATAAACCACCTATTCGGCAGACCGGTTAAAGCATCATGGTAAGCCATATGCTCTATCTTCTTTTCTGCCTTTTTCAAGTCAGTTATATCTAATCCAAAACCAAGGAGGAAGTCTTTTCCTGATTCAGGTAGTTCAATTATCGTTTTACCAGAAAACATAATTGATTCTTTCCCTTGAAATCCAACCTTTGCTTCCCTTGTTATAAGACGACGCTCTTCCCATACTTCGAGGTCAATTTCACGATTTAATTGGGCTATATGTTGCGGGAAAAAATCAAACACTGTTTTTCCTACCAGTTCATCCAATGATAGACCATTTGCAAGACAAGCCTGTTTATTTGCAAATATTGTTCTGCCCTCAGGGTCCTCTAAAAAAACATTTATTGGCAGTGCATCTAAAACCCTGGAATGTAAGGATGTATGTAAACGCAATTGTTTTTGGAGCTCCACTTCCCTCTTCTCGAGCTCATCTATTCGTAATTGTAATTTCTCTAAGGTTTGGCCATTTTGGGAATGTTGGTTCACTTATTGCTCCCGCCTTTATCAACAAACTTTTTAATTAAAAATTACCATAACCATATTTTATATCTGTTTTTATTGCATTATTTTTTTATTTCTTACAATTTGATGAAAGAAATAATAAAAGGCGGAAGCGCCTCGTTCAGCCCCGACAGGCAAAGAGAAAGAGAAGAAGGTCGCATAGGAGCAGTCTACGGGCCCAAACTGGCTGAAAAAAAGAGAAAAAGGTCGTATAGGAGCAGTCTACGGGCCCAAACTGGCTGAAAAAAAGAGAAGAAGGTCGTATAGAAGCAGTCTACGAGCCCCAACTGGCTGAAAAAAAAGAAGAGGTCGCATAGGAGCAGTCTACGAGCCCCAACTGGCTGAAAAAAAAGAAGAAGGTCGTATAGGAGCAGTCTACGGACCCAAACTGGCTGGAAGAAGGAGAAGAAGGTCGCATAGAAGCAGTCTACGGCCCAAACTGGCTGTAAAAAAGAAATTTGTACTCAATGGCAAATTGCATCAATGCAGACCAAAAAACGAGTGTATACCCATTTCTGAATCAAGAAAATGGTGCCTTTTTCATAAAACTTGATTAATTGTTACTTGTGAAAAAAAACGAAAAAAACAGTAAGTGTGTTTGAGTTACCCTAAAATTTGAAAAAAGCATTTGACATTGTACGCTAAACAAAAACAAAAGACCGCTAAATATTCTTAGCAGTCTTTTTGGCAGTTCAACATATCTCACTTGCAATCCAGAAGAATTACTCCATCCAGTTCGTATGAAACACTCCCTCTTTATCCACACGTTGATAGGTATGTGCGCCAAAGTAATCACGTTGAGCCTGTAATAGGTTAGCTGGAAGGGTTTCTGTACGGTAACTATCGTAGTAGGCGATTGCACTGGCAAAGGACGGAACAGGAATTCCTCGTTCAATCGCTAGAGCAACCACTTGTCGTAATGATCCCTGATAGTTTTCAACAATTTCTTTAAAGTAAGGATCTAATAAAAGATTGGCTAGTTCAGGATTTTGGTCATAGGCATCTTTAATCTTTTGGAGGAACTGCGCTCGAATGATGCAGCCGCCTCTAAAAATCATGGCAATATCACCATAGCGAAGATTCCAATCATATTCTTCTGATGCTACACGCATTTGTGCAAATCCTTGTGCATAGGAGCAAATTTTGCTCATGTACAAAGCTTTTCGGATTGCTTCAATTAGTTCGTCTTTGTCTCCCTCAAATGCACGAACTCCAGGTCCATTAAGAATTTTACTTGCTTTCACACGCTCGTCCTTCATTGCCGAAATAAACCGAGCAAATACGGATTCTGTAATAATTGGTAGTGGTACCCCTAAATCTAATGCATTTTGACTGGTCCATTTGCCGGTACCTTTTTGACCCGCTGTATCCAGAATCATATCAACTAGTGGTTTACCCGTTTCATCATCAACCTTTGTAAAAATATCTGCTGTTATTTCAATTAAATAACTGTCTAATTCTCCTTTATTCCATTCGGCAAATACCTTATGAAGTTCTTCCGCGCTTAAACCAAGGACATTCTTTAGAATATTATAGGCCTCGGAAATTAATTGCATATCTCCATATTCGATCCCATTATGTACCATTTTCACATAATGCCCCGCTCCATTTGGTCCAATATATGTACAGCATGGGTCACCTTTTACTTTAGCTGAAATGGCTTCGAAGATTGGCTGCACTAGTTCGTATGCCTCTTTTTTTCCACCTGGCATGATTGCCGGACCTTTTAATGCACCTTCTTCACCACCAGAAACACCTGTCCCTATAAAATGGAAACCAGCTGACTCGAGTTCTTTGTTTCGTCTGATTGTATCTTGAAAGAATGTATTCCCACCATCAATAAGAATGTCGCCTTCTTCTAAATATGGTTTTAAGGAATCAATTGTTGCATCTGTTGCGGTTCCTGCTTTCACCATTAATAAAATTTTTCTTGGTTTCTCTAATAAATTTACAAATTCTTCAACTGATTGAGCACCCGCAAAATTTTTCCCTTCAGCTTCATTCTTTAAAAATGCTTCTGTTTTATCATAAGAACGATTAAAAACAGCCACAGAATATCCTCGACTTTCAATATTTAACGCAAGGTTTTTCCCCATAACAGCTAAACCAATGACTCCAATTTGTTGTTTTGTCATTCTAACGCCCTCTTTCTATTCGTTCTATTTTAACATTTAAGTTCTACCCTCTATAGTTTGGCTTTCTTTAAAAAGTATAACACTTATTAAATTTTTATATAAAAGAAACAGCCTCATTACGCTTTTATTTAGTAAGGCTTTGTTAAACTTGCCTGTTGATTTCCGCTCCAGGCACGAGCGGTTCGTGGGTGTTTCGGCGAGCCTCCTCGGCGCATGCGCCTGCGGGGTCTCCCCTGAACCATACTCCCACAGGAGTCTTCGTGCCTTCCGCTCCAATCAACAGGGTAAAAAAATCAACACTGTTCTTTAACACAGATTATAGTTGACACTTAATGTTCATGAACGTCACTGTTTGTTCAATATTGAGCAAAGATATTTTTTCTATAATGAGAGTAAGAAATTAAATACTTTCAGATAGGTCGTGTTTTAGTGAAAAAATTACTTTATGTAACAGCAAACCCCAAAGGACTTGAAAAATCAAAGGGATTGCAAATCGGTGAAGCCTTCCTCGAGGTCTATCAACAACAGCGTCCCGACGTTGAAATTAAAAGAATGGATTTATTTTCATTAGATTTTGCTCAAATGGATGCAGACTTGGTGTTTGCTAGAGGGAAATTAGCTGGGTATGGATATACATTAGATCAATTGTCCGAAGTGGAAAGAGAGAAAATCTTAAAAATGCACGCCCTTGCGGATGAATTTATCTCTTATGACTATTACGTTTTTGTGTCACCCATGTGGAATTTAAATTCCCCCGCGGTAGTAAAAGCCTTTTTAGATAACCTATTTATTGCAGGCAAAACCTTTGCCCATACAGCAAACGGACCAAAAGGACTTTTAACAGATAAAAAAGCCATTCATATCCAGACAAGGGGTGGACAATATACAGGAACCCCACTTCAAGATATGGAATCTGGTGACCGTTATT
The DNA here is from genome assembly GCF_057656715.1 of Neobacillus sp. Soil_C_43. Classification (NCBI taxonomy): domain Bacteria; kingdom Bacillati; phylum Bacillota; class Bacilli; order Caryophanales; family Bacillaceae; genus Neobacillus; species Neobacillus sp. Soil_C_43. The sequence goes on from NZ_JBDGJV010000005.1 coordinate 224,129, forward strand.
TAAGAATTGCCCTTACCTTCCTTGGTATAAACGTCATGGATACTGTCGTTGCTGAAGGTTTTGATCTTTATCCCCAAAGGGTACCTGAAATCTTAGCAAAAGCAAAGGAAAGTGCAAAACTGGCTGCCATAGAATTTAGCCGTGAACCAGTCACTGCACAAAACTAGGAGGCCTCATTAAGAGGCCTTTTTTGTATAACTTTCTAAAAATTTCGCAAATATTGTTGTATAATAAGGGAAATACCTGTAAAATTTTCCTATGAGCCCTAATGGACGGTGATGTTTATGGAAATTACGAAACACCTTTTCTTAAATCTCTCCCTTTTAATTATATTGCTTTTCTTTGGTTTGTTAATTCTTGAAAAAAGTAAAAAATTCACCTTTTCTAAACCCTCTTTAGTCTTAATATTTAGTATCTTGATATTGTTATGTATTCAAATCTCCTATAATCCAGTTCCCTATGCTAGGTACGATTTAAGAATTATTCCATTAGTACTTGGCGGCCTTTATGTAGGAATTGGACCCATCCTTGTATTATCACTAATAATCCTAAGAAGTTTCTACGGATTAAATTTAGGTTTTCTTCAAACATCCGTTCTTTATGCACCACTTATTATTATTTTTTGGCGTATGTATCCATGGTTTTGGAAGCAGGTTCCCGTTCGACGAATATTTACCACAGTTTGTATGGGTATGATCCTTTCCATCGTTACAGTCCTGGGCATGAGCTTCAGCAATACTAAAACAAACTGGTTCGATGCTTGGTTTGCCTATTTGGTCATACCTTCCCTCGGAATCGGCATTCTTTCTTACTCGATAGAATTTGTTATAAAAAATACTGAGATGCGCCAACAACTAATAAAGGCAGAAAAATTAAAAGCCGTTGAACAAATGGGGGCTGCAATTTCCCATGAGATCCGCAATCCGCTAACTGCAGCCAGCGGTTTTGTTCAACTTCTACAGGATGATTATCTACCTAGACAAAAAAGGAAGGAGTATTTATCCATCGTAAAGGAAGAATTACATTCTGCCGAAAGGGTCATCCAAGATTATTTAACCTTTGCTAAACCAGACTTAGAAACCTTTGAAGAACTGAATGTAAAAAGTGAACTCCGACAAATTATAAATATTCTTCAGCCTTTGGCCAATCAAAATTCGGTTGAGATTATTACCGATTTCTCAGTAATCGGATTCATTAAAGGGGACAGACAAAAATTTCGACAATGCTTTATTAATGTCCTAAAAAATGCGATTGAATCAATGTCTCATGGCGGCCATCTAACGTTATCAACTGAATATAGCCAAAACTGTATCACCATTAGAGTGACAGACACGGGAGTTGGCATGACAAAGGAGCAGCTTGATCGATTAGGTGAACCTTTTTACTCCACAAAAGGTAAAAATGGTACCGGTTTAGGCATGATGGTGGTGTATAGCATTGTGCGTGCCCTGGATGGTGAAATTTGGGTTGATAGTGAAGTAGGCAAAGGAACAATCTTTCAATTCGAATTCCCTGCTCTAACGAATTTCTTGAATATGACTGATTCAAAAGCGAAAGAAGGCTGACTCAATGAGTCAGCCTTCTTTTACAGGTTTATTTGCCAATAAACATTTGTGTCCAATGCTTCCCAGTCTGTTCAAATCCAACTCCAATGTGAGTGAAATTTGGACTGAGGATGTTTTTACGATGCCCTTCGCTGTTCATCCAAGCAGTTACTACTTCTTGTGGTGTTTGTTGTCCTTGTGCAATATTTTCACCAGCAGACTTATAAGTCACACCAAAATCCCTCATCATGTCGAAAGGAGATCCATACGTTGGACTAGTATGTGAAAAGTAATGATTTTGCTGCATATCTTGTGATTTTTTCTGTGCTACCCCACTTAATTGAGTATCAGCTTTCAATGCCGGAAGTCCGTTTTTGCTTCGTTGAGCGTTTGTTAAGTTTATGACTTGTTGTACATATTGGCTAACCGCTCCACTAGTAGGCGCATTGGTTGCTGGCTGTTTTTGTGCTGGTTGTGCAGGTTGTGCCTGTTTTGGTGCTGGAGCCGGAGCTGTTGGTGCCGGCTGTGCCTGCTTCGGTGCCATCGGTGTTGTCTGCTTAGGAGCAGGTTGAGTCTGCTGTGGTGCCGGCTGACCCTCAGGTGCTTGACCAGTTGGAAACTGTTGATTGATATACGGCTGGATTTGATTCATAATCCCTGCCCAACCCTGTTTTGGGTCCATTTGAACAAATTGATACTTGGCGTCGCGAATCAATACTGCCCTAGTATGAGGATATTGATTACTGTCCAAATTGGTTTGGTAAGCAGAAATCATATCATCATTTTTTCTATTTATTTTCCGTTTATTATTAAACCAATTACGATCTGTATCACTTTGGCTGTTGTTAGTATTTGTATAATCCTCTGTAAGCGGACCATTATGGTCAATCCCATCATCCCGTCCATTCCGAACATCAAGAATGTGGTCATTTCGGTTTGTGTTCATTCCCACTCGGTCACGATCGTTGATATCATTACGAGCATTGTTATTACAAGCTGCTAACCCCATTGTGAGGACCGCTGTTAGAAGGATCCCTGCTGGTTTTTTTATCAATCGAAAAACCCCCTTTTTCTCAAAAGTTTTCTTGCCTTCTTATTCTTTATTTTTTGTGAAGAACTATGAATGGTAATAAACGTCTGAATGAAAAGAAAAAGGATTTTAGGGTAAAAAAAAACAACAGATGAAAGTTCCATCTGTTGTTCTACCAGTTCAATTATTTACTGACAACTCCGTGTCCGCCAAATTCATTTCTTAAAGCAGAAACCACTTTTCCTGAGAAAGTGTCTTCTTCCAACGAGCGATATCTCATCATAAGGGATAGAGCAATTACTGGGGAAGCCGTTTGAAGGTCTAAGGCTGTTTCTACTGTCCATTTTCCTTCCCCTGAAGAATGCATAATTCCTTTAATTCCTTCAAGCTTTGCATCCTTTGAAAAAGCATTTTGCGTCAATTCCATTAACCAAGAACGGATAACAGACCCGTTACTCCATACCCTTGCAACCTGCTCAAAATCATAATTATATGGACTTTTATCAAGCAGTTCAAAACCTTCAGCAATCGACTGCATCATTCCATACTCAATTCCATTATGTATCATTTTTAAATAATGGCCGCTTCCACTTTCTCCTGCATAAAGGTAGCCGTTTTCTACACAAATATGTTCAAAAATTTCTTCTACATGCTGGAATGCTTCTTTGTTTCCACCAATCATAGTACAAGCACCATTTCTTGCGCCTTCCACTCCTCCACTCGTACCAACATCAAGGAAATGAATACCCTTTTCAGCAAATTCTTTTCCACGAGCGATTGATTCTTTATAGTGAGAATTTCCACCTTCGATAACAATATCTCCATCGGCAAGTAATTCTTTAAGCTCTTGAAGTACGTTATTTGTAATTTGACCCGCTGGTACCATTACCCAAACGACTTTTGGAGATGGAAGAGATGAAACTAATTCTGTTAATGAGCTAACACCTTGTCCACCTTTTTCGGAGATTTCTGCAACAGCCTTTGCATTTACATCAAATGCTGCAACCTCGTGTTTATGATCTAATAAGTTTAAAGCTAAACTATATCCCATTTTTCCTAAGCCAATTAATCCAATTTTCATTTATATGTCCCCTTCATGAAATATTTTTTCATCTTCTACTACTATAGTCAAAAAAATTTCTTTTCGCAATTGATTTGATGAAATTTTTTTTCATAAACTCTTTTTATGCTATAATTTATTTAAATCTATAGCTATGTTAAAGAACATTGTTGATTTTATCGCCTGTTGATTGGAGCGGAAGGCACGAAGACTCCTGTGGGAGTATGGTTCAGGGGAGACCCCGCAGGCGCAAGCGCCGAGGAGGCTCGCCGAAACACCCACGGAAAGCGAAGTGCCTGGAGCGGAAATCAACAGACAAATTTAACACAGCCAATTCAATAAAAAATGAGGGTTGCAGATGAGCTGCATTAGTAAAATACGCTCTTACTATGCCAGATTTAGTGAAAAGGAAAAGCAAATTGCTAATTTTATATTAGACAATCCTGAAAAAATTCTTCACAGCACGATTAATGAAGTCGCTGAAGATCTCGGGATGGCCGACGCCACGGTTTTCCGCTTTTGTAAACGGATCGGATTTAAAGGGTACCAGGCAATGAAGATTGCACTGGCTTCAGAAATCATTACTCCCATCCAGCAAATTCATGAGGAAATTACGGAGGGTGATAATGAAAAGGCTGTCACTGAAAAAGTATTCCAATCAAATATTAGAACCTTAGAAAATACCTTACAGCTCCAGGACAGCGATTCGATCCAAAGGGCAGTTAAGATGATTCATACGGCTGAAAGAGTTCATTTTTACGGAACAGGTGGGTCAGCTGTTATTGCAATGGATGCATTTCATAAATTTATTCGAACAGGAATTAAAGCGTTTGCATTTATTGATTCCCACTTTCAACTCATGTCCGCTTCACAGTTAACAGAAAAAGATTTGGCCGTTGTCATCTCTCATTCTGGAGCAAATAAAGACACAATTGATATTTTGAATGTGGCCAGTGAAAATGGAGCTAAATCCATCGGGATCACCAGTTTTCCAAAATCACCAATAAGTCAAAAAGTAGATGTAGCGCTATTTACCAGTTCAGAAGAAACTGAATACCGATCTGAAGCGTTAGCATCACGGATTGCACAATTAAGTCTCATCGATGCCTTATACGTAAATATCATGGTCTTAAATAAAGAACATGCCAAAACGTCTCTTGGTAAAATAAGGTCTGCCATATCAGACACTAGAATTGAATTATGAACAACTTTTTTATGGTCCTATAATTATTATTCACATTTTTTCATTTTACATTACGGTCTTTTACACAAACAAAGAGGCTGACCACTTTGCTTTTGAGTCAGCCTCTTAAACGATTATGCGTATTGTTTGGATTCTTCCTGTTGAAAAAAGCTCTTCATGGCATGGAATACATCTGCTTTTTGTTTGAGGATATAGTGTCTGAAATGTTCATCCTTGATATTCTTGTATGCGGACATGAGAGTTGAATGGCGGTTGTACTGATTAACTTCACCATATCCAAACATGTTGGATACCTTCATTAACTCTTCTACAAGCTTCACACAACGAGCGTTATCCGATGTAAGATTATCACCGTCTGAAAAATGGAATGGATAGATGTTGAACTTTCGTGGATTATACTTACTGTCAATGATCTCTAACGCCTTTCGGTAAGCAGAAGAACAAATAGTTCCACCACTTTCACCTTTTGAAAAAAAGTCTTCTTCCGTCACAATTTTTGCTTCGGTATGATGTGCAATAAACTCAATTTCAACTGTTTCATACTTGGTTCTTAAAAAGCGTGTCATCCAGAAGAAAAAGCTGCGGGCCATATACTTTTCCCAAATTCCCATGGAACCGCTCGTATCCATCATAGCAATAACAACGGCTTTTGAATCTGGTTTCACCACTTCATTCCAAGTCTTAAACTTTAAATCGTCCTTATAAATAGGATGAAACGCCGGTTTCCCACTCATGGCATTACGTTTAAAAGCAGACATCATGGTACGTTTTTTATCAATATTACCCATTAAACCTGTTTTTCTAATATCGTTGAACTCAATATTTTCAACGAGATGTTCCTGCTCTTCTTTTCTTTTTAAATTCGGAAGCTCCAATTGTTTAAATAATGCTTCCTCGAGCTCCATTAATGACACTTCTGCTTCAAAATAGTCTTCTCCGGCCTGATCCCCTGCTCCTTGGCCTTTGCCTGGACCTTTTTGCCCACTAGAACCGTCACGTGCTACAACATCACCGACTTGACTGTCACCGTCACCTTGGCCCACGTGTTTGTTTTTGTCATAATTATAGCGAATTTTATATTCGTCCAACGAACGAATTGGAATTTTTACCACATCTCGACCATTCGACATGATTATGCTCTCTTCAGTAATGAGATCGGGAAGATTGTTGCGAATTGCCTCCTGGACTTTTTCCTGATGCCGCTGCTGGTCATCGTGGCCTTTACGGTGGAGGGACCAATCTTCTCTTGAAATGACAAATTGATGATTGTTAACAGACAATGTAAACCCCTCCTTATGAAATTATTTAAATCCGTGTTGCACACTTTTTCCTACAAATACATAAAATAATCCGATTAAAAAGTTCAATTAAAATATGGATTACTTTATCCTATGCAAGAGTGAAGAATAATTTACTAATAATTTTGACAATTGTGTTTTTTGCCTAGTAAATTGGACGAGTAACGAGATGGAAAAAAAGAGACTGACAGATTCTCTCTGCCAGTCCTTCCTATTTTAATCCTAGTTATCGGTTTAATAAACTTCCAACATAACGTAGTAATTCATTTGCTGAAGTTGAATTATATCCATGTTCATCTACTAAACGGGCCACTACATCATTGATTTTCTTCAACTGCTGCTCATCTGGAGTTTTTGAGGAAGTAGTAATTTTTACAACATCCTTTAAATCAGCAAAGAGTTTCTTCTGAATAGCTTCTCGTAGTCGGTCATGCGAATTATAGTCAAACCGTTTTCCTTTTCTTGCGAAAGCAGAAATACGGATTAATACTTCTTCTCTGAAGGCTTTCTTCGCATTTTCCGAAATCCCTATTTGTTCTTCTATTGAACGCATAAGCTTTTCGTCCGGATTGATTTCTTCTCCAGTTAATTGATCCCTGAGCTTATTCTTATTGCAGTATGCTTCTACATTATCCAAATAATTGTCCATGAGTGTTTTTGCAGACTCTTCATACGAGTACACAAACGCTTTTTGAACTTCTTTCTTCGCAATATTATCATACTCTTTTCTAGCTAAAGAAATATAATTCATATAGCGTTCACGCAGTTCTGCTGTAATAGAAGGGTGTTGGTCCAACCCATCCTTTAACGACCTTAACACGTCTAAGGCATTAATTGAAGGTACTTCTTTTCTAATAATAGTAGAGGAAATTCTATTGATCACGTAACGTGGGTCAATACCGCTCATACCCTCATCAGGATACTCCTTTTTGAGTTCATCTATGTCGGCGGTGTTAAAACCTTCTACGCTTTCTCCATCATAAAGGCGCATTTTCTTCAGTAAATCAATATCCCCTTTTTTAGGCTCCTTTAAGCGGGTTAGAATAGTGAACATTGCCGCTACCTTTAACGTATGTGGTGCAATATGAACATCGGATACATCACTTTCATTTATCATTTTTTCATAAATTCTTTCTTCTTGAGAAACCTTAAGGTTATATGGAATTGGCATAACAATAATCCGTGAATGCAATGCCTCATTCTTCTTATTGGAGATAAAGGATCGGTACTCGGTTTCGTTCGTGTGAGCCACAATTAATTCATCAGCAGAAATTAACGCAAACCTTCCAGCTTTAAAGTTCCCCTCTTGTGTCAAGGAAAGTAAATGCCAAAGGAATTTCTCATCACATTTTAGCATCTCTTGGAATTCCATCATCCCTCGATTTGCTTTATTCAGTTCACCATCGAAACGATAGGCTCTAGGGTCAGACTCGGACCCAAATTCGGCAATCGTTGAAAAATCAATACTTCCTGTTAAATCGGCAATATCCTGTGATTTGGGATCGGATGGACTAAAGGTTCCAATTCCAGTTCTCTTATCCTCTGAGAAAAAGATTCTTTCTACTTGAACATCTTCAATCCTGCCACCATACTCCTTCTCAAGGCGCATCATATTGAGCGGCGAAAGATTTCCTTCAATTCTTATACCATATTCCTCAAAGAAATCTTTACGTAGATGATGTGGAATTAAATGCAGCGGGTCTTCATGCATCGGACAGCCTTTAATGGCAAATACAGAACCCCTATCGGTATGCGAGTAGGCTTCTAATCCTCTTTTTAACATAGTAACAAGTGTTGATTTCCCGCCACTTACTGGACCCATCAACAGTAAAATCCGCTTTCTGACATCCAGTCTTTTAGCTGCAGGATGGAAATATTCTTCCACTAGACGTTCCAAAGACTCTTCTAAACCAAATAATTGATTGCTGAAAAAGTTGTACCTTTTCGTCCCTTTTACCTCTTCAATCCCTGCATCTTTAAGCATATTATAAACTCGAGAATGTGCAGATTGTGCTACCCATGGCTTTTCCTTTAGCAACAGTAAATAATCAGCGAATGATCCTTCCCAACGAAGTTTTTCCTCTTCTTCTCGATACATCTCGATTTTTTTTAAAATATCCATAAGGCCCTCCCCCTGTAGCTTAATCAGAGACGATTAATATACTCTATGCGCCAATGAACTTGAACATGCGTATGTGAGTAACTCTTTATCTTTTTTATTCGTTACAGGAAATCTTACACTTTTCATTTTTTAAAGTTAGGATATAATAAAATCATATGGGTAAAAAATGAAAATACGCAAAACGAAGGGGGAATACATAACATGAACACTTTCATCGTTGTTTTAGTAATGATCACATTTTTGTCAGCAATCTTCACTGCAGGTTATAATGACAAGCCCGGTTCAACTAAATAGAAAAGCGGAAGCGCCTTGGTCAGCCCCGACAGGCAAATGTTCTTCAGCAAGAAAAGTCGCTCTTTGACTTTTATTGCTGAAGGTTATTTGACCGAGGGGCTAGGCGCTGGAGCTGGACAATTCTCGAAGTTCGAAGATTATCTATCTTAAAATGTGAAAAAAAGGCTGCCATATAAGGCAGCCTTTTATCGTAGATCTAATTTATTTTTTTGAATAAACTCCTTCATATACATCCTACTTTGGTTTTCCAGCATCTTTGCCATTTGCGCTGTCCAACGATCCTTTCTTTTCCCGCCAGTTCTTTGTTCATAATAGTCTGAGATGAGTTCATCATACTCCCTTAGCTGTTGTAAATAAGTAGCCATACTCTGTTCATATTCATTTTCATGATAGATATGCTCAAAAGACAATCTCGGCTTTTGCTCCGTCATTTTTGCTGGATACCCCACCGCAAGTCCAAACAAAGGAATGACACGGTCTGGTGTTTTTAAGAGCTTCTTTACCTCTTCTAAGTTGTTTCGAATCCCTCCTATGTAACAAATCCCTAGCCCAAGTGATTCAGCGGCTATCGCTGCATTCTGAGCAGCTAAGGAGGCATCAATGAGACCCACCATAAATTTTTCCGTACTTTCTATAGATTGAGTAACATCTTTCTGCTCCTCTTTACCTATTAAGGTATGACGATAAAGGTCAGCACAAAATACAAAAAAATGGCCGTTTTTCTCAACGTATTCCTGATTGCCTGCTAATTCAGCCAACTTTTTCTTTTTCTCTTGATCCTTCACACCAATAATGGAATAGGCTTGAATATAGCTTGACGTTGAAGCCGCCTGAGCACTCAATACAATTGTTTTAATTTGCTCATCTGTTAAGGGCTTATCCTCAAAATGCCTTATGGAGCGATGGTTTAGAATCGTTGTGATGATATCATTCATTGTAGGTTCCCTTCCTTTTACAAAAAGAGGCCCAAGAACCTGGGCCTCCTTCACTTAATCGAGATTTGGATAGTTTTGCTGACGAAGTGCTTCATAAATAAGTATAGCTGCAGTATTAGAAAGATTTAATGAACGAATATTATTGGTCATCGGAATCCTTAGGCTTACGTCCTTATTATTTTCAATGACGTCCTTCGGTAAACCGGTTGTTTCTCTTCCGAAAATAAAATAATATTCCTTTTCAGAGTTACTGTAATCAAAACTGCTATGAGGCTTTTGCCCGAATTTTGTTAAGTAAAAAAATTCCCCGCCAGCATTTTTTTCGTAAAATTCTTCTAAGGAATCATAATACGTAATATTTACATGCTCCCAATAATCTAGACCTGCTCTTTTCAACATCTTATCATCTGTCGAAAAACCTAACGGCCGAATTAAATGTAAATGGGTATCAGTGCCTGCACATGTCCTTGCGATGTTTCCTGTATTAGAAGGTATTTGTGGTTGATATAGTACTACGTGTATAGCCAAAAAACTCACCCCAGTTGAAAAAACTATAAAAGCAATTATACCACTCTCATTCCTTCTTTTAAAGAATCACACACCAAAGAAATGGCAGACAAAGAAGTGTGTGGTCTTATAAATCGATAATGCTAAAGAACTTATACTTAATATTCGGGGTATAAGCTGAGGAATCCTCATATGCCCAATAACGCTTACGACTATTATAGGTATGAGCATTCACTAAAGGCATTCCATTAGCATCTTTTCCGGTTACAATGGTGTTGTGATTGTAACGGCCGTCCCCCTCAAAATCATAGCAAATAACGTCTCCCAGTAATAATTGATCTGGACTGCTGACTTCTCTTGCCCTTAGACCCGCCTTTGAATTCCCTAAGTATAGCCTTAGTGAATTGGCTACAGCCCAGCTGTAGCTCCAGTTGCTGCTCCGCAGCCACCACCCAGTCCCGCGATTGGGATACCCTCTCATTGGGGCTCCCCCTGCATGAAGGCATTGTGAAATAAAGTTAGTACAATCTACTTCAAATTTCTTGTAAGCAGGGTTGTAGGTATTCCACCAGCGCTCCGCATATTGTACTGCTTTCAAGCGATCGTATTGATAGCTTAACCGTTCATCTGTTTCATCAATCACTTCTTCTATTGTCTCTTGATGAGAGTATACATCTTCCTTTGGGATTCTTTCCTCATCCATAACTAAAGCACCTTTGTAGAACTTCGCCAGTCTTTCTTCCATCTCTTCTTCCAAGTAGAAGATTCCTTTTTGCTTAATTAAGTATTGATAGTGTGCAAGGTATTTTACCGTTTGAAATTCTTCTTCCGAAACTTCCTCCATAATTTTTCCTGTGGCTTTCACCTTTACAATTTCTGCTGACCGTTTGGCTAATGCTGCTTGTTTTTTCTCAGCTTTCGGAAAAAATACCCTATGGCTTCTTTTATCAGTAACAAATTGATTCACTCTTTTTTCAAACAAATCCTGGAGCAATTCAAACATTATTTCTTCACCCCTTTCTTTCATACATATGAAAAAAAGTTGGTTTTAATATAAAAAAGAGCGAAACCAATTTGGTTCGCTCTTCATTTATTTAAATTGAGTTAGACTTTTTTCAATTTCTAGTTGAACTTCGCTCTCGACTTCTTTCTTTTTTGCCCTTAAAAGAGCAACGCGAACGGATTCACCACCTATTTTCCCAAGCGCCCACGCAGCCGTTCCTCTCAATACCAGACTTGCTTCCCTTTCTAATACTTCGATTAAGTCAGGAATAGCTGTATCATCTTTAAAATGAGCAAGGGCAATAATTGCATTTCGTTGAATTGGTTTTTTTCCTCTCCAAGAGCCAGCCACCGAACCGAACTGGTTTTTAAACTCGCGGTTACTCAATTTTAATATTGGCTTTAGTAACGGCTTGGCTACCTCTGGATTGGGCTCCATCTCTTCGTGGAAATGATAGTTTTTCCCTTTATTCACCGGGCAAGCAGTTTGGCAGGAATCACATCCATAAATACGGTTTCCTATCTTATCGCGAAATTCATCCGGAATTAGCTCTTTTGTTTGTGTTAAAAAGGAAATGCAATGCTGTGCATTAATCTGTCCTCCTTGGACTAATGCACCCGTAGGACAAGCATCTAGGCACTTTCTACAAGAACCACACTGGTCCTCAATAGGTGTATCCGGTTCAAATGGTATACTTGTAATCATTTCACCTAAATAGACATAAGAGCCAAACTCTGGAGTAATGATGGCACAGTTCTTCCCGCTCCAACCGATGCCTGCTCGCTCGGCAACGGCCCTGTCAGAAAGTTCTCCCGTATCGACCATTGATTTTAACCTTGCCTCCGGGACCTTTGTTAAAATAAACTCTTCAAGCTTCTTTAGCCGGTCACGTAAAACATGGTGGTAATCGAGCCCCCAAGAAGCCCTGCTGAAAAATCCTCTTCGTTCACCCATCTTTCCTTCTACACGTTCATTCATCTTTGATGGATAGGCAAGGGCAATCGCAATAATGGAACGTGGCTCCTCCATCAAAAGGGCGGGTGTTACACGTTTCTCTATGTCTGGCTCCTCAAAACCAGATTGATAGCCAAGTTCTTGTTGTCTGATTAATCTATTTTTCAATTCACTGAACATGTCTGCGTTTGTAAAACCGATCTTATCGATTCCAATTTCCTTGCTGTAAGCAATGAGATCTTTTTTTAATTGCTTGAGATCCATATTGGTTCCTCCTTCCCCCAAAGTATGTTTATATTAGTTGTGGTTTGATTGTTTTAATTATTGGTTGCACATCTATTTATGATAAACTATTTTAAATGAAATTTGGAGGTGGAATCGTTGGAAATTCAACTCTCACAAGAAATAAAGGGACAAGTTCCTGACTTTAAACTAGCTGTTATCGAATATAAAAATATATTGGTCGGAGATTCACCGCAAATGCTAAGAGGCAGACTCCAACTCTTCCAGGAGTCTATTTATTTTGATTTAGAAAATACACCTGTTACAGAGCTTCCTGGAGTTCAGGAATGGCGAACTATTTTTAAAAAGAATGGTAAGGACCCCAACCGGTACCGTCCATCTGTCGAAGCTTTATACAGAAGGGTACAGAAACAGAATTACCTTTCGTCTGTACAAAGTGCAATCGATATTAATAATTTTTTCTCTCTACAATATCAAGTACCTATCGGAATCTACGACCAAGAATGTTTGAATGGTCCCGTTAGTATTCGCTTTGGGGACGAAGGAGAGGAATATGTGGGCTTAAATGGGCGGTTAAATTCTTTGGAGCGCCTTATTTTATCAGCCGATGAGAACGGCCCATTTGGAAGTCCTTTTGTAGATTCTGATAGAGCCCCTGTTTCGGTAGAAACAAAACATGCTCTTCAACTCATCTATTTAAGACCATCCACTGATCTTCATAACGCAGAAAAGCTAACAGAATCTCTAATGAACATGTTTGTTCAAATACACGGCGGGGAAGCAACCTACCACATTCTAAAATGATGCCAGTTTGGCATCTTTTTTCTATATAAAGAAAAAACGCAATGCATCGTTCTCTATGTAACGATACACTGCGTTAGTTATGTATGGAGCGGGTGATGGGAATCGAACCCACTACATCAGCTTGGAAGGCTGAGGTTTTACCAGTAAACTACACCCGCATATATTTTGTGACAACTCATTGAACGAGTTGACCCTTACAATAATACACACTTTTTTTGGACGCGTCAAGAGAGTTATGCAAATTTTGTCGAATAACATCAAAAAACATATGACTGATTTATTCCCTTTTTAAATGACATCAATAAAAATATTTGCTACTCTATATTAAAATCTTTAAATACTAATCTAGTGAGGTGAGCTTTATTCGAAGAAAACCGATCATTTTCTCTACAATCTTATTCATAGCTATTGTGGTTGGCTCCGCTGTTACGATTTATTTCAAGTCTTACCGAGCTGCCTCAAATGAATTGCCTGTTCAGCAGCTAGTACAAGCGAATGTAAACGAAGCGGATATTGGAGAATACATTAAAATTAATCATAATTATTGGAATGAAGAGTTATGCTGGGGGAGAAGTAAAGATTTTAATTTTACTCTTTTTCATAACAAATACAAAGATTACATAGAAAATTTGAATAAAATGATTGACGCAGTTGATGATCCAGATTTAAAAACGGATTTTAATCTAACACTTGATTTATTGGAACAGGCGGATGAAACGAAGGATGTTTCTTATTTAATAGATGTACATCGGATGTTTCATGATTTAGATGTTAAATATAATGATTACGCAACAAGTGATTATTTCGGCGTAACCAATTATGGAAAAAACAACAAACGAACAATGCTCGTTTTTTTTCTATTATGGTTATTTATTGTGAGTTTACATTGAGAGGCTGGCATAATTGCCTAGAGGTGGAGGGGAAGCAAGGTGTTTTTGTTTCTCCATCAGACAGTTCGGCTCGTAGAACCCTTCTATGCGACCGGAACCCTTCTCTTTCAGGCAATTCGGACTCATAGAGCCTGTCTATGCGACCGTAACCCTTCTCCATCAGGTAATTCGGGCTCATAGAGTCTGTCTATGCGACCGGAACCCTTCTCCATCTAGTAATTCGAGCTCATAGAGCCTGTCTATGCGACCGTAATCCTTCTACATCAGGTAATTCGGGCTCATAGACAGATTTTTCGTACCCCTTTTCTCTGTTTATCATTCATTTGTGGCACATAGACCCTATACTGCTTCGTTGAATATCATTTACAAAACAAAAAAGCACTTCTTATAATGGAATAAGAAGTGCTTTTCATGATACCGGTGGCCGGGGTCGAACCGGCACTCCAGAGGAACACGATTTTGAGTCGTGCGCGTCTGCCAATTCCGCCACACCGGCATATTAAAATGTTTTTGTAAATCAGTGCCGAGGACCGGAATCGAACCGGTACGGTAGTCACCTACCGCAGGATTTTAAGTCCTGTGCGTCTGCCAGTTCCGCCACCCCGGCGTATATAAAAAGTAGATTATGCACTGTATGAATTTTATGGAGGCGGCAACCGGATTCGAACCGGTGGTAAAGGTTTTGCAGACCTCTGCCTTACCACTTGGCTATGCCGCCGTAAATTATGGAGCGGAAGACGGGATTCGAACCCGCGACCCCCACCTTGGCAAGGTGGTGTTCTACCACTGAACTACTTCCGCAAAATGGCTGGGCTAGCTGGATTTGAACCAACGCATGTCGCAGTCAAAGTGCGATGCCTTACCGCTTGGCTATAGCCCAATGCTAAAGTAATTTAAAATATTATGGGGCGACTGATGGGAATCGAACCCACGAATGCCTGAACCACAATCAGGTGCGTTAACCACTTCGCCACAATCGCCACAATATATAATTGGCAGGGGTAGTAGGAATTGAACCCACACCAAAGGTTTTGGAGACCTTCGTTCTACCTTTAAACTATACCCCTGTATATATGGTGGAGGGGGACGGATTCGAACCGCCGAACCCGGAGGGAGCGGATTTACAGTCCGCCGCGTTTAGCCACTTCGCTACCCCTCCACATATAAAGTGTTTCATAGAAATAAATGGTGGCTCAGGACGGAATCGAACCGCCGACACAAGGATTTTCAGTCCTTTGCTCTACCGACTGAGCTACTGAGCCAACAAATGGCGGTCTGGACGGGACTCGAACCCGCGACCTCCTGCGTGACAGGCAGGCATTCTAACCAACTGAACTACCAG
>NZ_JBDGJV010000006.1:0-220003 GCF_057656715.1 Neobacillus sp. Soil_C_43
TCTTTTCGAATGTAAATTTGGTCATAAAAACACCCCGTAAATGTTAGTTTGGTGTCTAACATTTACGGGGCAGATCAAATTGGGTGCTTTATAAATAGGATTGATCCTATTCTAGGTGTTGGAAATTAGTATGGGTACGGATATGGGTAAGGATATGCAGGGTAGGTAGGATACGCTGGATATGCTGGTACTGGGTATCCAACAGGTGTGCCGGCTGCGGCACCAAGAGCTAAGCCTGTAAGAGCACCTGTTGCAAATCCTGGATAGAATCCACCGCCACCATAGCCCCAACCACCATGTCCATAGCCCCAACCACCATGTCCATGATAATGTCCATGATCGTGTCCCCAACCACCATGTCCATGGCCGTGACCGCCATGAACGGGTCTATAATCATTAATCAAATTCATATTAGTATTCATATTTACCACCTTTTTATTCAAATTTGTTGATGGAATATCATATGGGTGAATGTATAAAAAGGTTTTATTTTTTTGCCTGTGTTAAAAACAGTGATGATTTTTACACCCTGTTGATTGGAGCGGAAATCAACAGGCAAGTTTAACAGAGCCATTTTTTTAAAAGGATGTATGAGCATGAATGAGCAAATCAAAAAGATAGTTAGTAAGATTCCCAAACTTGAGGAAGGGAAGCGGTTTATTATAGGAATAGATGGATTAAGTCGCTCTGGAAAGACAACATTGGTAAAACATCTAAGCCAAATGTTAACAGAAGAAAAGCTACCTTTTTATGTGTTTCATATAGATGATCACATTGTCGAAAGGGACAGGAGATACAATACAGGTCATGAAGAGTGGTTCGAATATTATCAATTACAATGGGATATTCAGGGGTTGAGGGATCAACTTTTTGAAAAAATAAAAGGTTCTCATTCATTTGAACTTTCATTCTACCAAGATGAATCAGATACACAAATGACCAAACAGATTACCCTTCCCGATCCGTGTGTCGTCATTATTGAGGGCGTTTTTCTACAGCGGAAAGAATGGAGTAATTATTATGATTTTCTTCTCTATCTAGATTGCCCTAGAGAAAAAAGATTTCTTAGGGAAAGTCAGGAGACCCAAAAGAAATTATTAAAGTTTGAAAATAGGTACTGGTTAGCTGAAAATTTTTATCTAGAATCAGAACGACCTATAGATGGAGCTCATATGGTTCTACATGGTTAATTGATTCTTGTTCCATGGATTTGAGGTTTGGAGGTTGAGAAATGCATGTTTTTTATATCTACCATTAATGTAAGTTAGTTGACGTTAGTGGTAGGTATAAATTATACTTTTAATAAAAGGAGGGTTTAATTAAAAGTGCCTGTTAAAAAATCTGAAAATATAGAATATTTAATATCCGACCTTGTAGAAGAGTTTGGCATTAGTCAACGTACAATCCGTTATTATGAAGAATTAGGGTTAATTCATCCAAGGAGGACTGCTGGGAATCACCGCGTTTACACGAAAAGGGATAAGGCCCGTATTAAGATGATCTTGAGGGGAAAGAATTTAGGTTTCTCCTTACAGGACGCAGCAACTCTTATTAATTTATATGACATAGACCCTACTCAAATTAAACAGTATAGCGAGGGGATTAATTTAGCGTATCTACATTTAAAGGAGGTGCAGGAACGAAAGAAAGAGTTGGATCTGCTGGAGAAGGATTTATATGATGCCATTGCTGAAGCTAAAGGGTTCTATCAATCTTTAAAACAAAAGGAGGGAAATGATGTCTAAAAAGGTTGTAGTGGAACACCAAGACGGAGTAGCTGTAATAACCGTTAATCGACCAGAAAAACATAACTGTATTGATGGAGAAACAGCACAATTGCTTTATGAGGCTTGGGTAAATTTCCGAGACGATGACAAGGCTAAGGTAGCTATTTTAACAGGCAGTGGTTCATCGTTTAGCTCAGGTGCTGATTTAAAAGCAATTGACACCTTAGGTCCCCAAAATCAATATGATGCGGATTTTGTTTATGCTGGGAAAGGGTATTTAGGTTTTACAAGAATGACAGATTTATTTAAACCAACAATTGCTGCTGTAAATGGCTACTGTTTTGCTGGTGGTCTGGAAATGGCAGCGTGGTGTGATATTCGAATTGCAGCAACGAATGCAGAGTTTGGTTGTCTAGAGAGACGATGGAATGTTCCATTAGTAGACGGAGGCACACAGCGAATCCCAAGGATTGTTGGTTGGGGAAGAGGGATGGACTTAATATTAACAGGAAGAAAAATCGATGCAGTTACTGCATTGGATTGGGGATTGGTGACAGAAGTTGTGGAGCCTATTAATCTATTAAATCGTGCTTTAGAACTAGCACATAAAATGGCCTCTTATCCACAAGGATCACTAAGGTCCGATAAGCAAGCAGCTGTAAGAGGTTGGGGACTTCCTCTTGAAGAAGCGCTACGAATAGAATGTCAGTTAGGAATGCCACATACTAGAAGTGAGGAAACGAGGCAAGGATTAACTAATTTTATCAATCGAAAGGGGTAAAAGGATGATTGCTGCTGAGCTGATTAAAAGAGGGGCTAAATACTATGCAAAAGAAACAGCAGTTATATACAGGGACCAGAAACTAACGTTTGAAGAGGTCCATAAAAATTCAAACCGCTTGGCTAATGCTCTTTTTAAATTAGGTTTAGAAAAAGGCAATCGTATTTCATTTTTGCTGGCTAATTCTATTCATAGTGTGGAAATTGACTTTGCTATGTTAAAGTCTGGGTTGGTACGAGTTCCTCTAAATACAAGGCTTTCCGAAGAAGAACAATTTCATATGATTATGGAAACAGATTCAAAGGCAATTCTTTTTACAGAAGAATTTGCCGACCGTGTGAGGAGCTTAAGAGAAAGACTTTCAAATGTATCATTATTTTGCCAAGTGGACGGTATCCCAAAGTATGAATGGATCATACCTATATACTTAGAAATGAAAACGGTTACAGATGAAGATCCAATTGTTCCGTTATCAGAAGAAGATTTTGCAACCCTCCAATATACATCAGGTACCACCGGTAAGCTAAAGGCAGCTATTCATACACAAGGATCCTGGGCAGCTATTGCAACTAATGTCCTGTCAACACTCACCATTGAAAAAGGGGACATTATGATGCATGCTGCACCACTTACACATGCGTCAGGAACACTTGTCCTACCACATTGGATTCGAGGCGCAGCAAATGCCATTCTTCCAACTTTTCATCCTCTAGAATATCTTCAAGCAGTTGAAACGATTAAACCAACAACTCTCAACTTAGTTCCAACCATGATAGTTATGTTGTTGTCACATCCGGAAGTAGAAAAATATTCATTTAATTCTGTTCGAAGTTTAATTTATGGTGCATCCCCAATGCCTCGGGAAGCGTTGAAAAGAGGGCTTGAATTATGGGGGCCAAAATTTATTCAATATTTCGGTCAAACGGAAGCGCCTCTCATTCTATCTATCTTACCGGTAGAAGACCATGTTTTAGCGCTTAAAAATCCCAAGTATTACGAAAGGCTATTATCATGTGGAAGACCGACAGCTACAACCGAAGTGAAAATTGTCGATGAGAATGGGAAACAAGTAGCTGAAGGGGAAATCGGTGAGATTATTGTGTCCTCGAGTCAAGCTATGACTGGTTATTGGAAGGAAGATGAATTGACCGCAGAAACAATAAAAGGAAAGTGGATCTATACCCGTGATATGGGCTACATAGACCAAGAAGGCTATCTATATTTAGTAGA
This sequence comes from Neobacillus sp. Soil_C_43, assembly GCF_057656715.1. Taxonomy (NCBI): domain Bacteria; kingdom Bacillati; phylum Bacillota; class Bacilli; order Caryophanales; family Bacillaceae; genus Neobacillus; species Neobacillus sp. Soil_C_43. The sequence goes on from NZ_JBDGJV010000006.1 coordinate 3,739, forward strand.
CCGTAAGTCTGATATGATTATTAGCGGTGGGTTTAATATTTATCCAAGAGAAGTGGAGGAAGTCTTATATCAACACCCAGCAGTAATGGAAGCGGCAATTGTCGGAGTGCCTGATAAAACATGGGTGGAAAGTGTAAAGGCCTTCGTTGTGTTAAAAGAGGGACAACAGGTTTCAGAAAATGAGCTGATTGATTATTGCAAGGCACATCTCGCCTCTTATAAAAAACCTAAACATGTCGAGTTTATAGATAGTTTGCCTAAAAGTGCAGTAGGGAAAGTAGTTAGAAGAATGCTCAGGAAAGAAGATTTGAGGAAGTAAATGCAGCTTGCCTTAGATTCGTATAAAAAAGCAATATTCGACTGAATTGGTTACGGGTATTGCTTTTTTATACTTCATCATTAATTAAGGATTTGTTGACCAAAATCCTGCCTTCTTCCGTTTATATTTTTATGCAGTAACCTAGAATCCTAGGAAAGGGAATATCAATAATAAATGGAATATATAATGAATCAACACTCATTTTACTAAATTCAACTTATATTGATAATTGTACTATAGAAATGGGAGGGACCTTTGATGGCTGTTATTCCTAGACCTGCATCAACTGTTGTATTAATGAACGATTTGTCTCAGGTCTACTTGACCAAAAGACCAACAACCATGAAATTTTTTGGTGGTTATTGTGTTTTTCCTGGGGGTGCGGTAGATAAGAATGACTATAAAATTGATAGTCATTACATTAAGTATGGAAACCATGATGAGACCTTTCATCTTGCTTATTATGTAGCTGCAGCAAGAGAATTGTTTGAAGAAGTAGGGATACTACTTGTAAGTACTGGAGACGGAGCTCTTACTAATATAGAATCAAATAAGGTAAATAAATACCGTAGTCTTCTTCTGAATCGAGAAATGTCATTCTTAAATATGTTGGAACAGGAAGGATTTCAGCTACAACTTGAAAATTTAACATACTTTGGGCATCTCATTACACCAGAGGTTAACCCGATTCGATTTGATACAAGATTTTTTCTCGCTCAATTGCCAAATGGACAATTTCCCAATCCTGATAGTAATGAGATAGATGACGCCTTTTGGTTTTCTCCAAAGGAGGCATTAATCGCGCATCAATATGGAGACATTTCGTTAGCTCCACCAACCATTTTAGCACTTAAAACCATTATGAACTTCAATAAAGGCGGCCCCTTAATGATGCCAGATCTAGAAACTGCAAAAAAATGGTTTGATAGAAAATAAAACTAAATTGAACGGTTGTTCGTATGTGTTTATAATTACTTTGTCTCAAATGAGTGGTTATTTTGGTTGCTAACCATTCTTTGTGGCCGAGTAGCTTTGTACCATTGGAAGCAAAGTATGATGATAAGAATTAGGTCAATTGCATCTCCCCCATAGTACATAAGTATTGCACCGGATTCTGCCTGATTCACGGAAATCCCTTGCGGGGGATAAGCATAAATGTACTTAGAAAGGACATTGTGACCGGTTAAGGCCAATACCAGTACCATGGCTCGATAGGCAAAGCTTGTCCGGTGTGGTGTTGGATCTATATTGATAAATGCCGAGGTAAAGGCAAAACCAGTGAGAAATACATGAAAATGTACTACCACGTGGAGCAAAATACTTTGTTGCGTGGTATTGTATAGACTGCTTGTGTACAATACCCAAAGTCCTCCCACATTGAGAAGGGAAGCAACAATTGGGTTAGTAATAAATCGAATCGGTGTAGTTCTTAAAATCTTAGAAAGGGTGCGAGCTGTTCTTACATTTAGCGTTCGGAAAATAAGTGTCAATGGGGCAGCTAGAACCATTAGAAGTGGAGCCAGCATCCCAAGAAGGAGATGACCAATCATGTGTACCTTGAAATACATATGACCATAAACAGCGATTTGTCCGGCAACTGCCCCCATTGCGCAGGAAACACCTACAAACCAAAAAAAAACACGGTAAAATGGCCATGGCTTTTGCAGGTGAATGGTTATGACCACTAATACAAGGTAGAAAACTAATAACAGAACAAACGGCATGACTAATAACAATTGGGGAGTTAAGTTCCCCAAAAGCTCGTCATTGTGATGATAGGTATGCATATTAATTAGCAGCCTCCATTTGTCGGATTCTTTTGGCGCTGCGGATGACTAGAACGATTCCTATAATAATCATAATGATAGAAGTAATATGCCAAACCATGTCGTAGGGCAAAATCTGTACATTATAACGAATTTGGTGAAGTCGCATCAGTTTATGCTGAATCGTACCATCATAAAATTGAAACCCTCCAGCACCGAGCAGTACTCCTCCCAACCACCTCATTGGTAACCATGCATTTCTTCGCCGAAAGTCAGCCAACATAAACAATCCACCCACTGTGGCAAACCAACTTAACGCGTGGAAAAAACCATCTGAAACTAGACCGATTGCTTTTGTTGATTTATCGTAAAAATGGTGCCAATGCAGCAATTGATGAAATACCGTTTCATCAATAAAAGCAACTATTCCAATTCCAAATAGAATGCCAGACCATAGATTACGATTTATGTATATAGAACGGGGGGGCCCGTTTGAAATGTCTTTTGGATATACATTTTCCTCCATAAGAACCTCCATTATTTACTAAATTACTATTATTTTCTCCTAAAGATAATGAAGTAATCACTATTGGGGGAATTTCCAATCATAAAAAGCCATCGAATACTAAAAATGAAAATTAGTATGCGACGGCATTATATTGACTTATTATTCTCCTTTAAATGCTTCAGGATTTACTAAATTTTTAGGTCGTTTTCCTGTTAGGCCAGCTAGTAAATTTTCTACAGCTAAATTAGCCATTTTCAATTCGGTTTCAAGGGTAGATGATCCGATATGCGGAGTTGTGACAACATTAGGGAATTGAAGAAGTGGATGGTTTTCATTTATGGGTTCTATTCGGTAAACATCCAATGCTGCACCATAAATCTCTTTATTTCTCAGTGCCTCAATAAGAGCAGATTCATCGACAGTTTTCCCACGGGAACCATTTACAAAAACACAAGAATTCTTCATTAACTTAAATTCACGTTCACCTATTAAATTCTCAGTCTCAGGTGTAAGTGGGGTCATCAAACAAACAAAATCTGACTTCTTTAATAGTGTATCAAGGTCACAGTATGTAGCATCATATTTTTCCTCAGCTTCAATATTGCGGCTACGATTATGATACAAAATTTTCATATCAAATCCCAAATGTCCTCGTTTAGCTATTGTTGAGCCGATTCTCCCCATTCCAATAATCCCCAATGTTTTATGGTGGACATCAATGGCATATTGTTCAGTTGTTAAATGCCCCGTCCAATGCCCTGCTTTTACGAAGTAATCTAATTCAGCAATTCGTCTAGCAGCTGCTAGGAGAATTCCGAATATTGCATCAGCTGTTGTATCTTCTAATACACCAGGTGTATTTGTTCCCATTACGCCACGCTTTGTCATCTCATCGAGAGAAAGATTATTAAAACCAGTAGAGTTATTTGAAACAATTTTTAACAGCGGGGCATGTTCAAGTAGTTCCTTGTCAACAGGAAGGGCTAGACCAACAATACCTTCAGCCTGCTTTAGTGCATCTAAAAAGGCAGAGTCTGTTTTGGGGTTAATTCCGTCAAAACATTCCACTTCGAAACGATCATCAAGTTGTTCAAGAGCTTCTGTTAATACAAAGTTATAGGCAATTATTTTTCTTTTCATCAGAAAGAGATCCCCTGTTCTTAGACATATTTTATATTTATAACTTGACATAGAAAGTGGTATGAGTCAACCGGTCTCATAGAAAGGGATATGAATATTCTGAAAAAAAGAAGGTAGTATTTTTTTGATAGGGCTAAAGTACCAACTTTGTGATAAATGGCAAGTTTGTACATTTTTTTTAATAAGTATAGATACGGGAAAGTAATTTAATAAAGGGGGAACTTTTAGTTGAAAAAGAATAGGTTTATTCTTACGATGGTCTTTCTTTTAACCATGTCTTTGATTCTTGCAGCTTGCGGCAATAAGGATGAGGGGAAAGGAAAAAAGACAGAGGAAAAGCCAAAATTTATTAGTATTCTTACAGGCGGTACAGGGGGTACGTATTATCCGCTAGGTGGATCGTTTGCAAAAATTATTAAGGATGCAACAGGAATTGAAGCAAATGCGGAAACCTCTGGAGCATCTGCGGAAAATATGACAACTCTTAAAAAGGGCGATGGCGAAATTGCATTTACCCAAACAGATATTGCTTCATATGCAAATCAAGGGAAGTTGATGTTTAAAGATAATAAGGTAGACAATGTCAAAGCAATTGCTACTCTATACCCTGAAACGATACAACTAGTAACAACGAAGAAATCCGGGATTAAATCCGTCGAAGATTTAAAAGGGAAAAAGGTATCCATTGGTGCTCCTGGATCTGGAACTGCTGCGAATGCTGAACAAATTCTTGAAGTGCACGGGATGACCTTAAATGATGTAAAGAAACAAGACCTATCCTTTGATGAATCCACACAAGGAATTCAAGATGGTACCATTGATGCAGCATTTGTTACAGCAGGTATACCAACAGGTGCTGTTGAAGGACTTTCGGCAACTGAGGATGTAGTCATTATCCCGATTGAACAAGACAAAATTGATGCCCTTATCAAAAAGTATCCTTATTATGTAAAGGATGAAGTGCCTGCGGGTACGTATGGCTTAAAGGATAAGGTAACCACTGTCGCTGTTCAAGCAATGTTAGTGGTAAGAAGTGATCTTTCTGAAAAAGTAGTCTACGATATTACGAAGGCCATCTTTGAAAATCTAGACCAAGTAACACATGCAAAAGGAAAGTTAATAAAAGTTGAAAATGCGCTAAACGGCGTAGGAATTGACGTTCATCCGGGTGCACAAAAATATTTTGATGAAAAGGGTGTTAAGGCACCTTAATAATATTGTTCGTATTGGCGTGTGACCGGCAGCAGTGTAGCTTGCCGGTCTCACTTTCTCCATAATTTAAAAAAAGGAGTGTATATGAGACGGAAAAAGTTATTACTAAGTATCATCTTGCTAGCATTCTGCTTTTTTATTGCTATTACTCTCCTAGTGTTTATACCACTAAAGCTAGCGATTGTTTTTCAACCATTTCATTCCTATGCCAAGCTAGCTTATATTCCATTAAAAGGTGAATCTGAGTTCCAAATCAAATACACACACTCGATCCATTTAACAGATGTAGTCGAAAGCTACAAAATTACAACAAGTCAGCAAATACAACAGTATGAGCTGATGTATGAGGATTTTTCGATTGGTATGCCCTCTAATGCGGAGGTAGGTGAAACATTTGAACAACAAAATGGAAAATATTACATCAAAAATATGAAACGAGTCTTTCCTTATTTTTATTTACGAATTGGCCAGGTTCGGGCTAATCATCGGGTGATTTTTCAAAGCAACGAATATCCTCTATCCCGAACCATAAAACCTGGTACTTCTGTCAAAGTAGAGGTACGAAAGATAACCTTTTTTCAGCAATGGAAAGGAGTGAATATCCTTGAGTCACTTTGAAGAAGCACTTTCTGAAGAAAAACAGCAGGAATTGATGGAGAAGTATGATCCAGAAGCTGGAACTAGGAAGTTGACGGGTGTATTTGGCTGGATTGCCTTTTTGGGTTTATTAGCATTTTCCCTATTTCATCTCTATACTGGCATATTCGGAGTGTTAACCGCTCAACTTCAACGATCTATCCATTTAGGATTCGCCCTTGCACTTATTTTTTTACTTTTTCCAGCTCGTAGAAAAAATAGAGGCAAGGAACACCGTGTAGTTTGGTATGATTTAATATTGGCCATATTTTCTGTTATCGTCGGTATTTATTGGCCATTGATGATGGATGATTTGGTTCTACGCGCAGGAAATGTAACCAATCTTGATTTTTATGTTGGACTTGTTGCAATTTTATTAGTATTAGAAGCAACGCGTCGTGCGGTTGGCTTGCCAATTACAATTATTGCTGTAATTTTTATGGGGTATGCTATTTTCGGCCCTTACATGCCAGGATTCATTGCCCACCGAGGCCTGGATCTCGAACGATTAGTCCAAACAATGTTTTTTACCACTGAAGGAATATTAGGCACTCCAATTGCCGTTTCTTCCACTTTTATTTTTCTTTTCCTCCTTTTCGGTTCTTTTTTAATAAAAACAGGGGTTGGTGAATATTTTAATGACCTTTCCATTGCGATTGCTGGCAGGAGCGTTGGTGGCCCAGCGAAAGTAGCTGTTTTCTCTAGCGCTTTACAGGGGACGATTAGTGGAAGTTCTGTTGCAAATGTGGTTACCTCAGGCGCCTTCACTATACCTATGATGAAAAATCTTGGCTACAAGAAGGAATTTGCCGGTGCAGTGGAAGCCTCATCTTCAACAGGTGGCCAATTAATGCCACCAGTAATGGGTGCTGCTGCCTTCCTAATGGTTGAATTCATCGGTGGTGGAATAAGCTATTGGGATATTGCAAAGGCTGCAGCAATTCCAGCGATACTATATTTTACCGGTATATGGATTATGACACATTTAGAAGCGAAGCGAATTGGGCTAAGAGGGTTAACAAAGGAAGAAATGCCAAATCGGAAAGAAGTGCTTAAAAAGCTGTATTTGCTGCTACCAATTATCGCAATTATCATACTCTTAATGTCTGGTATGAGTGTGATCCGCTCAGCCTTATGGTCAATTGTAATAACTGTTTTGGTAAGTGCGTTCAGAAAAGATACTAGGATTGGTTTTAAAGGAACAGTTGATGCATTGGTAGATGGAGCGCGGTCCGCACTGGGAGTTGCTGCAGCCACTGCCGCCGCAGGGATTATTGTTGGAGTGGTGACAAAAACGGGGTTAGGCTTAAAAATGGCAAACGGTTTGCTAGATTTAGCGGGAGGCGCATTATTGCCAACATTATTTTTAACAATGATTGCAGCGCTTATCTTGGGAATGGGATCTCCAACGACAGCAAATTATGTGATTACATCAACGATTGCAGCACCAGCTATTATCTTATTAGGAGTACCTGATTTATCTGCTCATTTATTTGTGTTTTACTTTGGTATCGTGGCAGATATAACCCCTCCTGTTGCCTTAGCTGCATTTGCTGCAGCAGCCATTTCAGGAGGTGAGCCGTTTAAAACTGGTGTTGAATCGTCAAAACTGGCTATTTCAGCTTTTATCATTCCTTATATGTTTGTTTTATCACCGGAATTGTTAATGATTGATACAACATGGACGTATCTTATTTGGGTGGTATTTACAGCATTTATTGGGATGTTTGCCATAAGTGCTGGAGTAATTGGGTACTGGATGAGAAAAATGTTTTGGATTGAAAGGATAGTAGCTTTAATTGCTGGATTGTGTCTTATTTATCCAGAAAAGATTAGTGACATCATTGGACTAGTTTCATTTGGAATATTGTTGGGTCTTCAATTCTTCCAAAAAAGCGAAAAAATGCGACAAACAGGAAAATAAAGAAGGATGTTAATACTTTTAAGATTGGTATAAAAATAGGTAAAGCCCTCAATTAATTTGAGGGCTTATTTGCTATTAAATATATTTAAAATTCTTATTACTTACCGTTCAATATGACTAATTGTCCAAATTTCGACATTTCCTGTTGGAACCTTTACCAAAGTTTAGTAGAATAGTAGGAAAGATAAAGTGTAAAACTATTTCTGATAGGGCAACTTTCTCACTATATAAAATACCAGTATAGTTTGCTAAAATAACAATAAGTAGAATAGAATTCTACAAAATACATAGTAACAAAGTCTATGATGAATTTTTTGAATAATGTGGCAATGTAGTAGCCGAGTAGGAGGAATTATTAATGTGGGATTTTAATATGGATATAGATCAGGTAGCTAGAATTAAAGTAATAGGTGTTGGTGGAGGAGGAAACAATGCCGTTAATCGAATGATTGAGGCAGGAATTCAAGGTGTGGAATTTATAGCAGTTAATACTGACGCACAAGCTCTCAATCTATCAAAAGCAGAGATTAGGATGCAAATTGGTGCTACATTGACAAGAGGATTAGGAGCAGGTGCAAATCCAGAAGTAGGTAGGAAAGCAGTGGAGGAAAGCAGGAGTCAACTGCAAGAGGTGTTAAAGGGTGCAGATATGGTCTTTGTAACAGCCGGTATGGGCGGAGGAACTGGAACAGGTGCGGCTCCTGCAATTGCCCAAATTTCCCGTGAACTTGGGGCACTAACTATTGGAGTAGTTACACGTCCGTTTGGATTTGAAGGAAAAAAACGTGCATCAAACGCTCAAAGTGGAATCGATTTAATGAGGAAAGCGGTTGACACTCTTATCATTATTCCAAATGATCGTCTATTACAAATTGTAGATAAAAAAACACCGATGATCCAAGCCTTCCGAGAAGCAGATAATGTTCTACGCCAAGGTGTACAAGGGATTTCCGATTTGATTGCAGTTCCTGGATTAATCAATCTTGATTTTGCTGACGTAAAAACGATCATGTCTAATCAAGGTACAGCTCTAATGGGGATTGGAGTAGCAAAGGGCGATGGACGTGCGGTGGAAGCGGCCAAAAAGGCAATTTCTAGCCCATTACTCGAGACTTCAATCAATGGTGCTCAAGGGATATTAATGAATATTACCGGAGGAACCGATTTAAGTTTGTATGAAGTTCAAGAGGCTGCAGACCTTGTTGCTTCTGCAGCAGACCATGAATTAAACATGATTTTTGGTTCAATTATTAATGAAAATTTTAAAAATGAAATCATGATAACGGTGATAGCGACAGGCTTTTCAAATGAACAACCTTTACACAAAAATGTGTCATCTGCTTCTTCAAGGGAAGAGAAGTCTAGACCACAGTTTGGAACCCTTCAACCTAAACAGGAACCATATGTACGTGAGGAATCGATTCTTGATAACAGTCGACAGTTGAAGGAACAGGAAGAATCGAAAAATGATTATAGTCATCATCAAGTTCATGAGTCTGACGATTCACTCGATATTCCAACATTTTTACGAAATCGGAATAGAAGGAATAGATAGCTTTATTTTGGGTACAAACAGAAGAGTAATAGAAGTTGAAAATAATAATAGTGAGCTCATTTCTTTTATAGAGATGAGCTTTCCTTGTCGGATATCATAAATTAGTCATAGGGCATGAAAATTGAACAAAAACCCAACCGATTTTTTCGACATTAAGTTGGAATATTCGCAAAATAAATTTTATTGAAAGCGTATGCTATAATGATGATATAAAAATCACTGCAAGGAGTAATCGCTATGTTGAAAGATATTTTTATGAGTTTGTCTCAAAACCAATTTCTAAATAGTGCTGCTAAAAAATATGGTTTAAAAATGGGGGCACAAAGTGTCGTTGCAGGAACGAATATTGAAGAAGTTATTAAAAGTATAAAAGAGCTGAATTCACACGGAATTTCTTGTACAGTGGATAATTTAGGAGAGTTCGTTTTTAAAGAAGAAGAGGCCAATGCTGCAAAAGAACAAATCCTTAATGTAATTGAAGCGATTCATGAGCATAAAGTAGATGCGCATATTTCTTTAAAACCTACTCAATTGGGCTTAGATATTGAATATTCTTTCTGTTTAAATAACTTAAGAGAAATTGTTGATCTAGCAAACCGTTATGGTATCTTTGTAAATATAGATATGGAGGATTATAGTCATTTAAGTCCTACATTTGATTTACTTGACGATCTTTCTTTAGAGTACGAGAACGTTGGAACAGTTATTCAGTCCTATTTCCATCAGGCGCAAGAGTATATTGAAAAATATAAAAATTATCGCATCCGAATTGTAAAAGGTGCGTATAAAGAATCACCAGAAATCGCTTACCAAGATAAAAATGATATTGATGCTAATTTTATTAAAATATCTGAATGGCATTTATTAAATGGTAAATTTACATCAATTGCTACTCATGACCATAGAATAATAAACTACTTAAAGGATTTTGTTAAAAAGAACAATATCCCAAATGACAAGTACGAGTTCCAAATGTTATATGGATTTAGAAAAGAGCTTCAATTAAAGTTGGCAAGTGAAGGATTCAATTTCTGCACATATGTTCCTTTTGGTAATGACTGGTATGGATATTTCATGAGACGCCTAGCTGAACGGCCACAAAACTTAAATCTTGTTGCTAAACAAGTGTTTAACAAAAAAACAAATACAATTATTGGTGTAGCAGCAGGTGCATTCTTATTAGGTAAAATGACCAACAAGCAAACCAAGAAAAAAAGAAAATAATACAGACAAAATCCTTCCATCAAATTGATGCGAGGATTTTTTTATTACAGGGAAAATTTTCCACACTTATGGATTCAAAAAAGGCACCTAGCCTTTGTGGTTATTACAATCACAAAGGTTAGGCACCAGGTTTTACGGCATTATAAGAAAAATTAGTATCATCCCATTGGAATATGCCTTCTTGAAGCTTTATTCTATGATCGAAGGGACACGTAGAAGGGTTTATGTTTGACTCTTCTTCTCCAGTGGTCATTTGCTCCAATATTAGTTGCTTGAAACGAAGTAAATCTGTTTTAGATGCAATCCGAATGATTCGATCTAAAGTAATACTTTTCTCACTGATTCCATGACAATTACAAATACTTGTTTGAAAACCTTTATTAAACTGAATCATCATGTGTAAATCATTGATACTCGCAACCCCAAAAACCTCTTTTATTACATCCTCATAACGTAGCTGTTTCCCAGTTGCAAATTTAATCATATTCCTCTCAGGATTTTCTAAGAAATAAACCGTTTCAATCGAACCGTCCATGTATAGCACCTTTTTTCCAATTATTTTTCTATCTCAATGAATTAAGAATGGTGGTGGAGTTATAAACCTTCTTGTATAACAACACTCATTCTAATCCCTTCTATTCTTATTATACCATACTTTATCATGGGTGACGGAAAAGCAATCGGTTTGTGTCGATATAGCCACAGTAATAATGACATGCCTTGACGAATAAAATGGGTGAATGGGATTGAATTCCATAGTGATCAATAAATTGGGATTAGAACACCACTGAATAACTAATAAGAGGAGTAGTTGGGGCAATGAGCAAACGAAATTGGGCTATTTCAATTTTTGTCATTAGTAGTCTAATAGGATTGACGGGGTGTACAGAGGGAACAACAAAAGAAATTTCACGGGAGAAAAAGGTAATACAACCTCAAAAGCAATCTGAAAAACAGCCGAAAGAAGAACCACCGAAGGTAGAGGAACCTAAGCAAATTGTTGTTAATGTCATTGACCCGAATACCAAAACAATTATTAAGAGCTTTATACCGAAAGATATGGGGTTTGAAACCAACAAAGAGACCTACAAGAAGGAAATTGAAAAATGGGCAAAAGATTTGGCGAGAGGAACTGAAACAACAACGGGGTATGACCAGCGAATGGTACTCGATAAAATTGATGCAAATGGGCAAATCATTAAGGGAAAACCGAAAGTGATATTAGAGGAATCGGAATTAGTAGAAAAGGTTATGGCCGCATCTCTTATTGGTGGAGACATTGAACTGCCCTTGTACGTTACTGAAAGTGGCTATAAGCCTGAGGAAATCGCTCATTTAGGAGAAGTAATAATAGGAAAATTTACTACAAGATTTAATAGCGGAGTGGTGGGGCGTTCAAAGAATATCGAGTTATCAGCACAAGCTATCAACAATATCATTGTTGGATCCGATGATATTTTTTCCTTTAATACTACGGTTGGACCTAGTGACACTGCACACGGGTATCAAAAGGCAAAAGAAATTGTAAATAAAAAAATGGTAGATGGGATTGGTGGAGGAATTTGCCAGACTTCTTCCACGTTATTTAATGCGGTGGATTTATTAGCAGTAACCTATGTAGAAAAGCATCACCACTCATTATCAGTTGGTTATGTTCCTGCCGGTCGTGATGCGACAGTGTCATATGGTGGCCCAGATTTTCAATTTAAGAATACAACGGGATATCCATTTTTAATAAAAGCAATTTATGGAAATGGAACCTTAACTGTGGAAGTAAGAACATCAGCTGCTTATCAAAACCTCATAGCAAAAAGATAAAAAAGAACACAAAAGGTGACAAGCACAGCGTTTGCTTGTCACCTTTTATTGTATAATAGCATTAAAGAGAGGTGGTAAATAATGGTGTTACTTTTTAAAAAAAGAGAGTTCAGGATCGCAACTTCGGGGATGGATTCTGTTGAGAAAATAAGATTGGGAGGAGTGGAACAGACCGTACTAATTCAGGCAGAAAATCCTTCAAAACCAGTTCTGCTTTTTATTCATGGAGGACCGTGTATGCCTGTTCCAGGTGTAGTCTCTCGAGGTCAAGATTATGCCGTGTCTACTACAACTAAAGAACTCGTTAAACACTTTGTTGTTGTGTTTTATGATCAACGAGGTGCAGGAAAATCTTATGATAAGAATACACCGGCTGAATCTATGAGAGTCGAGCAATACATTACTGATTGCAATGAATTAGTAGATGTACTCAGAAGCCGCTTTAACCAAGAAAAGATATATTTGGCCGCACATTCATGGGGGTCCATTATTGGATTAAATATGGCCTTAAGATATCCGGAAAAACTTCATGCCTATTTTGGTATTTCACAAATTTTAAATTGGACAAATAATGATAAACTCTGTTATGACTGGGTTGTAAATAAAGCAAAACAAGCCAATGATCAAAAGACTTTGAAGAAATTGTATGAATTAGGACAACCTCCCTATCTTAAAGTAAAACAATGGACCGAATTTCGCCGACCGCTAATTAAATATAATTCTATGGTATATAAAAGTGAAACGGTAAAACATCCTGGTATGATTGGAGGGTTAAAACAATTTTTTACTAGTTCTGAGTATTCCTTAATGGATATTTTCCATTCCTTTTATAGTGCCTATAATCTTACATACACCCAAGAATTAATCGAGGATTTTGCAAAAATAAATTTAAATCAACTAAAAAAAGTAGAAACTCGAATTGCATTTTTACATGGTACAAAAGATGCTCATGTAGAAGGAAAACCGGTGGAAACCTTTTTTAATAATCTAGAGGCACCACTTGGAAAAGATATGGTTTGGTATGAAAATTCATCGCATATGTTTCATCCCGAGGATGCTAGAAAGATAGAAAAATATATTATTGATTTTGCCCAAGCTTAATGTTTGAATGGGATAGCAATGACCCACTAGGAGACCACGTATATACTTATACGTGGTTTTTATGACGACCGAATTTATTGAGTAAATGCATATTCAACCTTTTTCAAGCAAAAAATACATTTGGCTCATTTAGTAAAAAATAGGAGGTAATATATGAAATCGTATTATAGGATATTCATGTACTCAGTAATGCTTGCCCTATTTGGATGGACAGGACAGAATCAAGCTTTTTCACGAGTAGTAGACGATCAGAATCATTATAGTGCAAACAAAACAAAAAATGATGTACTTCAAGTGGCAAGGCAAAATCCTCAAGGGGATCAAGGCCTATCCGAAGAATATCATGGACATCAATCTGATCGTCCTGAAGCCAAAAATCCTATAAAGGCAAAGCCACCTGCAGCGGACACCCGGCTTGTTCAAGTTCAACTTTTAGGAATCAATGATTTACATGGTCAGTTAAATGTTACTCGTAAAGTAAATGGAAAGCCTGCAGGGCGTATTGACTATTTAGCTGCTTATCTAAAACAAAGAGAAGCGGAGAATAAAAACACACTTCTTGTTCAGGATGGAGATATGGTTGGCGCAAGTCCACCAGTATCGGCACTATTACAGGATGAACCGACTATTAAGGTATTGAATAAACTTGGATTTGATATAGGTACTGTTGGAAATCACGAATTTGATGAAGGTTTAAATGAACTCCTTCGTTTAATAAATGGCGGCTCCCATCCAAAAACAGGGGATTTTGCTGGTTCTACATTTCCATGGATAGTAGCTAATGTAATCAATGAGAAAACAGGAAAACCTATTTTACCTCCCTATCACGTGATCAAGGTAAATGGAATGCCAATTGGTTTCATTGGGGTGGTAACAACTGAGACACCAACTGTCGTTGTACCAAGTGGTGTAGCGGGCTTAAAATTCACCGATGAGATAGAAGCGATTAACCGCAATGTAGCTGAATTAAAAAAACAAGGAGTAAAATCGATTGTTGTTCTGGCCCATAATCCAGGTACATCTGGCCCAAATGGAGAAAATCCTACAGGTCAGCTTGTTGATATCGCCAATCGAGTGGACGACGAAGTAGATATTATTTTTGGTGGTCATAATCATGCCTATATGAATGCTACAATTGATAATAAACTGGTAGTTCAGTCGTATTCTTATGGGACGGCTTTTTCAGACGTTGATATTGAAATTGATCCGAAAACGAAGGATATTGTTTCCAAGCGGGCAGAGATTGTAACAACCTTTCAAGAAGGGATAGAGCCAGATCCTGAAATTAAGAAAATACTTGAAGGCTATGAAGCGAAGGTAGAGCCAATTGTTAAACGGATAGTTGGATCTACATCTGATAACTTAACAGCAAAGCAAAATGAAAATGGTGAATCTGTTCTTGGGGATTTCATTGCCGATGCACAAAGAAAAGCGATGAATACAGATATCGCCTTTATGAACCCTGGAGGTATACGAGCTGATATTGATCCGGGTGATATTACCTGGGGTGAGGTATATACGGTACAGCCTTTTAATAATGAATTGGTAAAAATGACAATGACCGGGCAGCAAATTCGTGACTTGCTTAACCAGCAGTGGGGTACAAGAACTGCGATCCTACAAATTTCTGGTTTAACATATACTTGGGACCCTAATAAACCTGTTGGAAACAGGATAGTGAGTGTCAAGCTTTCGGACGGTACAGAACTTGATTCCGCTAAGTCGTATACGGTAACAGCAAATATCTTCTTATCGGGTGGGGGAGATGGTTTTACTGAATTCACTAAAGCCCAAAATAAAGAAATTGGTCCGGTTGATTTAGATGCGCTTGTTAATTACATTACCGCACAGCCAAAATCGTTTTCCTATCCACTTCAAAATAGGATACAGAGGGTACAATAATACAAAAAAGGATGGCTCTTCTGTTTAGAGCCGTCCTTTTTCATTAGTTGACCTTTGATTTAAATAGATAGAAGATTTAGAATAATCTATATAAACAATTTCATTAATTAATAGGGGAAGTGAGAAACATGGAGCAATTTATTTCACCAAAGAAAATTTACCATGGGGCAGGATCGTTAACAAACTTAAAAGATATATTAAAGGATTTACAAGCTAAAAGAGTGTATTTATTATCTGACCCAATTGTAAAGGAATTAGGTGTGATTCAACCCATTCTCAGCATCATTGAAGAGCTAAATATTGGAATTCAATTAGATATTAATGTTGTGCCGGAGCCTTCTATAGAGGTAGGGAATCAAGTGGTGACTAAAATTAGAAAATACAATCCTTGTTTAGTTATTGGTGTAGGTGGAGGGAGTGCGCTTGATTTAGCAAAGGCTGCTGCCGTCCTTGTAGAAAATGAAGGATGGATAGAGGACTATTTAAATTTAAGCGGAACGAAAAAGTTTTCAAAAAAGGGGCTGCAAAAGATTTTAATTCCGACGACATCTGGAACGGGTGCAGAGGTTACAGATATCGCTGTTTTTTCTTTAGAGGAAACAAAAGATGTTATTACTCACGAATATTTGTTGGCTGATTATGCAATTGTCGATTCATCGTTAACTTACACATTACCACCAAGAGTAACAGCTGCAAGTGGCATTGATGCCTTCACACACGCCTTAGAGGCTTATACTTCAAAAAACGCCACTCCACTAACTGATATTTTAGCACTAGAAGCAATGAGAAAGATAATTGGTAGTATTCGTACGGCAGTAGAGAACGGTCAAGATCGGCCAGCAAGAGAACAAATGTCATTAGCCAGTTTATTGGCGGGATTAAGTTTTTTTAATGCAGGTGTGGCAGGGGTTCATGGTCTAGCTTACCCCCTTGGTGGCTTATATAAAATACCTCATGGGGAATCAAATGCTGTTTTATTGCCTTACGTCTATGATTATATATGGCCGGCTTGTTTGGAAAAAATCATGGCAGTCGCCGACCTATTTTCGATAACGAGCAAGGGGAAAAGTGGAAAGGAAATCGCGCAGGAAGTGGTTCATTGCTTACTAGACTTGGTGCAAGATGTCGGTCTGCCTACAACACTAAGTGCGTATAACATCCAACGGAAGGATATCAAACGGTTGGCTGAGAATGGGATTAAACAGAAAAGGCTATTAAATAGGAGCCCAAAAGAGTTTACTATTGAAGCAATTCAACAAATTTACGTCAAGGCTTATGAAGGAGATATAACAAGATAATTAACTAATGGAGAA
Source organism: Neobacillus sp. Soil_C_43 (assembly GCF_057656715.1). Taxonomy (NCBI): domain Bacteria; kingdom Bacillati; phylum Bacillota; class Bacilli; order Caryophanales; family Bacillaceae; genus Neobacillus; species Neobacillus sp. Soil_C_43. Next base: position 20,157 of record NZ_JBDGJV010000006.1, read on the forward strand.
GGGGGAAGCCTTTATGTATAAAAAAGTCATTGAACCTCGTGTTTCTGAAACGGATGGGGTGGGTCATATTAATAATACAACCATACCAATTTGGTTTGAGGCCGCTAGAAACGAAATTTTCAAATTATTTACCCCTGACTCTTCCTTTGAAAATTGGAAAATGATTATTCTCAATATGAACGTGGATTATTTAAAACAAATATATTTTGGAAAGGATGTAGAAGTTTTTACATGGATTAATAGGATAGGAAATTCCAGTTTACAGCTTTATGAGGAAATCCATCAGGAAGGAAGAATTTGTGTAAAAGGAACAGCCACTTATGTAAATTTTAATCTCAAAACACAACAATCTGAAACAATACCTCAAGAGATTAGAAGAGAACTGGAAAAGAATCTTTATCAACTAGATGAATGATAAAGAAAAAGATGCTTGATATTTTATGGAATATACATTAGTATTTATTTTAACCGCTTTATACAAGATGTTGTTATGTCTTTGTGATAAAAAACTATATATTGTGTTTGCCTTGAGGAAAGATGCCGTTAGGCTTAATAGGGAATCTGGTGAAATACCAGAACTGCCCCCGCAACTGTAAATGCTGACGAAATGGGAAAACCACTGTATAAGAGAGTTTAATTGATTAGGCGCTTATACGGGAAGGGCTCATAGTAGGGAGAAGCATAAGTCAGGAGACCTGTCTTTCTTAAGATGTTTCAACTTCTTCGGGGATTGAGAAGATGAAACGGTGGCGACAGGAGACACCAGAAATTTTTTCGTCTTCTCTACTGTTATCGTTTCATCCGCTCAGTTCACCTTGAGCGGATTTTTTTAATTTGGGGGAAAAATTATGGCCATTAAGGTACAAGAAGAGCTTGATTCTGTTTTGGAATCTATTAATCAAGCTGAACAGAAATTTAACATTGATGCTTCTGATTTTAAAAAGCATATAAATCAGTTGGGAGGAACAGACACAGACGTTAATAAGCAAGCACTATTCTATGCAGTTAACCAAATAGCACTAGATCAACCCGATTGGACATTCATGGCTGCTAGCTTGTATTTGCATGAATTATATTGTGAGGCAGCAAAAAATCGGGGATATGAATTCACAAAAAAATATGGAAAATTTTATGAGCTCATTAAAATACTAACGGATTTAGGAATCTATTCTAGTGACTTACTAACCCTATATAGTAAAGATGAAATACATAGTATAGCAAAAGAAATTAGTCAAGATCAGGACCACTTGTTTAATTACATAGGATTATTCCTATTTGCAGATCGTTACCTTGCACGTGATCATGAACGGAACGTCTATGAACTTCCTCAAGAGCGTTTCATGATTATTGCTATGACGCTTATGAAGTATGAAAAGAAGTCCATTCGCTTAAGTCTAGTAAAAGAGACATATTGGGCTTTAAGCAACTTATATATGACGGTCGCAACCCCTACATTAGCAAATGCAGGAAAAAGCTTTGGTCAGCTTTCCTCATGTTTTATTGACACAGTCGATGATTCCCTCGATAGCATTTATTTAAATAATTGGGATATTGCCAGGTTGAGTAAAGATGGTGGGGGAATTGGACTCTATTATGGTAAGGTTCGTGCTTTAGGTTCCGATATTAAGAAATTTAGAGGAAACTCTTCCGGTGTTGTCCCATGGATCAAGTTAGTAAATGATACTGCTGTAAGTGTTGACCAATTAGGTCAGCGGCAGGGAGCCATCGCTGTATATTTGGATATATTTCATAAAGATATTATGAATGGATTCCTTGACTTAAAAACAAATAATGGAGATGAGCGTCGGAAAGCCCATGATATTTTTACCGGGGTTTCTATTCCGGACTTATTTATGAAAAAACTTGAAGAAAAAGATGATAACGGTAGAAGTATTGGAGAATGGCATACGTTTTGTCCCCATCAGGTAAAACAGATCATGGGCTGGAAAGATGAAAATGGTAATCTTCTTGGATTGGAAGATTTTTATGATGAAAGTGACCATAAATATTTTACCGAGAAATATGAGGAGGCGGTAAGTAACCCACTTCTTCCACGTAAAACATATCGAGCTATGGATATTATGGCACGAATTATGGTTTCACAACTAGAAACTGGAACTCCATACATGTTTTACCGAGATGAAGTGAACAGGAAAAATCCGAATAAACATCTTTTAGGCAAGGGTCGTACTTCAATCTATTGCAGTAACTTATGTACCGAAATTACGCAAAATATGTCACCTACAACGATCGTTAACGAATTTCATGACGAAGAGGGAAACATCGTAATGGTACGTAAACCAGGTGATTTTGTTGTTTGTAATTTATCCTCTGTTAATCTTGCAAAAGCTGTACCAGCGAATGTCTTAGAACGACTAATACGGATCCAGGTAAGAATGTTAGACAATGTCATTGACTTAAATACAATCTCAGTGCGGCAGGCGCAATTGACGAATAAAAAGTTTAGAGCTGTTGGACTTGGTACTTATGGGTGGCACCATCTTCTCGCACTTAAGGGAATTCACTGGGAATCTGATGCTGCCGTTCATTTTGCAGATGTATTATATGAAGATATTGCTTTTTACACCATTCGGTCTTCAATGGAACTAGCAATGGAGAAAGGATCGTATAGTCAGTTTAGTGGTTCTGAGTGGCAGACTGGTGACTATTTTACACGTAGAAATTACCAGACTGATAGGTGGAATGATTTAAAGAGGAAGGTAGCTATTCATGGACTACGAAATGGGTGGCTTATGGCTATTGCACCAAACTCTTCAACAGCAAAAATTGGTGGTTCAACAGATGGAATTGATCCCATCTATTCAGTTGAATACGCTGAAGAGAAGAAAAATTTTAAATTTAAAGTGACAGCACCTGACCTAAACCATCACACTTACAATTATTATCGTCGTGTAAGGCATGAAATTGATCAAGTTTGGAGTATTAAACAGAATGCTGCTCGTGGACGTCATATTGATCAGGCAATTAGTTTCAACCTGTATGTTCGACATGACATAAAAGCGAAAGATTTATTAAATCTTCATTTGGCATCTTGGAAGCAGGGGCTGAAGACAACTTATTATGTAAGAAGCACCACACAATCTGAAATAGAAGATTGCGAGGCGTGCCATAGTTAATGGGAGGAGAACTCAATGGACATTCATTCACCTTTAATAAAAATTAAACTACTAAATCCGAAGTTTCCGAATAAAACGACAGGAATAATTAATGGGCAGTCTTCAGGATTGCTTAACTGGAATGATATCGCTTACCCACAAATGTACGATTTGTATCAAACATTATTATCAAATTTTTGGAAAGCACAAGAAATTAATATGCAAGATGATATTAAGCAGTGGGACCAACTTAGCTTACCAGAGAAAGATGTATTTTTGCGCATTAATACCCAACTGGCCTCATTGGACAGCCTGCAAACACCAACGATGTGCCAGGTGATGGATTATGTGTCAGATTCAAGTATGAAAGCCATATTTGCGGTGATTGCTCAGCAGGAGGCGGTACATAACGAATCATATTCCTATATTCTAAGTTCTCTTGTACCTTTAAGTGAGCAAAATGACCGATTCAATCAAGCGAAAAGTGATCCAATCGTACAAAAAAGAAACCAACTCATATTAAATTCGTATGAAAGTTTTCGAGAAAATCCTACTCCACAAAATCTATTTCAATTAGGTGTAAATTCTATCAATCTGGAAGGTATATATTTTTATGCAGGCTTCGCTTTTTTCTATTATCTTGCCGGACAGCAAAAAATGTTAAAAACAAGCACAATGATTAGCTATATTCAACGTGATGAAATGCAACATGCTTATTTTATGGCTCAGTTTTTACGGATTCTTTTAACAGAAAATCCTAAATTAAATAATGAGGCAAACATTGATTATATTTATCATACAGTTGGACAAGCTGTTGAGCTAGAAAAAGAATGGGCACGAGTGATTTTCCGAGAGATAGATGGCATTGATTTGAATGAGTATGAGGAGTACACCGAATATCTTGCTAATAAACGGTTACGTCAGCTTGGTTTGCAAAATCTCTACGAGGACAGAAGTAATCCAATGCCGTGGATTCATGTGTTCAGCGATGAAATGATGAATGAAACGAAGTCTGATTTTTTTGAACAAAAATCAAGGACTTATTCAAAGGTTACACAATCCAATGGATTTGATGAATTATGAAAATAGCTATCGTGTATTCTTCTAAAACTGGGAATACAGAAGAATTAGTTCATTTGATTCAAGAGCTATTCATTAAGAAGAATGTTGTTGTTAATCTTTTTAGAATTGAGCAATTTCAATTCAATGTTTTAAAAAACTATGAAGCTATTGTGATTGGAACCTATACATGGGGAAACGGAAATATACCACATGAAATGATGGACCTTTTTCGTGCTTTTGAAACGCAAGACGTGAAGAATATAGTTACTGCAGTTGTCGGGACAGGGGACAGTGGCTATCCAAATTTTTGTGGGGCTGTTGATGAATTTAAAAGCATGCTTTATTATCACACTCATTTAGCTGTTACACTTAAAATTGAGGTTTCACTTCAACAGAAAGACATGAGCCGCTGCATACGGTTTGTTGAAATTGTTTTGGAAAAAATTCTACTTTATCGAAGCAATCTAAAGATAAAGAGTTAAAAGGAAACAAGAAGAGGTTGCAATGGAGGCAACCTCTTCTTTACTAATTACTTAAATGAATCTTCTAATTCATCTATCAATGAACCTACAAAAGCCACAGCTCTACTGATAGGTTCTGTCGTAGACATATCAATTCCGGCATGTCTCAACAACTCAAGTGGCTCCATTGTTCCACCTGCACGAAGTACATCTAACCATCTATCTACGGCAGGCTGGCCTTCTTCTTGAATCATTTGTGCGACAGCTGTTGATGCAGTTAACCCTGCAGAATAGGTGTATGGATATAATCCCATGTAATAGTGTGGTTGGCGCATCCAAGTTAAGCTTGCTCCTTCATCTATTACAACCGTATCTCCCCAAAACTCGGTAAGAACGGATTTGGTTACTTCTGTTAATATTTTAGCTGTTAGTGCTTTTCCATCTTCAGCAAGAGTGTATATTCTACGTTGATATTCCGCTTCAAGTAAATGGGTGACAAAATTATGATAATAGGTTCCTAGCAGTTGAAGAACAACCCAACGGCGCATTTGTTTATCTTTATATTTATGGAGTAAATGCTGGCCTAATAGCATTTCGTTCATAGTTGATGGTGCTTCTACAAAATACATGGAAGGGCGCACATTCATGATTCGTTGATTTTTATTGGCTAAAAAGAAATGTCCTGCATGCCCAAATTCATGTATTAAGGTAAAGCATCCACGCATATTATCCTGCCAAGTAATAAGGATATATGGATGAGACCCATACGGGCTGGAGCAAAAAGCTCCTGTGGATTTGCCAACATTATCTGCTAAGTCAACCCATCTTTCCTTAAATCCTCTTTCCATGATTTCGGAATATTCAGGACCCATTATTTTTAAAGAATCCAATATGAGTTGGGTCGCCTCTTCATAAGTAGTTTTTGGGTCGAAGTCTGGGTCAAGTGGTGCTTTCAAATCACAAAAAAGCATTTGCGGAAGACCAAGAACTTTTTGTTTTAATTGGGCAAATCTCCTCATATGTGGGGCAAGTTCTTTATATATAATGTCTATTTGATTATTATACATCTCCAATGTTACCTGCTGGGGCTCTAGTAACATATGGGTAACGGACTCGTAATTCCGTAAGTGTGCAAGAGTGACTTGCTTCTTTACCTCTGTAGCATAGGTTGCAGCCATCGTATTTGTGTACTTTTTTAAAGTTTCAACAAAAGAGTAATAGGCCTTTCTTCGAACCTCTGTATTTGCTGAGAATTCGTAGCGGCTCTCAAATAAAGAAAAAGAAACAGGCAACTCTTGACCACTTTCATCTTTTATCGGAGAAAAATCCATATCCGCCAATTTTGTCATTTGGTAGATTTGATAGGGGGCTCCTTGTAGTTCACCTAAAGCAGCGAGGGCTTCTTCTGTTTCAGGAGAAAGTCTATGTTTTTTCGTTTCTAGAATCTCCATTAAATTTTTTTGGAAGGCCTCGAAATCAGGCTCCGCTTGGATGTATTTTTCGACAATTCCTTCATCAAGGGCAAGAATTTCAGAATGAATGAACGATAATGCAGCGATACATTTCGTTCGTAATGCTGAAAATTTTGCTGAGTTTTCCTGATTATCTGGGTCAGTTCCATCTGCGGATTGTCTAAGGTTCGCATATGTCCCAGCCTTTGTAATTTTCATGGAAAGCTGTTCCTGTGCACATAGGCAATCTAATAATGCCTTTGCACCTGTATGTAAAGTTCCCTTATATTGATCAAACTTGTTGATTTCATGGTCAATTGTTATTAGTTCTTCTTCCCATGACTTCTCTGAGGGGAATAAGTCATCCAGATTCCATGTTAAATGTTCGGGTACTTCTGAGCGGTTTAACCGTTTCACTACTGGTTTTTTCATCAATTCTCCTCCTAACATTCTTTCGAGCTACTAAATTTATCATATATTATTAGAAAATTAAGTCAAATAAAAACTAATTCACCATCTGTAGGGTTTTCCTAATTTTTTGACTATTTATTGACCATTTATTTTTTTGAATGATATCATATTATTGGAAACGCTTACTATAAAAGGGGGTAACTACGATGGGTTTCGGTAATCAAGTGCAATTTAAAGTTTATCAAGAAATAGAGAATAATATTGTTCCGGTTTCGTATGAAGAGTTAGAAGCTAAGGCTAAAGAGCAACTTGAGGCAAAACCCTATTACTATGTTGCCGCATCAGCTGGTGCTGAAGTAACAGCAAGGAACAATAACAAGTCATTTGAAAAGTGGCATATCGTCCCACGCATGTTATGTGATACCGTATCAAGAGATCTAAGTATCGAGTTGTTTGTCAAAAAACTTCAGTATCCTTTATTGCTCGCACCAATAGGAGTTCAATCGATCGTCCATCCTGAAGGCGAACTAGCAACTGCACGGGCTGCGGCTGACATGGGTGTGCCTCTCGTGGCTAGTACTGCTTCTACATATAGTCTTGAAAAAATCTCTGCAGAAATGGGAGAAGGGGATAGATGGTTTCAGCTGTATTGGAGTAGCGACAGGGAAATTGCTGCAAGTATGGTAAAAAGAGCTGAGGCAGCGGGATATAGTGCAATAGTGATTACACTTGATACCCCAATGATGGCATGGCGTGAAAAAGATATTGAACATGCATATTTGCCATTCTTAGAAGCAAAAGGTATTGGTAACTATTTAGAAGATCCTGTTTTTTGTTCACGCTTAGAGAAGTCCCCAAAAGAGGATATAAAATCTGCCATCATGCTTTGGGCTCAAGTATTCGGAAATCCTTCATTAACTTGGAAAGACATTGAATATATCAAAGGACACACCACTCTACCTATTTTGTTAAAAGGGATTTTACATCCTGAAGATGCCAAGCTGGCATTAGAGCATGGTGTGGATGGAATTATTGTCAGCAATCATGGCGGCAGACAAGTCGATGGAGCCATTCCGGCCATTGATGCATTACCTGATATTGTTGATGTAGTGAGAGATGAAATCCCTGTACTAATGGACAGTGGGATTAGAAGAGGCTCTGACATTGTTAAATCCATTGCGCTAGGTGCCAAAGCGGTTTTGGTAGGTCGACCTTATATGTATGGATTAGCTTTAGCTGGAGAAGAAGGAGTGAAACAGGTACTACGTAACCTGATTGCAGATTTTGACTTGACCCTAGCCTTGTCAGGAAAGCGTACGGTAAGCGAGTTAAATCGGGATTTATTGAAGAAACTATAAGATTTGGGGGAGAAACAGTGGAAGAAAAACTAGTTAGAGCAATTCAAGATGAATATCCTGATGATTTTGCCTGGTGCTATGGTTGTGGCAGATTAAATGAAGAGGGGCACCACTTTCGTACTTGTTGGCAAGAACAACAGACGGTGACAATCTTCAACCCGGAGTCAAGGCATCTAGCATTACCAGGATTCGTTTATGGTGGAATAGTTGCTTCGTTAATTGATTGTCATGGAACTGGGTCAGCATCATTGGCCCTTCATCGTAAAAACGGTCATGAACCAGGAAATGGGGCGGAACCTCCGCGGTTTGTCACAGCTTCACTGAGCGTGAATTTTATCAAGCCTACTCCTCATGGTGTGCCATTAAAAGCGGTTGGTACAGTACATGAAATTCACCCGAAGAAATTTAAAGTGGAAACAGAGGTTTATGCAAATGATACTCTCTGTGCTCGTGGTGAGGTTGTGGCGGTAGTAATGCCAAATTCGTTTTTACAGAAAGAATGATCTAATAACCCGAGGCTAACTCAAAAACTAAGGAGTTAGTTTCTTGTTCTATTGTCATCAAAATGAAATGTTTTCTTTTGAAACAAAAAAAGACCTCCTGCCGTCAAATATTATAGGAATTGTTTGAACGGGAGGTTAACTGATGGGGAAGATGAAAATCTTAGTCATTTCCTTAGTGATTGTTTTTGCCATGGGTTCCGGTTTGGTAATGAGCGCATTTGGTTCTGCCTTTTTTCAAGAAGGAAATCCACTGCCTATCCTTGTGTCTGCCATAAAACTGCAATTCTCTGAGACAGAGTATGTTCAGTTCTCGAAAACGCAAAAAAGAAGCAGCTACTTGTCAGAAAGCAATAGTAATGACAGCTATTTAGTTGTGGAAAATTTTATGAAATCAAAAGGATGGTCGTTTCAAGAAAAAATGGGATCAGGCCTTATATTTACCAAAAATGGTGAGGATGCTGTGGTGGAGGTACGACAATACTCAAGACACTACTTTATCTGGGAGATTCAGAAAGCTTTTTTTCAGTAAAAGAACTAATACATAAACAACACATTAAAACCCCTAATCTTTTTAGAATAGGGGTTTTCGTTCGTATCAATCCTCTATTTGGCTAAAATAATCATTAACCAACTGTTCTAGTGGTTGGAGTTCTTTTTCCAAGTGAGTGTTTGCTTTCAATGATGAAAGGGCACTTTCAATAATAAATTTGCGGGGTACACCTGAATGTAATATTTCATCAATAATAAAGTCCAGTAGTTCAATAAATTTAGCCTGTTCTGCTTCATTAGAAATATGCTTTGCAATCGTTTTTCTTAATGTAACCGAGTGTTGAAGAAGTTGAGTTTTAAATCCCTTATCATTTTTTTGACAGCCAGGAAGCCACTTTTCAATCAGTTCTGATTGAAGCAATTGATCATTGGATTCGACTACATCTTCCACCATTTTCACTAGACGGCTAACACTATAACGTACTACTTGACTGATTTTTTCACCCGTTTCATACGCCATTCGATTGTAATGTACATTTATTTGGAGTATTCCTTGAAACATTATGGCGCAATCTAACAAATAAGGTCTTTTTTCCTCGCCAAAGATTTCAACCAAACGCTTATAGTACCAGTGAAGAGAATTTAATCGACTACGCATAATAAATTGTTTTAGGTCATTATCATTCGAGGCCATAACCTCTTCAAATAAAGCAATTAACTTATTTTTTCTATTTGTTATCATTTGCAATTCAATCTGTTTAATAAAAATCTCAATATCTGACGGGTCTTGACCCACAAGCAAGTCATTTTTGTCTTTCTCTAGCTTTTTGTAAATGGATTTGTAGATTGCGATTAATAATTCATTCTTTGAAGAAAAATAATTATAAAATGTACCCTTTGAAATACCGCTATAATCTAAAATGTCTTGAATAGATGTCGCTTGGAAACCCTTTTCAATAAATAATTGGTGGGCAGAATGAATAACATTTTGTTTCCGATTGTACATATAATCACCTTAGTATGGATTTGTACTGACTGTATAAAATATAGTACATTATTTCGAGTGTCTTTACAAACCCATAAATTTGTAGTTTATTTTAATTGCAAAAATTGAACTCACAGTATATTATTATGTAAGTGTGAAACAGGGGTATAAAAAATTGAACTAAAAGTTTATAGGGGGAAATTCAATGGATCAATCAAAAGCTGAGGCTAAACGTCCTCCATACGGAATTATTGCCATCTTAATGATTGGAGCCTTTATTGCATTCTTAAATAACACATTACTAAATATCGCACTACCTTCCATTATGAAGGATTTAGAAATAGAAGCTTCGACGGTTCAATGGCTAACAACAGGATTTATGTTAGTAAATGGAATTCTTATTCCATTATCAGCATTTTTAATTCAAAAATTCTCTGTTCGTCAATTGTTCTTAGCAGCGATGATTTTATTTACACTCGGGACCGTTTTAGCTGGATTTGCACATGCCTTTCCGTTATTATTAACCGGTCGGATGACTCAGGCTGCTGGTTCTGCCATTATGATGCCTTTATTAATGAACGTAATGTTAACAAGTTTTCCAGTTGAAAAACGTGGTATGGCGATGGGCGTATTTGGATTAGTATTAATGTTTGCACCAGCTATTGGACCGACATTATCAGGCTGGATTATTGAACACTATGATTGGAGAATGCTTTTCCATTTTATTACACCAATCGCGATTGTTGTTGTATTAATTGGTTTTTTCTTACTTAAAGATAAAAAAGGAAAAGTGGATATCAAACTTGATTTCTTATCTGTTATCTTATCTAGCGTAGGGTTTGGTGGATTATTATACGGATTTAGTTCTGCAGGTAAAGACGGATGGGATAGTCCAAAGGTATACGGCACCCTGGCAATTGGTGTTATTGCATTGGTAACATTTATTTTACGTAATTTAAACCAAGAACGACCACTGCTTAATTTTAGGATTTACAAATATCCAATGTTCGCTTTATCATCAGCGATTTCTATGGTTGTTACCATGGCAATGTTTTCAGGGATGCTTCTTTTGCCAATTTATGTTCAAACGATTCGAGGAATATCGCCGATAGATGCTGGATTATTGTTGTTACCTGGAGCAATCGTAATGGCTATTATGATGCCGATTACTGGTAAATTATTTGATAAGTTTGGCGGACGTCTACTGGCTATCATTGGTTTATCGATTACAGTGATCACAAGTTATCTTCTTAGTAATTTAACTCTTGATATGTCTTATAAACACTTAATATTTTTATACACTTTGCGTATGTTTGGTATGTCAATGGTGAATATGCCGGTTACAACCAATGGTTTAAACCAGTTGCCGGCAAGATTTTATCCACATGGTACAGCGATGAATAATACGATGCAACAAGTTTCAGGTGCCATTGGTACGGCTTTATTGGTAACAGTAATGACAACCCGTGCGAAAACACATGCAACGGAACTTGTTGCAGCAGCCAAGGCCAAAATGCTCAGCAATCCACCGACAACAGCGATTACTGAGGCTATGAAATTAAAAATGCAACACGACATCCAAATGAAAGCTATGCTTGAAGGGATAAATGATGCGTTCTATGTAAGTGTCTTTATCGCTGGTCTTGCCTTAGTCCTTGCATTTTTCATTAAACGTGCAAAACAAGCAGAAGACCCAGGAGAAGCTAAGCCAGCAGGCAATAAAGTAACTGCAAAGCTAGCTGAAAATTAAGGATTTGAAGTGCCAAGCACAAAAGTGCCTGGCACTTTTTTTATATTTAGAATACCCTATATTTGCTTTTTAGGGGAAAATACTCAATATTAGTAATGGAAGTTATTTTAGGAGGATGCTTTATGGTGAATTTTTCAGATGCTTATATTGAACGTTGCGATAAAGAAACAGAAAATATGATAAAGAATGAAACAGGGACATTTTTAGCTCAACCACTCACTTACTTGAAAAAGAATAAGAATGAGTTTATCTATCTAGAGTCAAACTGGTTTGAAGCGATTAGAGTAGAAGCTGTTTCGTTAGAGGTTGATGATGTGTTTGGAACCTATGACGTGATGTTAGGGCTAAAGCTTCAAAAGAAATTCGATAAAATATTAAAGGAACATCTAAATACAACTTTACATGGAAATGAAGCCAAATTTGATTTAATGTTTAGTCAAGACGATGGCCTATGGAATTTAAACTTTGCTTTGAATTATGTCGAAGGTTTTAAGGAAGATATGACCTTAAATGAAGCATTCCAAGTGATTTATCAATTCCTAAATAATTTAGTGGAAGCAGTTAAAGTAGGACAAATTTAGATTTAACAAAATTAGTGGGTCTAATTCAAAATTAAGAGCCTTTGCTGAAAGTAAGCAAAGGCTATACTTATTTAAAAAACTTGTTAAACATATTCACTTTACAAAATACCCTTAAGGGTATAGAATGGTTTTGTATTAAACATCTTGGAGGTTACTCAATGGTTATTACTTGGATTATTGCAGCGTTAATAATTGTATCTATATATCAAAGATATGTTCCTGTCATTGGAATTTCATCAGTACAAAATTTTTCCGATCATGGCGAACTTGTGTTACTAGATCTAAGAGATTATCAAACATCATCAAAAGAGGTGATTCCAAACTCGGTAAACATTCCATACGCCTACTTAAAGCGGTACTACAAAGAAATACCTCAGAAAAAGCTTCTTATAATTGCTTCAGATTCAATAGAAAAAAATCTGGCCATCCGTTTTTTAAAGAAAAGGCAATATTTCATTCATGGTTTTATGATTTTGGATGAAAAAAGGAGGGATAAGCATTGGAGTATGATAAGCAAACAAAAAATAGGTTAAAACGAACAGAAGGTCAAATTAGAGGTATTTTACGTATGATGGAAGAACAACAGGATTGCGAGAAAGTTATTAATCAATTATCTGCAGTTAGTTCTGCCATTAGTCATACAATTGGAGTCATTGTAAGTGAAAACCTTAAATATTGTTTAATTGAACAAGCAGATGCTAGCAACAAGGATGAACTTGTCAACGATGCGGTAAAACTTTTAGTCAAAAGTCGAAAATAAAAAGAGTTGACATGATTTTTTTTCTCTGTTATTATACCCCTATGGGTATATAAGTAATGAAAAACATACTCCGAAAAGTGAAGGAGTATAGAATTAAGGAGATGAGTGGTATGAGTACAAGCACCATAATCATGATAGTATTATTGGTTGGATTTTTTGCTTGGAGACTTATTCCTGTAAAAGGAGTACGCAATATAACAACCGGTCAATTGAAAGTTGAAATTGGTGACAAGAACAAACAATACATTGATGTTCGTACGCCTATGGAGTTTAAAGGACGGAATATTAAAGGATTTAAGAATATTCCACTTGATCAATTATCTAATAAAGCGGCTACATTAGCAAAAGATAAAGAAGTTATTGTTATTTGTCAAAGTGGAATGAGAAGTACACAAGCTTCAAAAATCCTAAAAAAATTAGGTTTTAAGCATATCACAAATGTAAAGGGCGGCATGAGCGCCTGGAATTAAAAATTAGGAGGAAATGACAGATGAAACGAATTACAGCTAAAGAAGTGGAACAAAAATTAGTAAATGGTGAAAAGTTAAATATTATTGATGTTCGTGAAGTAGCAGAAGTGGCAACTGGTAAAATTGCAAACGCAGTTAACATTCCTTTAGGATTAGTAGAGTTTAAAATGCCAGATCTTGATAAAAAGCAAAAGTATATTATTGTTTGTCGCTCAGGAGCAAGAAGCTCACAAGCTACCATGTTCCTAGAAAGCTACGGATTCGATGTTACCAACATGGACGGCGGAATGATGGCATGGGAAGGCGAAGTTGAGATTTAAACCATAAAAAATTTTTAAGAAAAATAATACTATACGGGGTAATTGATGGTAGAGAATCAGCTGATATGCAACAAAGGTTAGAAATTCGGCTAAATTGTTGCGCCCTTCATCACACACATTAATCGGAAGGTGGTTGTACTATGCAGGACGAACAAAAAAAACAGGTGGATTGCACCACAACAGGTTCCTGAGGTATTAACCGATCTAATACGTCTGGGAACGATGGGAAAAAAGGAATAATACCTATTCCTATATGACCTGGAACGTTAGTATGGCTCCTGGTAGGAGGCATTTACCTTATTATTAAAGCAGTTAGTAAATTTTTTTAATAAAGGAGAGGTAATAATGGATCAAATTACGGTTTATACAACCAATACTTGTCCGTATTGCACCATGTTAAAAAATTTCTTAATCACACAAGGCCTTGCTTACAAAGAAGTTAATGTTCAAATGGACCAAGCAGCTGTTAACAAGCTAGTCCAAACAACCGGTCAGTTAGGTGTTCCGCAAACAGAAATTAATGGACAATGGGTATTAGGATTCGATCCCGAAGCAATCATGAGCTTAGTTAAATAGCTTTACAAAAAAGAGAAGCAGTGAGTATACTGTTTCTTTTTTATTGTTATAGAAACTTTACTTCAATAACACTACATTTATTTTTTCTCCGAGATGAATATTAACAAATAGGATGTTCACAATATTGACAAATATACCCGTGTAGGTATAATATAATTCCTATTACATCATTATTGCTCAAAACCGTAAGCATTTCATATAAGCTTATCAATAGGTAAATGGAGGTGTATCAAATGGAATACAACGATCAAATGAAAAATAGAATTAAACGGATGGAAGGCCAGCTTAGAGGAATTTTAAAAATGATGGAAGAAGATAAAGATTGTCGTGCGGTTATTACTCAATTGTCGGCAGTGCGCTCAGCCGTAGACAGAACAATTGGGGTAATTGTGAGCTCGAATTTAGTGGAATGTGTGCTTGATGCCGAAAAAAATGGCGAGAAAACAGATGTCTTAATAAAAGATGCAGTAAATTTACTTGTCAAGAGCAGATAAAATTAATTCACAGTGTTGACACATTTATATTTCTTTAGTAATATACCCGTAGGGGTAATGGTAGAAATAAAAACGACCTCACATTTTTTAAAAGAAAAACAACCTCAAAGGAGACTGTAAAAATGAATGCAGATAAAATTCTAGATGCTAAAGGTTTAGCATGTCCAATGCCAATCGTAAAAACAAAAAAAGCAATAAATGAACTAAACTCTGGTCAAATATTAGAAATTCATACTACTGATAAAGGTGCAAAGAATGATCTTTCTGCTTGGGCCAAATCCGGTGGACATGAGCTTTTAAATTTTGAAGAAGATCAAGAAGTACTAAAGTTTTGGATTAAAAAAGGTTAATTTTTTTTTGTAAATATAATACCTGTACGGGTATAGGTAAAAATAACTATAATCAGGAGGAATTATTTTGACGGAAAAGAAAAGGACGACAATTGTATTGTTTAGTGGAGATTATGATAAAGCCATGGCGGCATACATCATTGCAAACGGAGCTGCTGCCTATGACCATGAAGTAACTATTTTCCATACATTTTGGGGATTAAATGCATTGCGTAAAGATGAAAACATTATGGTTAAAAAAGGTTTTATTGAAAAGATGTTTGCTAAGATGATGCCAAGAGGCGCAGATAAAATGGGACTATCTAAAATGAATTTTGCAGGATTTGGTCCAAAAATGATTAAAGACATTATGAAAAAACACAATGCAATGCCATTACCACAATTAATTGAAATGGCACAAGAACAGGAGGTAAAGTTAGTCGCATGTACGATGACGATGGACCTATTAGGTCTAAAGCAAGAAGAACTTTTAGAGAATATTGAATATGCAGGTGTAGCAGCGTATTTAGCTGATGCTGAAAATGGCAATGTAAACTTGTTTATTTAATAGATTAATAGAACTCAATGAAATTTATACCTTTTAGGGTAATTTACAGGAGGTCAATCATGACAACATTAAAAACTGATTTGGTTTTAGATGCAAAAGGATTAGCATGTCCAATGCCGATCGTGAAGACAAAGAAGGCTATGAATGGTTTAGAAGCAGGTCAAGTGTTAGAAGTATTAGCAACTGATAAAGGTTCGAAAGCTGATATTAAGGCTTGGGCTCAAAGTTCAGGTCATCAATATTTAGGAACAATTGAAGAAGGCGATGTGCTTAAACACTACCTTAGAAAAGCTTCTTCTAACGAAAAAGCAGCCGAAAGAAAACATCCGCATGTCACTTCAAATGTTGAACTTGCAGCAAAGTTAGACGCATATGAAAACATTGTCGTACTCGATGTAAGAGAAGCAGCAGAATATGTGTTTAATCATATTCCAAATGCAATTTCTATTCCTTTGGGTGAATTGGATGACAGAGTAAATGAATTAAGCAAAGATGCTGAAATTTTTGTTGTCTGCCGAACAGGTAATCGAAGTGACTTTGCAGCACAAAAATTATCTGAAAAGGGCTTTAGTACGGTCTTTAATGTAGTACCAGGTATGAGTGAGTGGACTGGTAAAACAACAAGCCTAAACAATTAATTTCATGGGGCTTAATAGCCCCCACTCTTAAATTTTTTTGAAAACTAATATACCGTAGGGGGTAAAACGAGCATGACAGTTAACGCGATGACATCAAAAGAAGTAACTAAAAAGGTATTTAATAAGGAACCATTTTTTATTCTTGATGTTCGTAACGAAAGTGATTTTCAAGATTGGAAAATTGAAGGGGAAAATTTTGAGTATTTAAATATTCCTTATTTTGAATTGCTTGATGGAGTAGAAGAAATCTTAAATAAAATCCCAACTGATAAAGAGGTATTAGTGGTATGTGCTAAGGAAGGTTCTTCTGTAATGGTAGCAGAGATGCTTTCAGAAGAAGGTTTAACAGTTTCTTATCTTCAAGGTGGTATGAAAGCTTGGAGTGAACACTTAGAGCCAGTTAAGGTCGGAGATCTAAAAAATGGCGGAGAGATTTATCAATTTGTACGTATTGGTAAAGGTTGTCTATCATACATGGTCGTTTCAAAAGGTGAGGCTGCAATTATTGATGCAACACGAATGACTGACATTTATCTTGATTTCGCTAATAGTGTGAATGCAACAATTACTCATGTGTTCGATACACATTTACATGCAGACCATATTTCTGGTGGTCGTGTGATTGCTGAGAAAACAAATGCAACGTATTGGTTACCTCCAAAAGATGCAACAGAAGTAACATTCGAATATCAGCCTTTAGAAGGTGGCAAGGACGTAACAATTGGGGGCACAACTATTAATATCCATGCATTGTATTCTCCAGGTCATACTATCGGCTCTACATCATTTGTTGTAGATGAAAAATTCTTACTCTCTGGGGATATTCTTTTTATTGATTCAATTGGACGTCCAGATCTTGCAGGTATGGCAGAGGATTGGGTTGCAGATTTAAGAGAAAGTCTTTATAAGCGTTATAGAGAGCTATCTGAAGAATTGATGGTATTACCTGCTCATTTTATGATCATTGATGAATTGAATGCAGATGGAAGTGTATCCGAAAAGCTTGGTACGCTATTTGCAAAGAACCATGGTTTAAATATTGCGGATGAAAATGAGTTTAGGAAATTAGTTACCGAAAATCTACCACCACAACCAAATGCGTATCAGGAGATTCGTGAAACAAATATGGGGAAAATAAATCCTGACGTTGAAAAGCAACGCGAAATGGAAATTGGACCAAATCGTTGTGCAGTACGATAATATAAATATGGGAACTGTAATTTGTTCCCATTCAATAGGAGGATAAGGATGGGTATCGATTTTGTCATTACCATATTCTTAATTGGTTTTGTAGGCTCATTTATTTCTGGAATGTTAGGAATTGGTGGCGCCATTATTAATTTCCCCATGCTATTGCTTATCCCAGCTGCTCTTGGTGTAGCCCATTTTACAGCTCACGATGTAGCAGGTATTACTGCGATACAGGTATTCTTTGCGACAATCAGCGGGGTCTGGGCATACCGAAAAGGCGGATACTTAAATAAAACATTAATTGCATATATGGGTATAAGTATCTTAATTGGAAGCTTTGTGGGTGGATTTGGTTCTACACTTCTGCCGGAAAGCGGAATTAATATCGTTTATGGAGTCCTAGCATTATTAGCAGTGATAATGATGTTTGTTCCTAAAAAAGGAATCGATGAAATCCCTATGGAACAAGTGAAATTCAATAAGTGGCTTGCAGCATCTCTTGCATTAATTGTGGGGGTTGGCGCAGGAATTGTTGGAGCAGGTGGGGCGTTTTTATTAGTCCCAATTATGCTTGTTGTTTTAAAAATTCCAACAAGAATGACCATTGCTTCTTCTTTAGCGATAACTTTCATTTCTTCAATTGGGGCAACTGTTGGTAAAATATCAACAGGACAGGTAGAGATTATTCCATCTCTTATCATGGTAGTTGCAAGTCTCCTTGCTTCACCATTAGGTGTTAAACTAGGTAAAAAAATGAATACAAAGGTATTACAAGTAATCTTAGGAATCTTGATCTTTTCAACTGCAGTAAAAATTTGGATAGATATTTTATAATTTATTGTGGGGGCTAATAATAGCCTCCTTTTTATTATTCCTTTCTTAATAGATTCTTAACAATGAAATGGGAATATTCTAAGAGATATAGTGGGGGAAGATTTGATGGCAAAATCATTATCGTTGTGGGGGCTTGATACATGAACGTAATCCAAATAGGTTCACTAACCATTATGCTGAAATGGGTGCTGCTTGGTTCAGCAATTCTATTAGGACTAGTGGTCATTAAATTATGGTTGCAACGGACACAAACAAAAGAAGATAATAAAAAAATCTTTAATACCTTAACAAATAGCCTTTTTATCTTGATTTTAGCTTGGAAAGGGAGTCTCATTTTACTAGAACCAAAGCTTATTTTAAAAAGTCCTCTTTCAATCCTTTATTTTACTGGAGGCACTAAGGGGCTAGTAATAGCGATACTCATTTCCCTTATGTATTTTATTTATAAGAATAAGAAAATTAAGATTTCAAGTAGGCTTATTTTAAAAACTATTCTTATCTTCAGTTTAACGGTCCTTAGCTGTTATCATTTTACTTTCTTATTTGCCTTAGATGAAAATGATTTATACCATTTACTAGTAGGTACATTCACACTGATCATTCTTTATTTTATTTTAATACCAAAGGAGTGGCGATTTTGAATAAGAAAAACTTAATGATTGTAATTGCATTAATTGGTCTAATTGGATGGGGAATTTATGATACCTCATTATCATCGTCAAATAATTCAGAAAAAGGTAGTGAGGTGAAGGAAGCTGCAACAACATCAAAGAATCTAGAAATAGGGCTGCAGGAAGGGAATAAGGCGCCGAATTTTGGATTAAAAACCTTGGATGGACAAGAAGTTAAGCTTTCTGATATGGTAGGGAAGAAAGTAATATTAAATTTCTGGGCCACATGGTGTCCACCATGTAAAGCTGAGATGCCGCATATGCAGGAGTTTTATGAGGAACAAAAAAACAATCAAGTAACAATTTTAGCTGTGAATTTAACTACTTCAGAAAAAAGCAGTGATAATATTGGGGCATTCGTGAAAGATTATGGCTTAACTTTCCCAATTGTACTTGATAGCGAAGGACAAGTTGGACAAACATACCAGGCTGTTACCATTCCAACCAGTTATATTATTGATACCAAAGGCGTTATCCGGAAAAAGATTGTAGGTCCTATGGATAAAGAAATGATGACTGAATTATTACAAAGTGTGGATTAAACGAAAAGTAGGGATATAATGAGCAAGGAAGAAGTAAGGGAGCAAGAAATAAGACAGACCGTAGATTCAAAATATATTCAACAGCATCTTGCAAATGAACGGACATATTTAGCCTGGATTCGCACCGCTATCGCTATAATAGGTGTCGGCTTTTTAGTAACTAATTTACATTTTAATATGATGTCTAGTCTTTCCCCAATAGGCGATCTTTTAGCAAACTTAATAGGGATCGCCTCTGTAGCACTAGGAATTGTTACTATTTTAATGGCGACAATTGTATATTTGAGGAAGGTTACTACAATTAATCAGCAAACCTTTACGGCATCTAAAAAATATATAATTACACTCAGTATCTTAATTATTTTTATTACGTTGCTATTTGGAGCATACTTTTTAATGTTTTAAAGGCTAACATTACATATAGAAAAAAAGCACTTCATAAGCTTGTATTAGCTAAAGTGAAGTGCTTTTTATTTCGAAAACTCTACTTGTTAATTATACAATCAGTGTTTGTTTCTTTTTTCATTTTTCCAGCACAATCCTTATGCATTTCCTTAAGTTGCTTTTCACTTAATTCTGGATGCTTCTCCTGCATAAATGGGAGCATTTCTTTAAAGTCACCGACTTTACATGCAATCTGTTCACTAGCTGCCATAACCCCAGTTCCTAACCCAAGTAGCAAAACGGCTGTAAATGCTCCTGTCACTAATTTTTTCATTAGTAATTCCTCCAATGCTATATTGCCTACAAGGTTTATTTTATAATAATTTAAGAATATAACTTGGAGTAATTGTTACAATACTGTAGCATCAAGCTTCTTTTTTTGATTGAATACAGATGAATAAGTTTTCCAACCACCATCTACGTTTTTGACTTTAAAGCCATTCTCAGTAAGAATTCTTGCTGCTAAATAGCCTCTTAATCCTACCTGACAAGAAACATAAATGGTTTGATTTTTAGGGAAAGTATGAATTTTTTCCCTAATCTCACCTAGTGGAACGTTAATTGAACCATTGATAAATCCATTTTCTCTCTCATTTGGCTCACGAACATCAATGAGTAACCCGCCATTTTTGACAATTTCATCAACTTCATGCCATTGAACCGTTGCAACATCTCCGTCGATAATATTGGAAGCCACATATCCCGCCATATTTACAGGGTCCTTGGCAGAAGAATATGGTGGTGCGTAAGATAGTTCTACTTCGGTTAGATCAAATACAGTTAGGTTTCCTTTTATTGCAGTTGCAATTACATCAATCCTTTTATCCACACCATCTTTGCCCACAGCTTGTGCACCAAGGATTTTTCCATTACTTGGATCAAACAACAATTTTAAAGCAATAGATTCTGCACCAGGGTAGTAGCTAGCATGACATGCTGGGTGAATATGAATAGCTTGATAGTTTACATTTAACTGTTTTAACCGTTTCTCATTATTACCTGTAGCAGCAACAGTAATATCAAAAACTTTCGCAATGGATGTTCCGAGAGTTCCTTTATATTTTTCAGCTTTCCCATAGATGTTATTGGCAACAATTCGTCCTTGACGGTTAGCAGGTCCTGCAAGTGGAATCATCGCAGCATTACCGTTAATATAGTCAGTTACTTCAATAGCATCACCAATGGCAAATATATTCTCATCATTTGTTTGTAAGAATTCATTAACCTGAATTCCCCCGCGGTCTCCGACATTTAAACCAGCGTTAATTGCAAGTTGATTTTCTGGTCTGACACCAATCGATAAAATGGTTAAATAAGAGTTTAATTTTGTACCACTAGTAAGTTCAATTATGCTGCCTTGGTCCTTAAATGCTTTTACACCATCTTCTAAAATCAAGATGACGCCTTTGTTACGTAAATGGTCGTGAACTATTGAAGCCATTTCATAATCAAGTGGAGCCATAACCTGATTTGCCATTTCAACTACTGTTACTTCAATACCTCGTTCGGCAAGATTTTCTGCCATTTCAAGACCAATAAAACCACCACCAACAACAACTGCTTTTTGAGGGTCCTGTTGGTCAACAGCGTTTTTAATTTTATCTGTATCAGGAATATTCCTTAGTGTAAATATATTTGTAGCATCATTTATTCCTTCTATTGGTGGGAATATTGGCTTCGCACCAGGTGAAAGTACCAAGGTATCATAACTTTCTTCGTATACTTCATTTGTTTTTAAATTCTTAACTGTTACCGTTTTTTTGTCTCGATTAATTCCGGCAACCTCACTTAAATTTCGGATATCTAAGTTGAATTTCTTGCTCATTCCTTCCACCGTTTGGACAAGTAGCTTTTGTCGATCTTTAATGGTTTCACCAATATAATATGGCAGACCGCAATTGGCAAACGAGATATGTTCTCCACGTTCAAACAGAACGATTGTTGATGATTCATCTAATCTTCTTAAACGTGCTGCAGCAGTTGCTCCTCCAGCTACTCCACCGATAATAACAATTTTCTTATTCATGTCTAATTCCTCCTTTTATATACCCTTATAGGTATATTATTGTAAATAAAACATTTATGCTGTGATAATTATCACAAAAAATCTAAATGAATTAGTGAAATTGGTGGGAAAATAGAAAGGCATTGATTGGAGGATTTTGAAAGATAATAAGTACGAAAGGAGTGTGAGCCATGAATGTCAATAAAGTTTTGGATGCAAAGGGATTAGCATGTCCAATGCCTATTGTGAAAACAAAAAAAGAAATGACTTCTCTAGAACCTGGTCAAGTCTTAGAAATTCAAGCTACGGATAAAGGTTCTACAGCTGATTTAAAAGCATGGGCAACAAGTACTGGTAACCAATACCTTGGAACAATTGAGGAAGGGGATATCCTTAAACATTACCTTCGAAAAGCCAGTGCTGAAGAGGAAAAAAGTGAGACCACGCATCCAGATGTTGTTTCCTTAGCTGATTTATTAACGAAGCTTGAGGGAAATGAAAAAGTAACTGTTTTGGATGTTCGAGAGCCAGCTGAGTATGCCTTTGGTCATATACCTGGAGCGATTAATATACCATTAGGTGATTTAGAAAAACGATTTGAGGAATTAAATAAAGAAGATCATCTTCATATAGTTTGCCGCTCCGGTAATCGCAGTGATTTAGCAGCCCAACAACTAGCCGGAAAAGGGTTCGATAATGTAAAGAATGTTGTCCCCGGTATGAAAGATTGGACTGGACCAATTAATAAAAGCATCTAAATAGGAGGAACGAAAATGAAGGTAGCAATAATCGCAGCAAATGGTGGTATGTTTGATGCATATAAGGTGTTTAATATCGCAACAGCAGCTGCAGCAACAGATGCAGATGTGTGTATTTTTTTTACTTTTGAAGGGTTAAATCTTATTCACAAAGAAGGATATAAAAATTTACCGATGCCTGTTGGAACGGAACATTTTCAAGAAGGCTTCAAGAAAGCGAATGTTCCTCCCGTTCATGAACTGGTAGGTATGGCCACTGAAATGGGTGTCAAGATGATTGCGTGTCAAATGACCATGGATGTAATGAGCTTAGAAAAAGAGCATTTTGTTGAAGGAATTGATGTAGGTGGAGCTGTGACATTCCTAACTTTTGCTCAGGATGCCGATGTCACTCTAACCTTCTAAAAAAGAGATTAAAAATGGTGGTGCACATATGTCAGAGCAAGCTGCAGTTAAAACAGTAACCGTAAAAGAATTAACAAAAAAAATACTGAATCATGAAGAAATCTTTATCCTCGACGCTAGAAATACAGATGACTTTGATGATTGGAAAATTGAGGGGAAGAATGTTCATATCATTAATGCACCATATTTTGATTTACTCGAAGGAGTAGATTCAATCGTAGATAAACTTCCTAAAGATACTGCTATCTATGTAGTTTGTGCAAAAGGTGGTTCATCTGAATTTGTTGCAGAGCAAATAGCAGAAGCAGGATTTACAAATGTTTACAGCGTTGAAGGCGGAATGAAAGCCTACAGTGAACATTTAGAACCCATAAAGATAGGAGATTTAAAAAATGGTGGAGCAATATATCAATTTGTGCGAATAGGAAAAGGATGTTTATCTTACTTGGTTGAATCACAAGGAACCGGTGCTATGATTAATACAAATAGAATGCTCGAGCCATACGAACAACATATAAATGAACACAATATTAAGCTGACTCATGTCTTGGATACTCATCTCCATGCAGACCATATCTCTGGTGGTAGAAGGCTTGCTGAAAATCATGGAGCAACCTACTTTTTACCACCAAAAGATGCGGAAGAAGTAATTTTTGATTTTACACCTATAAATGATGGAGATGAGTACAACGTAGGTGAAACCACTATTAAGGCGATATATTCTCCTGGTCATACAATTGGCAGTACATCATTTCTCATTGATGATCAATACTTATTAACTGGTGATATATTATTTATTGATTCTATTGGACGTCCTGACTTAGCTGGTAAAGCAGAGGACTGGGTGGGGGATTTACGGAATACTTTGTACCATCGTTATAAGGACCTTCCTGATGAACTATTGGTTTTACCGGCACATTATATGGGTATTAACGAAATGAATGACGATGGAAGTATTTCAGAAAAACTTGGTACTTTATATAAGGAAAATCACGGATTAAATATCGGAGACGAAGCGGATTTTAGAAAGACTGTTACTGAAAACTTGCCTCCACAGCCAAATTCTTATCAAGAGATTCGTGAAACTAATATGGGGAAAATAGCACATGATGAAGAAAAACAAAGAGAAATGGAAATTGGTCCAAATCGCTGTGCTGTAAGATAATGGAAAATAGAGGAGAGTAGTCCATATGTTTCATTATACGGTTGAATCAAATAAATCACTTCCTGAAGCAGTTAAAGCTGTGGAGGAAGCTTTAAAAGAAGAGAAATTTGGTGTGCTTTGGAGCTTTAATATACAAGAAAAATTGAAAGAAAAAGGGGTAGACCTCGAAAAGGAATTTATCGTTCTAGAGGTCTGCAATCCGCATGAAGCAAAAAGAGTATTGATGGAAAATAATTTAGTTGGTTATTTTCTACCCTGTAAAGTTGTTGTATATAGGGATGAGAACCAAACGAAAATAGGAATGCCAAAACCGTCAGCATTAATGAGCATGGTGTCAGATGAAAACCTTGGACAAATTGCTCTCGATATTGAAAAGAGACTAATATCCTGTCTTGAAAAAGCAAAGTAATTTATACTTTATCACTCATTAATGAAAGAGGCATGACAAACAGTCGGTTATGATTTTGTCATGCTTTTCCTTCTAACTTAAATCTTGTACTGAAATAGAAATAGCTGAACCAGTAGATGTATACTGATTTACCCAGCCAAGTGAGGTTTCTGAAACGGCTGACCAATTAGGAATTTCATTCTGATGCATTTCCACCCAACTCATACAAAACTGCGGGTCAATATTATATTCCAGACACTGAGACAAGAAAGATTGAATGGTATTTTCATTACAATTCTCCCATGAACCACACGTATAGCTCCAGACATTTTCCATTTTTGCTTGTATGGTAACGTCATTAATAAATTCACTAAAGTGACTTTCGTTAACCACTAGTATTCCTTCCTTTCATATAATTTCACTCCATTCAGTATTTCCAAAGAATCAAAAAAAAAGCCGTTGGATTTTGTTAATAAAGATGGGAGAATAAGAATGGAAAATAAAAAGAAAAGTCTTAGTTTTGGAATGATCGTCGTAGGAGGAACATAAGTGAGTAATCAAGGGAAAACTGCATTAATCTTAGGTGCTAGTGGGCTTGTAGGAAAGGAATTAACAAAAATACTGATTCAAAAAAATACATATGAAAAATTTTTTTTGTTGGTACGTAGACCTATTGAAATTATCGATCCTGTTTGCGAACCACATGTGGTTGATTTTAATGAGTTACATAACCATAAAGAATTGTTTCATGTTTCAGATGTTTTTTGCTGTTTAGGAACTACAATTAAAAAAGCAAAAACGAAAGAAGCCTTTCGTAAAGTGGATTTTGACTACCCAGTAGAAGCTGCAAAATTAGCTTATGAGGGCGGTGCTGAAAACTTCCTCATAATTACAGCAATGGGTGCTAACTCTAAATCGCATTTTTTTTACAATCAAGTAAAAGGTGATGTAGAGGAAACTCTAAAAAGGATAAATTTACCTTCACTTCATATTTTTCGACCATCCTTGTTGCTAGGGGATAGAGGTGAATTCCGCTTGGGAGAAAAAATAGCAGAAAAAGCAAGTGCTCTAATTAATGTAGTAATGGTTGGTCCTTTACGAAGTTATAAAGCAATCGAAGCAAAAAATGTTGCTGCTGCAATGGTAGAGGTAGCTCTTTTAAATAAAAAAGGAGTTCATATTTATCCATCACAGGAAATAGAACAATTGGCAAGAAGGAAGAAAGTCTAATGGGAAAAGGTTTAATTGGTAAACGAATTGTCATCTGCGGTTCGCGTAAAATTGAGGAAATAAAAACGTTAATTGAAAAGCAAGGTGGCATTACACTAGTACGTTCTCTTCAGGGGACTGTATTTTTAGCCGAGAAGGAAGTAGAGCCCGATATAGTTGAATTTGTCAAACAAGGTGCAGATTGGATGGTATTTACAACCGGTATTGGCATTGAAACCATGGTCAATATAGCTGAAAAGCTTGGGTTTAAAGAAGAATTTTTTTCTATTTTACGCAAGGCAAAGGTTGCTTCAAGAGGGTATAAGACACTTGCAGCACTAAAGAAATTAATGATTACGCCAGTGGTCGTCGATGAAGATGGAACGACAAAGGGATTAATTCATGCTCTACAAAACTTTGACTTTTCAGGAAAGCGAGTCATGATTCAGTTACATGGAGAAACTGCTCCGGAATTAATAAAGTTCTTTGAAGACCGAGGTGCAATTGTACAAAAAATTCTTCCCTATCAATACAATGCGCCTGAAGGGGAGCCGGTGAATAGATTATGTCATGAAGTGCAGGGTAAACATTGTGATGCAATATGTTTCACAACGGCCACCCAAGTACGGTCACTTTTTAATTATGCAAAAGAAAATGGTATTCATAAAGAAATAGTTTATGCCCTTAATCAACATGTATTAGCAGTTGCAATTGGAAAAGTTACTTTAGAAGCCTTAAAAGAGGAAGAAATTGAACGTGTACTTGTTCCAGAGCACGAAAGAATAGGTGCGATGATAATCACGCTTACAAAATATTATCAAAATGAAAATTCTTGAATTAAGCATACCTAATAGATGGTATGCTTTTTTTCATTCATTCTCTTTTAGGACAACTGTAGAATGGTGTCGAGAAAAAACCATGTTAGATAAATTGACCGTTCGATATATTTTTACAATTTTTTTAGTATACTTATGTTAAATTGAAAAAGTATTCAGAATATGTACAAGAAGTAAATAGATCTACTTTTTACATAATGGATAATCAAATGCTTGCATCATTTAACAAAATGTAAGGTGCAATGCCTATTTCATGTCTGTAAAATAAGATTAAGATGCAGAATTTTCTGCAAAATACATAAATAAGTTAAAGGAGGCTGGTGTTATTCCAAAATCCATTACAAAAGAACAATATTTTTAAAGCGCTTTCATTTTTATTTTTATTATCTTAAATGTAATTGGAAATGTATTTTACATGTTAAAGGAGGACTTCTCTTTGCCAAACGAAAAAATGCAGCGTATATCCTTTTCCGATCTTGAAAAGAATTTTTTAGAGGTGGAACAAGGTCTAACAAACAACGAAGCGGTTGAAGAATCCAATCGATGCCTCTATTGCTATGACGCCCCATGTATTAAAGCCTGTCCAACAGGGATTGATATTCCAACCTTTATTAAAAAAATCGCCTCAGGAAACTTACTAGGCTCAGCAAAAACCATTATGTCCTCAAATCCAGTAGGTGCAAGTTGTTCAAGAGTTTGTCCCACAGAAGAACTTTGTGAAGGAGCTTGTGTCCTAAATCATTCAACAAAACCAATAATGATTGGCAATCTGCAAAGGTATGCGACAGATTGGGCAATTAGAAATGAACAAACACTATTCCAGCCTGGTGATTCAAATGGTCGTACAGTAGCTGTAATTGGAGGTGGACCTGCTGGATTATCAGCGGCTAGAGAGTTAGCTAGATTAGGCTATGACGTGACCATATTTGAAGCGGCAGAAAAAGCGGGTGGATTAAACACCTACGGTATCGTCTCCTTCCGCTTACCTCAAACGGTTTCCTTCTGGGAAGTAGAACAAGTAGAAAAATTAAATGTGAAAATAAAAACCAACACAATGGTCGGAAGAGATGTCTCCGTTGAAGAAATCACGGAAAACTTTGATTTTGTCATTTTAGCAGTTGGGATGGCTCATGTACCGAACCTTGGTATTGAAGGTGAGGATTTAAATGGTGTTTATGATGCTATTGAATTTGTAAAGGCTACTAAAAGTGGTCAATTATCCAAGGAATTTGTCGGCAAACGAGTGGTCGTTATCGGTGCTGGAAATACAGCCATCGACGGTGCAACATGCTCCGTTCGTTTAGGGGCTGAAAATGTAAAAATCCTTTACCGAAGAACGGAAGATGAAATGACAGCCTATGATTTTGAGTATGAATTTGCTAAGCAAGATGGTGTTGAGTTTCGATGGTTAACCGCACCGAAAAGGATCATTGGTGATGAAGCTGGGAATGTAAAAGGAATTGAGTGTATCAAGATGAGGCTTGGTGAACCAGAAAAGGATGGGCGACGTAGACCAGTTGAAATTGAAGGGTCTGAACACGTTTTACCGGTTGATGCAGTAGTGAAAGCAATCGGTCAAACAAGACATCTGGAACTTATCAATAAATTTGTCCTTCAGCAAGAAGGCGGGGTTGTAAAAGTAAATCAGGAAACTTTCCAAACCTCCAATCCGAAAATTTTCGCCTGTGGTGATGTAATATTTGGTAAAGGAAAAGGGGACGCAATGGTCGTAACCGCAGCCCAACAAGGGAAGAATGTGGCTTATGCTATTCATAAGCAATTTTCAGTTGTTGGAACTGCATAGTACTTATTTGAAAGCAAAGGAGAGAAATTACGATGGCCGATTTACGTATTAATCTTGCAGGGATAAAATCCCCTAATCCATTTTGGCTTGCGTCAGCACCTCCTACCAATTCGGGTTATCAGGTACAGAGAGCATTTGAAGCTGGGTGGGGAGGAGCGGTTTGGAAAACATTAGGAGACCCAATTTTGAATGTTTCTTCTAGATTTGCTGCTATTAGCTTTAACGGACAAAGAGTTGCTGGCTTCAATAATATAGAGTTGATTACCGACAGACCATTGGATGTGAACTTAAAAGAAATCTATGAAACTAAAAAGCGTTTTCCAAATCATGCAATTATTGCTTCGTTAATGGTGGAACCAAAACAAGAGAAATGGCATGAAATTGTTAAGCGTGTGGAAGATGTAGGGGTCGACGGACTTGAATTAAATTTTGGTTGTCCACATGGAATGGCAGAGCGGGGTATGGGGGCAGCCTCTGGGCAGGTACCTTCTTTAGTAGAGCGTCAAACTTACTGGGTGAAAGAAGTGGCTAAAACACCTGTAATAGTCAAATTAACACCAAATATTACCGATATTACGGCTACTGCTGAAGCTGCCTGCAATGGCGGTGCGGATGCCATAAGTATGATTAACACGATTAATAGTTTGATGGGAGTGGACCTTGATTCCTGGAATACCATTCCACATGTGGCAGGAAAAGGAGCACATGGAGGCTATTGTGGACCTGCAGTTAAACCTATTGCATTAAATATGGTTGCAGAATGTGCACGAAACCCGCATATTAATGTACCTATTTCTGGTATTGGCGGAATTTCCAACTGGAAGGATACAGTAGAATTTCTGTTAATGGGGGCAACTGGTGTTCAGGTATGTACGGCAGCGATGCATCATGGCTTCCGCATTGTAGAGGACATGATCGGAGGTCTAAACAATTATCTAGATAGTAAAGGAATTGCCTCGGTTACCGATATTATTGGGAAATCAGTACCAAGATATTCTGACTGGGGTAACCTTGACCTAAACTACAATATTGTTGCAAAAATTAATACAGAAGTTTGTATTAATTGTAATAAGTGCCATATCGCTTGTGAAGATACCTCACACCAGTGTATTGATATGCTGAAAGACGAAAATGGAAAAAGCTACTTAAAGGTTAGGGAAGAAGATTGCGTGGGCTGTAATCTATGTTCGATTGTATGTCCTGTAGATGGGGCTATAGATATGGTAGAGGCAGCAAGAGAAATGCCTCCAATGACTTGGAATGAACGTCAAGCTGCATTGAATGGTGCACTTGAATGTAAAGCAGACGTAGCTAAATAAAAATAGATTAGGAGGGAAAAATTGATGAAGAAAATTATTAAAAACGGAACAATTGTCACAGCAACAGATACGTATCAAGCTGAGGTATTAATTGAAAATGGGAAAATAACACAAATTGGTACCAATCTTTCTGCCATAGGAGCGGAAGTTATTGATGCGAAAGGCTGTCTTGTTTTTCCAGGGGGGATTGATCCACATACTCACTTAGATATGCCATTTGGCGGAACTGTCACAAAGGACGATTTCGAATCCGGAACGATCGCAGCTGCTTTCGGGGGGACGACTACAGTAATTGATTTCTGCTTAACGAATAAAGGGGAACCTCTGAAAAATGCGATTCAAACCTGGCATAATAAATCCAGGGAAAAAGCAGTAATCGATTATGGGTTCCATTTAATGATTTCAGAAATCAACGAGGAAGTCCTAAATGAACTCCCACAGGTAATTAATGAGGAAGGAATTACATCATTTAAAGTATTTATGGCTTATAAAAATGTGTTTCAAGCCGATGATGAAACACTATTCCGAACACTTGTGACCGCGAAGGAACATGGCGGCTTAGTTATGGTACATGCAGAAAACGGAGATGTTATTGATTATTTAACTAAGAAAGCTCTTGAGGAAGGCAAAACTGAACCGATTTATCATGCACTAACAAGACCACCTGAACTTGAAGGAGAAGCCACAGGCCGTGCAGCCAAGCTTACGGGACTAGCAAACTCGCAATTATACGTAGTCCATGTATCTTGCGCAGATGCCGTTGAAAAAATTGCAGAAGCACGCAGTAAAGGGTTTGATGTATGGGGGGAAACGTGCCCACAATATTTAGTTCTTGATCAAAGCTATTTAGAAAAACCAAATTTTGAAGGAGCAAAATATGTATGGTCGCCGCCACTTAGAGAAAAGTGGAATCAGGAAGTTTTATGGAACGCCCTGAAGAGCGGCCAACTTCAGACACTTGGTTCTGATCAGTGTTCATTTGATTTTAAGGGACAAAAGGATTTAGGTAGGGATGATTTCACTAAAATCCCGAACGGCGGCCCAATAATTGAGGACCGTATATCCATATTATTCTCTGAGGGGGTGAAGAAAGGGCGAATTAGTTTGAACCAGTTTGTGGATATTACTTCAACACGTATTGCCAAGCTCTTCGGATTATTCCCTAAGAAAGGGACTATTGCAATTGGTGCTGATGCAGATCTCGTTATTTTTGACCCTAATGTTGAAAGAGTAATATCTGCAGAAACCCATCATATGGCCGTTGATTATAATGCCTTTGAGGGAATGAAGGTTACAGGTGAGCCTGTTTCTGTTTTAGTACGCGGGGAGTATGTTGTTCGCGACAAACAGTTTGTTGGTAAGCCAGGATCTGGTCAATATTTAAAGAGAGCAAGATATAATTTGAATACTACGCTAAACCAAAGTGAAACCCTATCAATCTAACAACTATTACAGCTCAAGTCTCTATCAATAGTTGCACTACACTCCGGCAATTGCTCAGATTCTGAGCAATTGCTCCCATTATTATTTTTTATTGTTATTAGTCGGTTGTTTGAATTTTTGAATGTTACATTCTATAAAATTAAACCGAAACAAGGAGTGTTTACATGAAAAAAAGCCATTTAAAATCACCAGATTTATTACCAATTCATCAAAAAGACCGGACGATTACTAAATTAGGGTACTCGTTCATGTGGGTAGGAATGGTCGTTGTACTTGCAACGTTTGCAATTGGCGGTGCAGGGGTTATTAGCCTATCATTGCCATGGGTTATTCTCGCAACTGTGATTGGAAGTCTTGCGATTGGTTTCTTCATTTCTTTAATTGCGGATATTGGAATCGAACATGGTATATCTTTTCCTGTATATATGAGAGCACCGTTTGGGACAATTGGTACTCACATCCCATCCATTACCCGGGGTGTGGCTGCATCGATGTGGTTTGGTATAAATACCTATTTTGGTGCAACAGCGATGAATGGTATTTTAAATATTTTATTTGGCTTTGATAATTGGTTTGTTTGTTTCCTTATTTTTGCTGTCGTTCAATTAGTCAATACTGCCCTTGGAATAAAATCTATTGAACGGTTTGCCGATTTAGCTGCACCTATTATTCTTATTATTTCATTATGGATGTATGTGACATTATCGGATCAGGCAGCAACTGCAGGAAGAGATGTTTGGACCTGGGTGGAATCACCAGTTACGGGTGGGGCAGCTTTTTCAGCCTTTTTAGTTGTTATTTTTAGTAACATGGGCTTTTGGGCTACATTAAGTGCGGATATTCCTTCTATTTCTCGGTTTATTAAAGCCCCTGTTAATGAAAAAAATTGGTTTAAGCGAAATAAAGGCTCATTAATTGGCAACCTTATAGCAATGCCATTAACTCAGACTTTTATGATTATCATTGGTGCGGTTTCTTATATTGCTGTATTAAATTATGACCCCGTTGTGGCATTACAAAAAGCAGCAGGCGGATTTATCCTAGCTATTTTATTATTAATGATTGTATTAGCTCAATGGTCTACAAATACTGCAGCTAACGTGGTTCCAGCAGCAACAATTTTCTCAAATGTAGGTGGTCCTAAGTTTCCATTTTGGGCAGGAGTAATCACAGCTGGAGTTGTTGGAACAATCGTTCAGCCGTGGACACTATTTGGGGTTATTATTCCTATTTTACTCTTTGTAGGTGGGATTCTTTCAGCGATTGTCGGTATCCTGTTTGCTGATTATTACCTGCTACGTAAACGACGTGTAAATGTGCCAGAATTATACGAAGACAAAGGTCAGTATAAATACATGGGCGGAGTGAATCTAGCTGGTTTTATTGCTTGGATAATTGGAGCTGTAGCATCTTATTTTGTACCGAATTATGGTTTCTTAGTAGGATTCATTGTTGGTGCGGGAATTTATTATGTTCTAGCAAAATACTGGTGGTTCCAAAAGTATCGTCAAGCAGAAATTGAAGATCCAAGTGATGAAAAATATTTAGGTATTTCTGTTGGCCGTGATTGGGTAATTGAGGAAAATGCCTACGAAACTGTCATTGAAGAAATTCCTAATAATGTTGATTTATACTAAATTTGGCTTATTGGAGGGATGGATAGGATGTCAGATCATCAACAATTTTTAGATGAACGAGATAAAATTGACTTTCTCATCCAAAAAGGATGCAGGATAAGCGGCGTGAGAGAGCATTTAAATGGTGCTTCGGTTGACTTCGTACATCCAAGTGGAAACGTAACTGAAACACTTCATATTGGTACAGCTAATGCAAGAAAGTATTTTTCTAGTTTATTAATCAAACAGAACCAGGAAATCTAAGGTATTACGTTGAAAGAAAAGGATTGGTGGAAAGTGCCAATCCTTCTTTTTTCTACTATTAACTTCTTATATTTAAGGAGATAAATCTATGAAAGAACATTTTCAGTTAACGGTTGCAGATGTTTTTAAGAGAAAGCATTTTGAACATGCCAGAGTTATTGCAGGTGAGGGAGGGATCCATCGAATTGTTAAATGGGTTCATGTCGTTGAAGTAACGAGTATCCGAAATCTGTTAAATGGGAACGAGCTAATTTTATCCACAGGTGTTGCTTGGAAGGATCATGTAGGTTTATTTGTCTCACTTGTCAAAGAATTAATCGAAAACAAGGCTGCTGGATTATGTATTGAAATAGGAACATATATTACGGAGATACCGGGCGAAGTAACTACATTAGCAGATGAACATCAATTCCCTATTATTGTTTTTCAACAGGAAGTTCCGTTCGTTGAAATCACGCAGGACCTTCATTCGACCATTATTAATCAGCAATATCAAAAGATATCTGATTTAGAGAATTATTCTCAAAGCTTAAATAAACGATTATTAACGATTGAAACATATGAAGATATTCTTCAATTTATATTTTCAGCACTAGATCTGCAAATCATTTTTCGATTGAAGGACAATGAGTATGAATTTGTGCCTGAAATCAATAGCAATGAACAAATTGCAATTATTAACCAGTTAGAAAAATCAAAGACACAACCGTGTGAATGGATTGCATCCTCGACCATTTTTTTATTCGGTCAAGAATACGCTGAGTTGTTTATCTATTCAGAGGATATTCCCGTTAGTGAATATGATTTGTTGATTCTAGACCGAACAGCAACCGCATTAGCTCAGCATTTATTAAGAGATTTGTATGTTGAGGAAAAAAAGCGAGTGGAAGAATATGAATGGCTTCATGGATGGTTAGAGGGTGAGCATGCACTTGAGGACATACAAGAATATCTAATTGAAAATGGAATAAAAACAAAATCGAGTGATGCAGCAGTCTTAATTACCAAACTCATTTCCTTTAAGGACAAACTTAGTCAGGATGTTACCTATTTAAAATTATTATTTCGTTCTGTATTTGAACAGAATGGGTTTGCTGTTATCTTTGTGGAAAAACGAAATGAAATTACCTTTATCCTTCTAAATAATCGACCAAAGAAAAATCTTAAGGAACGAATTAAAAGGTCCATTGATTCCATTCAGGACTCAGAATTTATTAGAAAACAGAGTTCTGCAAAGCTTATTATTGCTGCTGGTAAATTTATTCAAGCATTCGATGACATACATAAGAGTTATCAAACGGCAAAAGAGACTCTTCGAATTCAGCAAAAAATGACAAATAAACAAATTTATCATTTTTATGAGGATTTACATTTATATCGTCTGATTTCGCAAATGAGTAAACATACTGATTTACAGGAGATTGCTTCTGAATACCTCCAACCGGTGATTCAGTATGACCAAAAATATAATGGGA
The DNA here is from genome assembly GCF_057656715.1 of Neobacillus sp. Soil_C_43. Lineage (NCBI taxonomy): Bacteria > Bacillati > Bacillota > Bacilli > Caryophanales > Bacillaceae > Neobacillus > Neobacillus sp. Soil_C_43. The sequence continues at coordinate 54,848 of NZ_JBDGJV010000006.1, forward strand.
AATTGCTTGAAACATTAAAGGCATACTTAGAATGTAATGGTTCCAAGCAAGAAACCTCCAATAAGCTTTTTATAGTTAGACAGACACTCTATCATCGTTTACAAAAGCTTGAGAATTTGTTAGGAGAGGACTTTATGGGACATGAAAAACGGGTAGCCATTGAATTCATGCTACTTGTTTATGATTACTTGGCCGCCTCTCAGCCCAAGAAGATAAATCAAATACTTTAAAACTATGCTCTGATAAAGAACATTGTTTATTTTTATATCCTGATGATTGGAGCGGAAGGCACGAAGACTCCTGTGGGAGTACGGTTCAGGAGAGACCCCGCAGGCGCAAGCGCCGAGGAGGCTCGCCGAAACGCCCACGGAAAGCGAAGTGCCTGGAGCGGAAATCATCAGGCAAATTTAACAGAGCTAAAACTAATGAACATGTTCATTTTGTCGAAGAAATACTTCATTAGGTTTTACGGAATGTCTAATGAAAGCGGGAAGTAGTTTCGAGATAATAAGAGTATAAGTTATTAATTAAACGAATTTTGCAATTATTTTGAAGTATGAGGAGGATAAAACATGAGCGTAACAAAAAACGAAACATTAGTACTTAAAAATTTTATTAACGGTGAATGGGTAAGTTCGAACAGTGTGCAATCCCTAGATGTTCCTAATCCAGCCACGAATAAAGTAATCACAAAGGTGCCGGTGTCTTCAAAAGAAGATGTAAATCTTGCTGTTAGCGCAGCTAAGGAAGCATTTAAAAAGTGGAAAAACGTACCGGTTCCTAAGCGTGCAAGGATTCTATTTAAATATCACTATTTATTAACAGAAAATCATGAGGAATTGGCTAAATTGATTGTTCAAGAGAATGGAAAGGCTTACAAAGAGGCTTATGGTGAAGTTCAACGTGGTATCGAGTGTGTTGAATTTGCCTCAGGCGCTCCTACTTTAATGATGGGTGAAACCTTATCTGGTATTGCAGAGGATATCGATTCAGAAATGTTCCGCTACCCATTAGGTGTTGTTGGCGGAATTACTCCATTCAACTTCCCAATGATGGTACCTCTATGGATGTTCCCACTAGCCGTTGCATGTGGAAACACCTTTGTATTAAAGCCATCTGAACGGACACCCATTTTAGCTAATCGATTAGCCGAGCTCTTTACTGAAGCAGGAGCACCAAATGGGGTTTTAAATGTAGTGCACGGTGCACACGATGTGGTTAACGGCTTACTAGAACATAAGGATATTTCAGCAATCTCCTTTGTAGGTTCACAACCGGTCGCAAAGTATGTATATGAGCGTGCTGCTGCAGAAGGAAAACGTGTTCAAGCGCTCTCAGGAGCAAAAAACCACCACATAGTTATGCCAGATGCCGATATGGATAAGGCGGTACAACATATCATCAGTTCTACATTTGGCAGTGCAGGTCAACGCTGTATGGCATGTAGTGCCGTTGTCGTGGTGGGAGACAATGAGCCATTTGTAGCAGCATTAAAGAAAAAAGCGGATGAATTAATTATCGGAAATGGTATGGATGATGAGGTATTATTAACTCCTATCATTCGTAAAGAACATCGTGATAAAGTACTCACTTACATTGAAAAAGGAATTTCTGAAGGTGCTGATTTAATCAGGGATGGACGAAGAGAGATGGATGAACTTCCAGAAGGGAACTTCTTAGGACCTACCATCTTTGATCGTGTTACCCCTGATATGACAATTGCAAAGGACGAAATCTTTGCTCCAGTTTTAAGCTTACTACGAGCAAAGGACTTAGACGAGGGATTGGAATACATTAGAAAATCTAGGTATGGAAATGGTGCAACCATCTATACAAATAATGCAAAAGCGGTCCGACAGTTCCGTGAAGAAGCAGACGCAGGGATGCTTGGTATCAACGTTGGGGTCCCAGCAACAATGGCCTTTTTCCCATTCTCAGGCTGGAAGGATTCTTTCTATGGGGACCTTCACGTCAATGGAAAAGACGGGTTAAACTTCTATACACGTAAAAAAATGATTACTTCAAGGTTTGACGCATAAACATGGTAGCTATAATACTTTTGGTGTCAGGCACCATCTAAAGAATTGGGGGTATACGGGATGGTTCAAACAAGTCGACCGAATGAAACGTTATTGGAACAAGATGATAAGTATGTTTGGCATTCGATGAAGCCATATAATCCGAAGGCAACCATTGTTGCATCAAAAGCAGAAGGTTCATGGGTAACCGATGCAGATGGTAAACGATATTTAGATGCGATGGCTGGACTGTGGTGTGTGAACGTCGGCTATGGCAGGACTGAGCTGGCTGAAGCAGCATATGAACAATTAAAAGAAATGGCCTATTTTCCACTTTCACAAAGCCATGTTCCAGCTATAAAATTAGCTGAAAAACTAAATGAATTACTTGGCGATGAGTACGTCATTTTTTTCTCAAATAGCGGGTCGGAGGCAAACGAAACTGCCTTTAAAATCGTACGCCAATACCACCAGCAAAAGGGTGAACATAATCGCTATAAAATCGTTTCCCGTTACCGAGCATATCACGGAAACTCAATGGGGGCTTTAGCCGCAACAGGGCAGGCTCAAAGGAAATACAAATATGAACCACTTGCACCAGGGTTCATCCACGTCTCACCACCGGATTCCTACCGAGACGATACAAATGTGACAGATGCACGGGAACTTTCTTCCGTAAAAGAAATTGACCGGACAATGACATGGGAATTAAGTGAGACGATTGCTGCTATGATTATGGAACCAATTATTACCGGTGGAGGAGTTCTTGTTCCACCAGACGGGTATATGAAGGCAGCAAAAGAGGTTTGTGAAAAACACGGTGCCCTGCTGATTGTGGATGAGGTTATATGCGGCTTTGGCCGGACCGGTAAACCATTTGGTTTTATGAACTACGGTGTAAAGCCAGATATTATTACCATGGCCAAAGGGATTACAAGCGCCTATTTACCACTTTCAGCAACTGCCGTTCGTAAAGAGATTTACGAAGCCTTTAAAGGGACGGAAGAATATGATTACTTCCGTCATGTGAATACCTTCGGTGGAAATCCAGCAGCTTGTGCACTTGCTTTGAAAAATCTTGAAATTATGGAAAAGGAAGAACTGTTTGATCGTTCAAGAGACCTAGGGGAACAGTTATTAAATGATTTAACTAATCTTCTCCAGGATCATCCCTATGTAGGGAATGTGCGTGGAAAAGGATTGTTAGTTGGGATTGAACTAGTTAAAGATAAAAATACAAAGGATCCTTTGGACGCTGAACTGGTCAATCAAGTTATTGCACATTGTAAGCAGGCGGGGATTATAATCGGTAAGAATGGAGCAACGGTAGCTGGTTTTAACAATGTTTTAACCCTGGCTCCACCATTGAATATTGAGCACAAGGATTTACAATTTATCACTAAAACACTAACAGAGGCCATTGGAAAGCTTGAATAGAAGATATATGAGAACATTTGTCACCTTACATTTTGTAATTGACAAATGTTCTTTTTTTCATGAAAGAAAATGTTCACGAAATGGACAATACAGGTAAAATCTAGTTCAATTCTATAATCAAGAGAAAAAAATGTCGAAATACTTCGAAAGAGTGATTGACAGAAATGGAGCATCGGTTATAATTGAATTAGCAAATGTTCATCCAAGATTTACATAATTTCATTTATCTTTATTTTTTTATCAAAGATGTAACCGTTTACTTGTTTGAAAAGAAAGGGAGTTTCAAATTTTCATATTATTTAAGATTAGGTGAATGTACTTATGGCGGATGAAAAAATTTCGCGCCTCGTTGAAGTGGCTAAATTGTATTACCAATTAGACTATAGTCAACAGGACATCGCGAAAAAGTTAGGTATTTCCCGCCCCACCGTCTCAAGGCTTTTGATGCAAGCCGTCCAGGAAGGCGTTGTTCATATTAAAATATGTGATCCGGCTGAGGATGTTCAGGAACTCGCAGCACAGGTTAAGGAGCTTTTTCAATTAAAACATTGTATTGTTGCTCCAATCCCTGAGTACGAAGATGAACTGATAAAAGATAAGCTAGGAGAAGTTTCCGCGGGTTACTTAAATGACATTGTCCAAAGCGGCGATACCATTGGAATTACTTGGGGAACAACCCTTTTTCAACTAGTGAAAAATTTGCAGCCTAAGAACGTGAAGGATGTCACTGTTGTCCAGCTTAATGGTGGGGTGAGTTACTCAGAGTCAAACACTTATGCTTCAGAAATTATCAATGGATTAGCCAATGCATTTCATACGACACCTCATTTTTTACCTGTTCCTGCTGTAGTTGACCACATTGTTGTCAAGCAAGCAATCATTGCGGACAGGCATGTCAACAAAATATTAGAACTAGGGAAACAGGCAAATATTGCTATTTTTACAGTGGGTGAGCCGGGGGAAAACTCTACTTTGATGCATGCAGGCTATTTTTTAGACAATGATGTAGAAATTCTCAGATCGAATAATACGGTTGGGGATATATGCTCTAGATTTATTGATATTGATGGGCGAATAAGCCATGAAGCTTTAAATGATCGAACAATCGGTATTGAACTCTCCCATTTAGCGGAAAAAGAGTTTGGCATTCTTATTGCAGGAGGAAATTCAAAAATTGATGGGATCTTTGGCGCCTTAAAGGGCAAGCATGCAAATGTTCTCATAACCGACCAATATACTGCCAAGGCTTTACTCGAAATGGGAGGTGATTAGCATTAATGGATAAAGAAAAAATTAGAGTACTTGTTGAAGAGATTGTCAAAGCCACTCTAAAACAACCAAAGCAAATACCTATAGCAACTTCGAACCGGCATATTCACTTATCTCCAGAACATGTGGACAGATTATTTGGAAAAGGCCATCAATTAAACAAGCTGAAGGATTTGTCACAACCAAATCAATATGCAGCAAAGGAAACAGTCACATTAATTGGTCCTAAGGGTAAGATTCAAAATGTCAGAGTTCTTGGCCCTGCTCGGGGAAGTACACAAGTGGAAGTATCCTTATTTGATGGTTTTACATTAGGTGTAAAACCTCCTATTCGTAACTCCGGCGATATTAAAGGATCAGGGGCTATTACGATCCAAGGACCACGAGGACAAGTCACGATTAATGAGGGTTTGATTTGTGCAGCTCGCCATATTCATATGCATACAAGTGATGGTGAAAGTTTTGGTGTTTCTGACGGAGATCGTGTTCAAGTAAAAGTCGAGGGTGAACGCGGAGTTATTTTTTCAAATGTACTCATTCGTGTTTCACCAAAATACAAACTTGAAATGCATATCGATATTGATGAAGCAAATGCAGCAAACATCAAAAATGGACAGATTGGTGAAATTGTAGCCATTGAAAGTCGAGTGCAAGTGAGCGGGGGTTGATGCTGGTGGATATCCAATCACAGGTTAAAATATTAGTCCAGCAAGTGGTCGAAGCTTACTTAAAAGATAAAATACTAGAGAATGAGAAAAAGCCGATTGCTATTCTATTAGGTTATCAATCTCCAAATCCTACTTGTGTTTTGGAAGCGATTACCCCGCTCCTTAATACTTACGAAGTAAAATTGATTGTATCAAAAGAGTGGGCTAACTCATCTTCAACTTTTAACAATCGACCATTTGTTTTATTAGAAGAGATTAATCAGCAAGAATTGACTGCGATTATTGAAGAATCATCCGTACTTGTTATTCCTGCTGCATCTTATCAATTGTTATCCAAGCTGGCATTAACAATGGACGATGAACTGGCAGTTTGGGTTGCTATTCAATATCAATTACTTGGAAAGCCGGTTGTTATCGCAAACAATGGAGTAGAACCCAATGTTTATCAACAAATTCATGCTCCACATACTGTTCAGGAGCGCATACAGTCTTACATAAGACAAATTCAGACCGACCAGGTGAAATGGGTACCGTTAAATAAGCTTACTCAAACGGTGGAACATCAATTTACTGCTTACGAAGAAAAGCAGTCTCTTATTCTAGCGAAGCATGTGGAAAAGGCCTTTCACACAGGATTAAAGGAACTGATTGTTCCGCTAAAGAGTAAGATTACTCCTTCAGCAAAGGATTTAGCGAAAGAATTAAAAATTGTGATTACGAAATCAGACGCTTGAAAGGAGGGACGCAATGATTATTTGTAAGGTAATTGGTTCCATTGTATCCACCACTAAAGCAGAGAAGTTGACTGGGAAGAAACTTCTTATTGTACAGCCATTAGATATGAAGAGTATCGAGGAAGACGGAAAACCACTCGTTGCTATTGATACTGTAGGATCTGGCGTCGGAGAAGTTGTATTACTAGTCAGTGGAAGCTCAGCAAGACAAACAGAAATTACAAACGGTGTCCCCGTTGATGCGGCAATTGTAGGGATTGTCGATCAAATTGAAATACAAGGGTCATTAACCTTTAATAAAGGAGGTAATTAATTTTGCAGATAAATGAAACCGATATCAAAAAAATGGTTGAACAAGTGCTTCAGCAATTAGGTCAAAATCAAACAACTGATGCACCTGCTTCCCAACAAAATGATATTAGCTTAGGCGATGGAGTGTTTGCTACTGTTGACGAAGCTGCAGATGCAGCAAAAGTTGCATGGGAAAAGCTTCGTAAACTTCCATTGTCAACAAGAAGACAAATGATTGAAAACATGAGAGAAACAAGCCGCAAGCATGTTAATGAATTGGCACAGCTTGCAGTAGAAGAAACAAAACTTGGTAGAGTCGGAGATAAAGTTGCCAAAATTCTTTTAGCAACAAATAAGACACCTGGTGTGGAAGATTTAGTTAGCACCACTTATTCTGGTGATGATGGTTTAACACTTGTTGAATATGCACCAATCGGAGTATTTGGTTCCATTACACCTTCTACGAACCCGGCAGCAACCGTCATTAACAATTCGATCTCATTGATTGCAGCAGGTAATACGGTTGTTTACAATCCACATCCAAGTGCAAAACAAGTTTCAATTAGAACACTTAAACTTTTAAACCAAGCGATTGTAGCTGCGGGCGGTCCTGAAAATACTCTAACATCTGTGGCAGCACCTAATTTAGAGACGTCAGCACAGGTCATGAACCATCCAAAGGTTAACGCACTTGTGGTTACAGGCGGAGGACCTGTTGTAAAGGCAGCGATGTCTGTTGGTAAAAAAGTAATTGCAGCAGGGCCAGGTAATCCTCCTGTTGTTGTAGATGAAACAGCGATTATTTCAAAAGCAGCAGCAGATATTGTTAAGGGTGCAAGCTTTGATAACAATGTTCTATGTACTGCTGAAAAAGAAGTATTTGTTGTTGACAAGGTGGCTAATGCACTTAAGGCAGAAATGGTAAAGAATGGGGCTATTGAACTTAAAGGCTTCCAATTCGAAAAACTACTTGAAACAGTCCTTGTGAAGAAAAACGATAAGTTTTATCCAAACAGAGACTACATTGGAAAAGATGCCTCTGTTATTTTACAAGCTGCTGGCATTCAAGCAGGTCCAAACGTGAAGCTCATTATTGCTGAAACGTCAAAGGATCACTCATTAGTGATGACAGAAATGTTAATGCCAGTTTTACCGATTGTCAGAGTTCCTGATGTCGATAAAGCGATTGAGTTAGCCGTTATTGCTGAAAAGGGTAACCGTCATACAGCGATTATGCACTCACAAAATATAACCAACTTAACAAAAATGGCACAAGAAATTCAAGCTACGATTTTTGTTAAAAATGGTCCGTCTGTTGCTGGACTTGGCTTTGAAAGTGAAGGATTCACCACACTAACCATTGCAGGCCCAACAGGTGAAGGATTAACCAGTGCTAAAACATTTACACGCCAGCGCCGCTGTGTTTTAGTTGATGGATTTAGAATCATATAGTGGGGTGTTTGTAATTGGCTAAGGCAAAAGAAGAAAAAACCGTCACTTCACAAGAAGAAAAAGTAAAAAAACAAGAAAAACCAAAATTAGAGGTTATAACTAAAGGAGGAAATAAAATGAGTCAAGAAGCATTAGGAATGATTGAAACAAAAGGTTTAGTAGGTGCAATTGAGGCAGCAGATGCTATGGTTAAAGCTGCAAACGTAACGTTAGTTGGAAGAGAATTAGTTGGTGCTGGTCTTGTTACTGTAATGGTTCGCGGTGATGTAGGTGCCGTTAAGGCTGCAACAGAAGCTGGTGCAGAAGCAGCTCAGCGTGTGGGCTCATTACTATCTGTACATGTCATTCCACGTCCAAACGGAGATGTAGAAGGTATCCTACCAAAGACTGAATAAGGGGCAACATGATGGAACAATCCATTGAAAGCTATATCAAAAATTTGGTAAGAGATGTCATTGGTCAGTCTCTAGGTGAACTTCAGCTTCAAAACGATCGGCAAACCTATGTCATTGCCAATTGGAAAATGAATAAAAATCTAGCTGAGACTGCTGAATTCTTCCAAAAAATAAATAGTAGTAATGAAGTTTCAGTAGTTGTTTGTCCTCCGACACAGCTCCTGTATCCAGCCCATCTGTTTATCAACCAATCAAAGAAGTCCATTGGGTTGGGTGGGCAAAACGTACATTGGGCAGATAAAGGTGCCTATACAGGGGAAACATCCATCAGTATGTTAAAGGATGTGGGCTGTGATTATTGTATCATCGGGCACTCCGAAAGAAGACAATATGCAGGTGAAGATGATCAACTAATTAATCAAAAGGTTAAGCAGGCGATTCAGGCTGGTATTACCCCCATTATCTGTATTGGCGAAACACTAGAAGAAAAAAATTCAATGCAAACAGAACAAGTTTTATCAACTCAGCTATTCGGTGCATTGAAAGAAATTGCTTCAAGCAATTTTATTCTAGCGTATGAACCGGTATGGGCAATTGGAACAGGTCAATCTGCTACAGCTCAACTTGCCCAGCAAACCCATGCTTATATTCGATCAATTTTAACAAATATGATTGGACAAAAAGCAGAAAGCATCTCGATTCTTTACGGTGGATCTGCAAATGAAAGCAATGCAGCCGAGTACAGTGCAATGCCAGATATCGATGGCGTACTTGTAGGAGGAGCTAGCTTACATGCACATTCATTTGATGAAATTATCAATGTATTTGCCAAAGGAGAACAAAATCAATGAAAAAAGTGGCAATCGGTTGCGATCATGGTGGATACGAACTTAAAGAAAAGTTAAAAGCCTATTTAACGGAATTAGGCTATGAATATTTAGATTATGGATGTAAGGCTAATGAATCAGTAGATTATCCAGACATTGCTTTCCTTGTAGGTGAAACAGTCGCTACAAATGAAGAGTATGTAGGGATTATGATAGATGGAGTTGGCGTTGGTAGCGGAATGGTATTAAATAAAATACCAGGTGTACGCGGTGCTGTTTGCTGGGATTTATCATCGGTAATAAACAGCCGTGAACATAATAATGCAAATGTGCTTTCCATCGGCGGTCAATTTATTGGTGAAGGTCTTGCCAAGCAATTAGTAAAAACATGGTTGGAAACAGATTTTGCTGGCGGACGTCATGATCGTCGAGTAACGAAAATCATGGAAATAGAAAGCCGTTTCTTAGGGCGTTAATTTTTCGAAATGGCTTGTTAAAGAACATTTTTGGTTTTTATACCCTGTTGATTGGAGCGGAAGGCGCGAAGACTCCTGTGGGAGTATGGTTCAGGGGAGACCCCGCAGGCGCAAGCGCCGAGGAGGCTCGCCGAAACACCCACGGAAAGCGAAGCTCCTGGAGCGGAAATCAACAGACATGTTTAATAAAGCCTTCGAAATAGACTTTTAAGGAATTCTAGAAAGCAGGTTTTAAAATGTTTGTAGCCAAAGTGATTGGAAATATGGTCTGTACACATAAAAATGAAAATTTAAAAGGGTTAAAGCTTCTGATTGTTCAACCAGTAGATGATCAATTGAATGATAAAGGCAAACCACTTGTGGCTATAGATACGATTGGACAATCAGGAGAAGGAGATCTCGTTTACTTAGCAAAAAGCAGAGAATCTTCCTTACCACTTAACAAAGATTTGGTCCCGTCAGACGCGGGGATATTAGGAATTATTGACTACTATAATGTGACTAAATGAATGGAGGAAATATAAATGAGTAACGCATTAGGAATGATCGAAACTAAGGGTTTAGTAGGAGCTATTGAAGCAGCAGACGCAATGACAAAAGCAGCAAACGTGACATTACTTGGAAAAGTAAATGTGGGCGGAGGCTTAGTATGTGTAATGGTTCGTGGTGATGTTGGTGCAGTAAAAGCAGCAACTGAAGCAGGTGCGGATGCAGCTGGGCGTGTTGGAGAATTCTTATCAGTTCATGTAATCCCAAGACCACACTCAGATATCGAGAAAATTCTTCCTGTAGCAAAATAATGAAACTAGCAAAAGTAGTAGGGAATGTCGTTTCAACGATTAAAACACCCAGTCATCAAAATAAAAAGCTCATGGTTGTCATCCCAGTTGACGCATCAGGTAAAGAATGCGGTGATGCAATGATTGTGTTTGACCGCTTTCATGCAGGGGTTGGCGATTATGTGCTGATACTAGAAGAGGGTGGATCGGCAAGAGATATTTTAGAAGACCCAAAAGGTTCTTTTGATGCGGTCATTGCCGGTATCATTGATCGATTACATTAATGTGAGGTGAGCACGATGCAAATTGAAGCATTGGTTGAACAAATAACAAATCAAATTATGCAACAATTAACGAATAAAGAAGAGTTAAAAGAAGTAAAACAAGTTTCTTCTGGAAACGTAACATATAAAGAAGGTTCTTCATCTAACATCATTACAGGTCCTTCTGTAGCTAGAATGATTGACCACACACTATTAAAGCCTGAAGCATCTAAAGAGCAAGTTGTGAAGCTTTGTGAAGAAGCGAAAGAACATAAATTTGCCACAGTATGTGTAAATCCTTACTGGGTTTCCACAGCTGCAAAAGAACTTAAAGGCTCTAGTGTAGGTATTACAACAGTAGTTGGCTTTCCATTAGGTGCAACAAGCACATTTGTCAAAATCGCTGAAACTCGTGATGCGATCGCTAACGGAGCAACAGAGATTGATATGGTCATCAACATTGGTGCACTTAAATCAGGTGATTTCGAAACAGTGAAAAAAGACATCGAAGGTGTTGTGTTAGCTGCGAAAGGTCATGCTCCTGTAAAAGTAATCATTGAAACAGGACTTCTTGAAATTGAAGAAAAGAAAAAGGCTTGTATTTTAGCAAAAATGGCTGGCGCGGATTTCGTTAAAACCTCAACTGGTTTTGGCCCTGGTTGTGCTACAGCAGAAGACATTAAGTTAATGCGTGAAGCTGTAGGTCCAGACTTGGGAGTAAAAGCATCTGCTTGTGTTAGAGATTTAGATACAGCTAGAAAACTAATTCAAGCTGGTGCAACGAGAATTGGTGCTAGCTCAAGTATTGCCATCATTACTGGCGGTCAGGGAACTGGATACTAATTAATTAACGAGTAAATGAAAGTTGTCATGTTCAAAGAATAGTCGAGAGGCGGATCTTCTTTACATTTGGGTCTGTCTCTCAACTTTCTATTCCTCTTAATCTAAAAAGTATTGAAAATTTTTAGATTGTTTACTATAATTATATTTACAAAATGTAATCGCTTACATACACGAGGAGTGTTTATAATGAACAATATTGGACATCAACTAAAGAAAATAAGAGTAAATCGCGAAATTGAAATAGAAAGACTTGCCTCTTTATCTGGTTTAGATGCCGATCTGATTACGGCAATAGAGGATGGCGAGCTTGATGTACAAATATCAACCTTAGCGAAAATTTCTGAAGCATTAAACTGCTCGTTCTCCATTGGAGATGTATCAATCTAATCCACTTAAAATCGCCCTTAAGGCGATTTTTTTATGTAAAAAACAAATTGACTCATATGGTTGAGACCGCTATGAGTCAACTTGTTTTCGATTATCTAAATCTTTTCTTTCTTGGTCTAAAGCGATAATTATCATCACTTTCAAACACATTGATATTACCATCTAGATTTTCCTTATCTCTATATCCCATATCTGAATCTAATTTTCTATCTTCTTCTTCAACAAAATTAGCGTCGTCGCTTCCATCTTCAACTTCAACTTCAAGCTTCATATTGTCAATTTCTTCTTGTGTATGGTCTTCAACTATAATACTATCAGTTTTGTCATCTACAGGTACGTCAGATTCGCTAACCTCTTTATTAGTCAAAAGCTCATCATCAATATTAGTAGAATGATCACCTTCTTCCTCAATTACCTCCTCGTTTTCAACAGAGGTTCCAAGTTTTTCTTTTTGAATTTTGTCAAGAGTGTCCTTTCTCCTGACTGCTATCCCAATTATCTCATCAATCAGAGCTGCGAATTGCTCAAAGTCGACATTATTTTCACCACTGTTTTGTATTACACTAAGAAAATCATCATAAAAAATTAGAAATTCTTTTTCGTACTGTTCTCGATCCATCTCTCTAAAACTTTTTCCATTAGTCCTAATAAAACCAAGGATTAACTTTGAAATGACTGAAGATGTTGCTTGTAGTTTTACCTGGTCAACTTCAGAATCACTATTTAAATAGTAATTAATATCTCGAAGTGTTTGATAATAGCTCTTAAAATTCCGAGTAATTTCTAAGTATTTTAATTTACTCATTTGGACATTCCTCCTTTTTTTACAACCGCCAAAATTATCTTTTTGTTTTAGGGCTATAAATAGACTATTCTTATTAAGAGGTAAATGTTAAAGGAAGAGAAAAATGACTAATACAATATCATACATAAAAGAATGGCAGCAGGCACTGCAAAATGAAATAAATTATTTGAAAAAATACGGTAGTAATAAATTTCTTGTCACAAATGGGAGACTGCTGTCTACAGAAGGTTCCTATACGTATTACTTTGATACATCAGGACCTTTACAAATTCCTGTGAGTTCTACCATTAAGATTGAATGGGGAAGCATGAAACAAAATGGACGTGTGCTTTCCTCTGAGGGAAGAGGGGTGATGGTTGACTTAGAAAAGTCATTTGGTGATTTAATCCCGGAAGCCTATTTGTGTCATGATCCGTGGGAACTGCTTGAACAGCTTATCGAGAGGCTAGATGATATCAAAAAAAACAAACAAAAGCGTCTTCGTGTCAAAAAATTGATGGATCCCTCCATGCCAGCGAAACATCCTGTTGAAAAGATAAAAAGCAATGTACACGAGTTAGTTCTACGGTCAAAATATAATCCCATAACTTTTGTTTGGGGTCCCCCGGGAACAGGAAAAACCTATACCTTAGCACGTGTGGCGGCTAATAAATACTTTCAGGATAAACGGGTGCTGGTTGTATCTCATAGTAACCAAGCAGTAGACGTGTTAATTAGTGAAGTTACCTCTTTTTTAAAAAAGAAAAGTCGTTTTCGTGAAGGAGAGGTACTACGCTATGGGGGAAATACAGGTGGACTACTTTCCAATCATGAAGCCATCACTACGAGTCAACTTCTTCAGCTCCATAGTCCTATGCTAGCTGAAGAGAAGGATATGCTTACAGAGGAAAGAAGGAAGCTAAAGCAGGATTTGGCCAGTTCCTTTAGTAAGCGAGATACAAATTACCTTTTAGAGTTAGAGACAAAAATGGCACGAGTGCTTGATAAAATCCGACAAAAAGAAATCGAATTCATAAAGGATGCATATGTAGTTGGGGCAACCCTTGCAAAAGCAGCATCTGATTCCGCCATTTTTGAAAAGGAGTTTGACGTTATCATCCTTGATGAAGCCAGTATGGCCTATGTACCCCAGGCTGCCTTTGCTGCTTCACTCGGGAAACGTGTGATTATTTGCGGTGATTTTAAACAATTGCCGCCGATTGCTTCTTCACGGGATCACCTGGTAAGCACGTGGCTAAAGGAGGACATTTTTCATCGATCTGGTGTTGTTGAATGGGTAAATAATGGCAGGATCCACCCCCATCTTTTTTTATTAAAAGAGCAAAGGAGAATGCATCCAGATATATCAGCCTTCACTAACAAGTATATATATCATTCACTAGTTGGTGACCATGAGAGTGTCCGCTCCAGCAGGAATAGTATTGTTGAAAAAGCCCCTTTTCAGGGCAGAGCCTCTGTTCTTATTGATACAAGTTATACTGGTGGGCATTGTATACAAGAGCGAACCTCTCATTCTCGAATGAATCCATGGCAAGTATTATTGTCGTTTCAATTAATTCATGAATCCTACCAGGCTGGTTTAAAGTCGATTGGTTATGTTACTCCATACCGTGCTCAAGCTCAGCTGATGAATCTTTTATTAGAAGATATTTATGAAAAAGAACGAGTTTCAGCCGATATTATTGCAGCAACTGTCCATCGCTTTCAAGGCAGTGAACGTGATGTGATGATTTTTGACTCCGTCGATAGTGAGCCTCAAAGCCGTGCAGGCATGCTTCTTACCGGCAAAGATAGTGAACGATTAATCAATGTAGCAATCACAAGAACAAAGGGTAAGTTTATTCATGTTAGCAATCGGTCATTTATTCGTAATCATGTGTATTCTGGGAAAACACTGAGACAGTTGGTGGAACACCAAGAACTTCACCAACAATTGGTTGGCACAGTGGATATCGGTAAGTGGCTTCGGAATCAGCACCCACGATTGCAATGGATGCACGGACGTAAGCTTGATAGGGTATTTAAAGATATCGAAATGGCTAGGTCGTCAATTGTGATTTCTTTACCATCCCAAACGGTTCTAACGGAAGAATGGAGGGAGAGGTTAAGAAACCGAGCACAACAGGTGAAATTAACGATAATTTCGGATGATGAATGGCCGGAGCTTTTGGTAAATGAAAGAGTAGACGAGGGTTTGTCGTTTCCATTTATCGTCATCGATCAACGGTTTCTTTGGTTGGGGTTGCCTTTAGAAGGGCTGAAAGGTGTTAGACCGCCATACATTGCGGTAAGACTTGATTCCGAGAAAGTATCTGAATATCTTTTAGGGCAGTTTATGAAAAGAGAGTAGAAATTGCGGCGTTTTTAGCTTCAGTTTCTACTCTTATATACAAATTTTCTGTATTTGAGGTAATCCAGCCAGAAAAATTCTTACTTCCGATTAAAATGTTAAATTTATTATCGAATTTTGAGAGTTTATTCGCGAATCCAATTTTACTGTGTCACTCGTTCACTTATTTCACCATGAATCGTTGAATTTACTCTAACATGTTGTTCAGAATTTCTTACCTTAAACGTCAGCATTAAACCTACAACTAAACACAGAGAAGAAAATAAAAAAGCGCTTTTGAAGCCGCCGAAATCCTCGATCAACCAGCCGGCCATGGTAGGACCAATAAATTGTCCCACTGCAAAGTAAAACGTAACATAACTAAAAGCTAATGGCATGTCAGTAGGCCGAACATGGTCCATACTTGAAGCCTGTGTTAACGTAAATAATCCGGTAGACGTGCAGCTTAATATAATGATATGGAGGGTAAAGCCTAGGAGCGTGGTAAAGAAAATAGGCAGTGCCATAGAAAATAAGGTCAGGCCCATTGTTAAAATGAGCGACGTTCTCCGTCCGATTTTATCAGAAATAAATCCCCATATTGGTCCGCTAAAAATAGACAAAATTCCATTCAATGCCATTAATTGCCCGGCAAACTTTATGTTAATGCCTGATTCAATCATAAAGCTCATGATAAAAATCATCTGGACAATGTAAGTTACACCAACAATTCCATAGATTAATCCAACATTAATCACTTTCGGATTTTTATAGATTTCTTTTGGCGAATCTTTCAGGCTGTTCTGTTCAAAAGCCAATTCAACTGGTGGGTTTTTTATAAATAATAAAGTTAGCAATACAACACTTAACCCAATAACTGCGAATACTCCCCAGGCTATTCTCCAACCTATCTCGGAATTTAAGCTACCAAGGTAGGGAACGATGATTCCCGCAAAGAGGATACCAATACCTGCCCCGCTCGTTGTTAAACCAATGACAAATCCCTTTTTTTGCGGGAACCAGGCAACAAGTAAGGAGATAAAAGGGGTATAGGTAAAGGAGGTTCCAATCCCTAATAACAGCATAAAAAGAAAGGTTACAAGGAATGAAGTAGTAAACGTAAGCCCAGCTAAGCCTAGCGTAACCAGAGAAATTCCAAGTAAAATAGTCCGTTTACTACCCCATCTCGATGCAAGGATACCTGCAAAGATAATGGTACTTAAATACCCTAAGGAAGTGGTGGTACCGAGGTAACCTGCTTCCTTATAGGTTAGATGAAGGCCTTCTCGCATAAACGGAAGAATCACTCCATAAGAAAGTCTTGCAAATGCTAGAACAACAACAGTTGTTAACATTCCAATAATGGCATAAACCAATAAACGTTTATAGCTGCTTTTTTCCATTAAATAACCTCCTATTTCCCAAGACCCAATTCAACTTATTTTACTTATCATTTTATTCGGGTACCTAAATTTCTATGTGAACAATTACCTGTTAAGCCTCCGAAGAACTATTACCTTATTAATCTAAAAAATCTGTCTTGACAATTTACCAATTTCTATGGATAATCAAATAAATTGAAAAATTGAAAAAAGGTATGGGATTAGTAAATCATTGGAACGTGTTAGAGAATGAAACCCACTGGCTGAAAGGTTTCTCACGGAAAAATAATTGAACCTGCCCTCACATGCTGCTTATGCAAACATAAGCCGTCCTCCCTCGTTACAGGTTCAAGTGGATGTAGGCGCAAGTTTCCTGCATCAATAAAGGTGGTACCGCGGAAACGATTCTTCCGTCCTTTTATAAGGACAGGAGAGTCGTTTTTTTATTTTAATAAGGAAAGGTCCGAAGACAGATGAAAAAACAGCTGGTGGTAGTGAAGATTGGAAGCAGCTCACTAACAAGTGCCTCGGGGCATATTTCAGAAGAAAAAATACATGATCATGTGAAAGCACTGTCCTATTTAAAGGAACAGGGGCATGAGGTTATTCTCATTTCTTCCGGAGCTGTTGCTGCAGGCTTTGGAACGCTTGGATATCCAACACGACCTAAAAGTACAGCTGGTAAACAGGCAGCTGCAGCTGTCGGGCAAGGTCTACTAATGCAACATTACATTCAACTGTTTAAAGAGTTTGGTATCATTCCAGCTCAAATTTTATTAACACGAGAAGATTTTTACAGTCAGGTCCGGTTTCAAAACTTATTTTCAACGATGACAGAGCTTCTTCAACGAGGCGTTTTACCAATTATTAATGAGAATGATTCCGTGTCAATTGAGGAATTGACCTTCGGAGACAATGATTTATTGTCAGCACTGGTTAGTGGTTTTCTACATGCCAATGCATTAATTATTCTAACGGATATCAATGGACTCTACGATGGAAATCCAAAAGTGAATAAAGAGGCAAAAAAATATCATTTTATCCCAGAAATATCCGAACAACTCATCGCAGTTGCCGGAGAAAGTGGGTCTTCTGTCGGTACAGGAGGGATGAAGTCAAAGCTGCTTGCTGCAAAAAAAGCATTATCCCTTGGCGTCAGTGTTTTTGTCGGTACCGGCACGGGAAAGGAAAAACTGGTCGATATCTTAACTGGGAAAGGAGACGGGACATATATTGGAGGACCCTTCCAAACACAAATGCAAATGAAAAAGCAATGGATTGCTTATCATTCGCAAGTCGGCGGTGTAATTGAGATTGATGAAGGCGCAGAAAAAGCCATTGTGTTTCATGGAAAGAGCTTGTTGCCTGTTGGAGTTACTAATGTCATCGGCGAGTTTAATGCCTTAGACGTTGTCATGGTTAGAAACAAAAAAGGGAATGTCATAGGCAAGGGGCAAATTTATTATTCTTCTAAAAATCTATTAAAAGTGAAAGGCTTACCTGGTGAACAATCGAAAGGGTATTCAATCAATAAAAAAGTAGAAGTGATACATCGTGATAATTGGGTCATTATGCCAAAGGAGTGAGTGGGAGTATGAGTGAATTACTAGAGAAAGCCAGTCTTTTAAAAATTGCTTCGAAAACATTAGGAATGCTTTCATCCATCGAAAAAAACGAAGCGTTAGAAAAAATCGCTGATCATATACAATTTAAAAAGGAATGGATTGTCAGTGAAAATGCAAAGGACATTGAGGCCGGGAAAAAAAACGGACTATCAGACTCTTTAATTGATCGACTCTCATTAACAAACGAGAGAATTGAACAGATTGTGGCTGGAGTTCGTCAGTTAATACATTTAGAGGACCCAATCGGTGAAACGATTGACGCTTGGGAACGACCAAATGGACTTCGAATTGAAACGATTAGGGTTCCACTCGGGGTTATCGGGATGGTATACGAGGCTCGACCGAATGTAACGGTTGATGCAGGGTGTCTTTGTTTGAAAGCTGGAAATGCGGTTCTTCTAAGAGGTAGCTCTACCGCTATTCATTCCAATAAAGCCCTCGTCCATACTATGCAAGAGGCACTCGAAGGAACGGCGATTCCAAAGGATGCGGTCCAACTATTGGAAGATACAAGCCGTGAGACAGCCTCTGAAATGTTTAAGTTGAACCTATACCTAGATGTCCTCATTCCTCGAGGCGGAGCAGGACTTATTCAATCCGTTATCCAAAATGCTACTGTTCCAGTTTTAGAAACGGGCGTTGGAAATTGCCATGTGTATATTGACGAATCAGCTGAAGAAAAAATGGCAATTGATATTGCTATCAATGCCAAATTACATCGGCCTTCCGTATGTAATGCTGCTGAAACGTTGTTAATTCATGAAAAATGGCCTTATAAGTCGGAACTCTTAAGAGCCCTTTATGACCAGGAAGTAGAACTTCGTGGGGATGAAGGATTAGCAGCTACTTATCCGTTTGTACAGCAAGCCTTAGAGGAGGACTGGCACAAAGAATACTTAGCACCAATATTAGCAGTTAAAGTGGTTAGCGATGTAAAGGAAGCGATTGAACATATTGATCGTTATGGTACGAAGCATTCGGAAGCGATTATAAGTGATAATGAGGCAAATGTTCATTTGTTTTATCAATCGGTTGATGCGGCGGTTTTATACCATAATGCTTCTACCCGCTTTACAGATGGGGAGCAGTTTGGCTATGGGACAGAAATCGGAATTAGTACGCAAAAGCTTCATGCAAGGGGACCAATGGGCCTAAAGGCAATTACAACGACAAAAACAATTGTCCGTGGTACAGGTCAAATTAGGTTATAAATCTAAGATACCCTAAAAATATCAAACAAGTAAGGGCGATGTAGTCCTTACTTGTTTTTGTTATGAATTCATTTCTGCTATACTTAAAATACAAACATACATTCTTATATTATTATTAGTTGGTGATCATGTGACAAATACGATTCAACTATCTGTTCGGAAGCTTGTAGAACATGTTTATCTGGCTGGTAGCATAGATAACCGTTTCCGCTCCCAATCTTCTCTATTAGATGGAACAAGAATTCATCAATCAATCCAGAAAACTTATAAAGATGGTGATCAGAAAGAAGTGTATCTTCGTTCAGAAATTCCCTTTGAAGAGTTTACCTTTCTTATTGACGGCCGTTGTGATGGACTTTTGTTTCAGGATCATGTCGTTACGATAGATGAAATTAAATCTTTTTCAAGACCACTTGAAGAACTGAACTTGGAAGGGGTCCCTGTCCACTGGGCACAGGCAAAAATGTATGCCTATATGTATATGCTGGATCATGAATTACAGGAAATCACCGTTCAGCTTACCTATGTACATGTGGATACCTTAGAAAAAAGGCAGTTAAAAACCAATTGTCATTTTTCAGAGCTTGAGGCGTTTGTCTTTTATGTGATAGAAAAGTACGCCCCCTATGCAAGATTGATGCACATCCATCGATTAAAGCGAAATGGGAGTATAAAAGATCTCTCTTTCCCTTTTGAAACGTATCGTGCAGGACAAAGGAAATTAGCGGGAGCAGTGTATAAATCCATTTTAGATGAAAAGAATCTTTTTGTTAAAGCACCAACCGGAATTGGCAAAACGATATCTACCCTCTTTCCAGCAGTTAAGGCTGTAGGGGAAGGGCATCTAAGCCGTATTTTTTATCTTACAGCAAAAACAATTACACGATCAACGGCAGAGGAAGCTTTTGCAAGGATGACATCACACGGGTTATGTATGAAAACTGTCACGATTACGGCTAAGGACAAAGTTTGTTTTAAGGAAGAGACCAAGTGCCAAAAGGATTATTGTGAATTCGCTGACGGGTACTATGACCGCATCAACGTAGCTATTCTTGATATATTATCCAATGAAGACAGACTGACCCGTGAAGTGATCGGTGACTATGCACGTAAGCATTCTATTTGTCCATTTGAATTTTCGCTTGACCTTTCCTATGCCGCTGATGGTATTATTTGTGATTACAATTACATTTTTGATCCACGAGTATCCTTAAAACGCTTGATTGAAGAGCAAAAGAAAACGACTGTTTTACTGGTAGATGAAGCACATAACCTCGTTGACCGGGGGAGGGATATGTTCTCAGCATCACTAAATAAAGAAATGTTTCTACAATTGAAAAAAAATTATAAAGGGATCGATAAAGAAATTTACGAGTCTGCCAACAGGATCAATACCATCTTTATTTCAATGAAAAAGGATATGGACAGAGAGAATGAAATGGTGTTAGAGGTTTTAAATGAAACCTTCGTAAGTCATCTTATTGATTTTGTAAAAAAGGCAGAAGAAATGCTTATTAAAAATGCATCTCCTGATTTATTGGAAGCCTATTTTAAGGTGAATCAATTCATAAAAATTGTTGACTTTGTTGATGAGCATTATGTCATTTATGCAGAAAAAATTAAGAATGATTTGCTGGTCAAGCTCTTTTGTATGGACCCGTCTAAGCTCCTTGCACAAATGGGGAAAGGTTATCGGACAAAAGTATACTTCTCAGCTACCCTTTCACCGTTACCTTATTATCATGAAATTCTTGGCGGAAATGAGGGGGATTATCTACTCTCTATTCCTTCTCCTTTTTCAAAGGAACAGGTGGATATTTTTATTAAACCATTATCCACCAGATATCGTGACCGCGAAAAGACAAAAGAGAAAATCATTCGTGTGTTACTGGCATTGGTAAAACAACGACCGGGTAACTATCTTTTCTTCTTTCCTTCCTATGATTACTTACTAACTGTCTATGAAGGGTTTAAGGCAGAGGACCAAGAAACACAAACGATCATTCAGGCTTCAGGAATGTCTGAAGCAGAGCGGGAACACTTTCTAGAAACCTTTAAACCTGAATCAGAAAAGGGAGTCCTAGGATTTGCTGTTCTCGGCGGTATTTTTTCAGAGGGAATAGATTTAATCGGTGATCGATTAAACGGTGTTGTCATCGTAGGAGTCGGATTACCTAAAATAGGTTTTGAGAAAAATCTCATTAAGGATCACTTTAATAAAAAGAACAAGAGTGGATATAATTATGCCTACATTTATCCAGGAATGAATAAAGTGTTACAAGCTGGAGGAAGATTAATTCGCTCTGAAAACGACCATGGAACCATCGTCCTGATAGATGATCGATTTTTGCACAACCACTACCAGAGCCTTCTGCCCGAGGAGTGGAATGAGTTTACTATTTTATAATAAAGCGATAGTTGATAAGCTGCCTAAAAATAGGCAGCTTATTTTTTAAAAAAAGGTGACAAATAGGTGAATCATCACATATAATTAAACAAAAGTTGCGCGAGGTAAAAACTTTGAAAGTGGGGAAAGAGAGATGGATAAACCTAAAACAATGAAGTTGGTTCAAGGGGAAAAGGGAAATTTAATAAAAATAACATCCTTAAATTTAGATGGTGTGATGAGACGAAGACTGTTAGATTTAGGCTTTGTGAATGGAGCGTTAGTAGAAGTCGTTCGTAAGAGTCCATTAGGAGACCCTATTGCTTTTCGTGTGAGCCAAACAACGATTGCCTTACGAAAAGAGGAAAGTTCCAAAATCGAGGGGGAGCTGATTTCTGATGCGGGATGAATATCGCATTGCATTAGCAGGAAATCCGAATACGGGTAAAAGTACCTTATTTAATGCTCTTACTGGGCTTCGTCAGCATACAGGGAATTGGGCAGGAAAAACAGTTTCACATGCACAAGGAAGTGTTCAGTATAAAGACAAAACCTTTCATCTGATTGACCTTCCTGGGACATATTCACTTTTTTCTAACTCAACAGATGAAGAAGTAGCACGCAATTATATTGTTTTTGAGAAACCAGATATTACGCTTGTAGTTCTAGATGCCACCTCATTAGAAAGAAATTTCAATTTGGCATTACAGGTGCTAGAGATGACAAAAAACGTAGTGATTTGCATAAATTTAATCGATGTTGCAGAACAGCGTGGAATTCATATAAATGAAAGATTGCTGACAAATCGATTAGGTGTACCAGTTATTAAAATTTCTGCAAGGAATAAAAAGGGGTTTCCTATGCTCCTAGATACGATAGACCGGATTGTGACAGGAGCAATAGAATGTAATCCGGTACAAATCACGTATCCTGATGAAATAGAAGAAAAGATCAAACAAATTGAGCCAAAAGTTCAGGGAATTGTCGGGAATCATCTTTCTGCCCGCTGGGTTTCTTTAAGATTACTAGATGGTGATGAGGCTTTACTCAATGAACTAAGTAAGCGGTTAGTGGTAGCTGAGGAGGTATAGAACATGAGTCTTCAAGAGCTTTATTCAGAAGCACGAAGTTTGTCAACATCAGAGCTTAGAGATGAGATTGTCCAACATCTATACGACCGAAGTCATAAATTATGTCATGAAGGCATTTCTTACACGAAATCAAAACAGGATTTGCGTACGGAAAAACTGGATGCAATCTTTACCTCACCGATATTCGGATTCCCGATTATGATTACCATGCTAGGTGTATTGTTCTATTTAACAATTGCTGGAGCGAATATTCCTTCATCAATGTTAGCAGAATTTTTTGGAATCCTTGAGGGGTATCTTACTTCATTCTTTCAGTTCATGCATGCACCTGATTGGGTTCACGGTATATTAGTTCTTGGGTTGTATCGGGGAACCACGTGGGTCATCAGTGTGATGTTGCCGCCAATGGCAATTTTCTTTCCAACCTTTGCTCTCCTTGAAAACTATGGTTATCTGCCAAGAGTTGCCTTTAATATGGATCGTTTGTTTAAGCGGGTTGGAGCACACGGTAAGCAATCCTTAACGATGGCAATGGGCTTTGGCTGTAATGCAGCAGCTGTTATATCGACACGAATCATTGAATCTCCAAGGGAGAGGATGCTTGCCATACTGACAAATAACTTCGTACCATGTAACGGCCGATGGGGAACATTGATAGTATTAGCATCTCTGTTCATGGCTGCTAATTTTACAGGTGGATTAAAATCGCTAGTTACCACAGGGGTTATTGTAGGAATTGTATTATTTGGAATTATCGTCACATTTTTTGTCTCATGGGTTTTGTCAAAAACTGCTTTAAAGGGAGTACCTACACATTATACTCTAGAGCTCCCACCCTATCGTAGGCCAAAGATTTTTGATACGGTGATACGTTCCTCTTTAACTAAATCGTGGTCGGTATTAATACGTGCGGTTAAAGTGGCTGCGCCAGCAGCCATCCTCACATGGGTGTTCGCAAACATCTATATCGGTGATACAAGTATTTTGATGTATGCGGTGGAATTTCTAGACCCGTTTGGAAAAATGCTCGGCCTTGACGGGTATATTATGATGGCATTTATTCTTGGTTTACCAGCTAATGAGATTGTCTTACCTATCCTTTTAATGGGATATTTATCTACAGGTTCCTTAACTGAAGTTGATAATTTAGCGGACTTAAAGAATATTTTCCTTGATCATGGATGGACGTGGCTGACCGCGTTAAATATGATGTTATTTTCACTATTGCACTATCCATGCGGAACTACCTTGCTTAATATTTACAAAGAAACAAAAAGTAAAAAATGGACCGTCATGGCTTTCCTTATCCCAACAGTCATCGCCATCTTGGTCCCATTAATCATTACCCAAGCGGTAAGAATACTTGGAATTCTATAAAGTAAGAAAGACACCTGAATGAACTCTCAGGTGTCTTTCTCATGAAATGGCTATTTTCTTTTTTTTATCTCTTCCGTCACTACGAATGCAAGGTCATCATTTCCAAACAAGGATAATACACCTAGAAGAGTTTCATCTGGCACTTCACCAGCTTCTTCCTTCGGTACGGTTAACTCAAGGGCTTCCCTCAATGCAGGGTTGGTTGCTTGGTTAGGGTAAGCCCTTATGTATAATTCTTCCGGATTAAGGTTGTGATTTATGCACCATTGGGCAAATACGAGGATCATCATTTTCTCTTCCCCGCGATAGTTTTCAATGATCTTTTCTTCTACCTCTTTTTGATTCATTTGAATTCTCCTTACAAAAAACTTACTACCCCAATTATATCGGATTTTTAACTATGTTGCTGAGATTTTTGATAAGTATCATTACTAACTTAGATTAATTTCAATGGTTTTATGAGATACTGTTTGAAGGTAGAAAATTTTCCTTAGGGGTGAAATGAACATGAGTAAAATTGAAATTGGTGAGATTTTTACAATTAGTGATGAAAATGACGATGAACAGGAAGTAGAAGTACTTGGAGTTATGACGATTGAAGGCTCAGAGTATGTGGCCGTCGCATTTGCTGACGAAGTGAAACAAGAAACGGAAGAGGATATTGATATCTTCTTTTTAAAAGTTGATGAGGATGGAGATTTTACAGCGATTGAAAGTGATGAAGAATTTGATAAGGTATCTGAGGCTTTTGATGATATGATGGAAGAAGATGATGAATAGTTTACTTTGGGAGAGAGGTATACCTCTCTTTTTTTGATTGGCTTTGTTAAAGAACAGTGTTGATTTTTATACCCTGTTGATTGGAGCGGAAGGCACGAAGACTCCTGTGGGAGTACGGTTCAGGGGAGACCCCGCAGGCGCAGGCGCCGAGGAGGCTCGCCGAAACGCCCACGGAAAGCGAAGAGCCTGGAGCGGAAATCAACAGGCAACTTTAATAGAGCCTTTTGATTATAAATCTGCTGGAAAATTTATGTATGTAAATATTTTTATTTGGCATACTAACATGGAGAATATCTACAAAGGAGACTTTCATGTTTATTGAAGAGGGTTCAAAGTATCAAATTTCCCAAAGTATCAAAGGTTTTTTCAATTCTGCTGAATTAATGACAGTGAAAAGTAATAATGGTATCACGGTCCAATTCATTCTTGGCGATAGTAAGGGTCATGGGTCCATGCCAGTTGAACATATGAATTACTTATTGAAAAGGTCTAATTTAACGCAAATCCCGAGTAAACGAGCTTTATTGAATACGGACCAAAATGAGGAACAGATTGGATAACATGTATATAAAAATAATTATGGCATTGCTCTGAAAAAGCAATGCTTTCTTTATGGTAAAATTGGGTATATATATGACAAGAAGAGTGGAAATGGATAGGAGTGAGGATGATGGATGTAAAATTTCAAAAACTTGAAGGTTCATCGATTTCATATGTGGATAAAGGAGAAGGAATGCCAGTTGTTCTTCTTCATGGTTTTTGTGGTAGTTCTCGTTATTGGGAAGAGGTCATACCAGAATTATCAAGAAACTACCGGGTAATTGCACCAGATTTGCCTGGGCATGGGGAATCAGAAACACTTTCAAATGGTTCGACGATTGAAGCGATGGCAGATCGGATAAAAGAACTTATCAATGGTCTAAATTTAGAGAAGGTAACGATGTTCGGGCACTCTTTGGGAGGTTATATTACCCTTGCTTTTGCTGAGAAATATAGTGACCAATTATATGGATTTTCTTTAGTTCATTCCACTGCATATCCAGATTCAGATGAGGCTAAAAAGGGAAGACAAGGAAACATTGAAAAAGTGATGCAGCAGGGAGTCCGTCCTCTAATTGATGGGCTAGTACCGAAGCTTTTTTCTCCTGAACATACGGATGAAAAATATGTAGAAACGGCAAAAGAGATTGGTTACGGAACGACACAAGAGGGTACCATTCATGCATTGCAAGCGATGAAAGATAGATCTGATCGTATTCATGTATTAGAAAATACAGATTTACCTGTCCTATTATTAGCAGGGGAACAAGATCAAATCATCCCAGCAGAGAAAACATTTTCAGTAACCAAACCAAATATTACCCATTCATTGATTCAAGGTTCTGGCCATATGAGTATGTACGAGAATTCAAAGGAATTAATTAGAGAGATACAAGCGTTTTTGTCCAGGGTTTAAAAGCAATAATAAAGGTTCCCGTAACTAATGGGAACCTTTATTTTAAAAGAGTGCAAATATAGCTTGTAATTGTGTTTCCTTTTCTTGAGGAAGTAGTATAGGTTCTTCGGTCGTCGGATTGACAGCTCCTTTAAATTCACCATTAACAAATCCAGCAATAATCGTTTGTCCTTCACTAGTATAAAAAGGAACAACAGTAATAATAATTCCTTCCATTTTTGCTACTTTGATGAGAGATGCTCCCCTGTAAGAATAACCAGCTGATGTTAGCGCTGCTTTAGCTGTTTTAAATTCTTGACTGCTTAGTAAGTCAGCCACAATTTTATTCTTTTCCGCACCTACTAGTGTCCCAGTGCATCCACAATCATCCCCAGGTTTAGCTGCTTTTGCCGTATTCCCCGTAGTGACAAAGAGGGATAAAGCGATTAATGCACCAAATAATATTGTTAATAATTTCTTCATCTGTCTTCCTCCTTTTTTCAACTCCTTATTTCATTCTCCTTTTTTCGACAATCTCCTTCAAAAAACTTGGAAAAATATTCGACAAATACCATATTTTGTGACGAATTTATGTCGTGTATAATGTAGAGGCTAAAAAGTAAACAATAAAAAAAGCTGAACCAACTTTTTAAGAGAGTTCAGCTTCATATCCTTAATCGTTCTTAACCGTATAGTATTTAACCGGTACCTTATTGGAATCCTTCAAAACACTGTAAATAGATGAAGTTAAACTATGAGAGCCTTGTGCATCGAGACCCGCTTCCCAGAGCATCATCCCACCAAAGCTGTGGTCAAGTGCCAGTTTTGTTTTCTTTTTCATCGTTGCATCACCATTATAATAATAGGTTGTTCCGTTCATCTTTACTGTATCACTATTTGCATTTGCAGGGTTTTCGTTAATGATCGCCCCATAAGATACCTGTTTAATTTTTGGATCAGCAGGTTGTGCGTAAAGCGGTACACCTAATACTAGCTTTTCTGTTGGGTAATGGTATGTTTCAAACAAATGAGTCCAATAGGTTACAATTTTTTCAGTAAACGGGTACGGTGATAAGTTTGCTCCATTATACCCACCATCCCACTGTCCGTCATATGCCATGATATTGACATGATCCACATCGGCGAACATCGATGGCTCATACACTACAAAGCCAATTTCTGTAAGAGTTTGTGCATGGATTTTGGAGTAAACAGCAATTGATAATTCCTTATTTTTTGCATGTAACTGGGAACTTAATTCCTTTGTAAAAGCAGCTAGATTTTTTGCATCTGCTTTGGAACGGGGATGTTCAAAATCTATATCAATACCATCTAGCTTTTCTCGTTCAGCGATACTAGTAAGCTCGTTAGCTAACCTTGTTCGGCTAACAGGATTAGAAATTGCAGTTTTAAAATACTCATACGATTCGCCCCCGTTTATATGAAACCAACCACCAACGGCCAGCATCACTTTTGTATCATATTTATGAGCTTTAGCAACCATTGCCCGAAGGTTCCCTATAGCAGAATCACCATTGAGCAAAATCCCTCCGTCTTTTGTCGGATGGGCAAAAGAAAAAATCACATGTGTTAATTTTTTGTAATCCACGATATTTGGATCGCGAAAATCCTGGACATAACCAATAAGGACTTTCGAAGAGGCTTTTTTCACTTCTGGTAAGTCCTTAGTCTGGGGCTTTATCTCAGACTGCGCTACTTTTTGTATATTCTTAGATTGTGAATGTTTGTTGTTTGTAGAGAAAAATACTCCAGTAAAAAATCCTCCAATGAAGGTAATAGTAATTACCAGGGCAAGGAGGCTATAATGTTTTTTCATTAGTTGGGTTCCTCCTCCGTTTTCTTCAATGAAAATTGTAACAGAAAAAGCAAGGAAGATAGGTTGGTAATATCCACCTTTTAGTGGGAGGAGGTTCAAACATTTGAAAAGCAGTTCGAGTTTTTGATATAGTAATAAGGTTAATGTTAAAAACACGTATGTTTAATACGTTTTATTATAGGAAAGTGCAAGGTGGTAAATATGAGTCAAGAATATAGAGTGTTATTATATTATAAATATGTTGAGATAGAGAACCCTGAAGAAACAGCGAATGAACATCGCCAATTCTGTAATGAGGTAGGCTTAAAAGGCCGAATTATTATTGCTGCAGAAGGAATTAACGGAACTGTTTCCGGTACTATTGAGCAAACAGATGCCTATATCCAATACATGGAGAAGCACCCACTGTTTTCCGGTACAATTTTTAAAATAGATGAAGCATCTGAACATGCTTTCAAAAAGATGAAGGTACGTTCTAGATCAGAGTTGGTTACTTTACGTCTAGAGGACGATATCAATCCTAATGTTTTAACAGGGAAACACTTAAAACCGAAGGAATTTTTTGAACAAATGCAGAGTGAAGACACTGTGGTTATTGATGCTAGAAATGACTATGAATATGACTTAGGACATTTCCGAGGAGCTGTTAGGCCGGATATCTTAAATTTCCGTGATCTTCCGCAATGGATTAGAGAGAATAAGGAACAGTTTGAAGGTAAAAAGATTCTTACTTATTGTACTGGTGGCATTCGTTGTGAAAAATTTTCAGGTTGGATGCTTCAAGAGGGATTTGAAGATGTATCACAGCTTGATGGCGGTATTGTTACTTATGGAAAAGACCCAGAAGTACAGGGAGATCTTTGGGATGGCCAACTCTATGTGTTTGATGAACGTATTAGTGTCCCTGTAAATCAAAAAGAGCATGTGGTGGTAGGAAAAGACTACTACACTGGAGAGCCATGTGAACGCTATGTCAACTGTGCAAATCCAGAATGTAACCGAAAAATCTTATGTTCAGAAGAAAACGAGCACAAACATTTACGTAGCTGTTCACATGAGTGCAGGGTTCACCCAAGAAACCGTTATGTTGCGCAACATGGATTAAGCGAAGAAGAGGTCAACGAAAGATTAATGGCTCTTAAGTAATAAATAATTAGAAGCAGGTCAGATTATTAGCTGACCTGCTTTTTATTTTTCGAAAAAAGGGATATTTAGACACTTATGGTATATAATTGTGAAAATGATTTTCGAGGAAGGAGTTTTATATGCAAACCTATACAAGTCGAAAAGAAGTACCCGTTTATGAGAAGTGGAATCTTGCAGATATCTATACGAATGTTAGTAACTGGGAAGAAGAGTATCAATTAGTGGAACAACTTGCTATACAATTGAAGAATTATGACGGAAATATAAATGATGGCCCCACCTTGCATAAGTATCTCCAGCAAAAAGAGGTTTTATCGTTCCATTTTAATAAGTTGTACGCCTATGCCATGTTATCAGTGGATGAAAATACAAGGGATACCAATGCCCAATCTCTATTAGAGCGGGCGAAACAACTCAGTGTGAAGGTTAGCTCCTCCACCTCATTCTTTATGCCTTATTTATTAAGCTTAGATGAGACAACTTTAGAAGGATACTTGGAAGAAGAAGAAAAGCTAGAATACTTTGCAGAAGATTTATGGGAATCCTTTCGCTATAAGAAACATGTACTTAGTAAGGAAAAGGAAGAACTACTATCACAATTAGGTGATGCATTGTCTGTTCCTAGTCATACGTTTGGGATGATTAATAACGCTGACATTAAGTTCGGAGATGTAACGAATGACAACGGGGAACGTGTAGAGTTAACCAGGGGAATGTATGCAAAGCTCATTGAGAATGAAAACCGTGATAAGCGAAGAGAAGCTTATATGGCATATTATCAGCCATATGTTCAATTAAAAAACTCCATTGCATCCACTCTTGCAGCTGCCATTAAAAATAATGTTACTTTAGCTAAAATACGTCAATATCCATCTGCACTTGAAAAGTCTTTATTTGGTGATAAAGTTCCGAAGGATGTATATGAGAACTTAATACAAACAACAAAAAAGAATATTGCACCATTGCATCGATATACACAAATCCGTAAGGGAAAATTAAAGCTAGATGAAATTCGCCAATACGATATGAGTGTTCCACTTGTAAGTGGAGTGAAGCAAGTAATCTCATATGAGGAAGCTTATGAAACCATGTGTAAGGCATTATCTCCGCTCGGAGAGGAATATATTCAAATTCTTAAGGAGTTTAAGGATGCTAGATATATCGATGTTCGGGAAACGCCTGGCAAACGATCTGGTGCCTACAATTTAGGTGTCTATGGGGTGCATCCCTTTATCCTTTTAAATCATCAGGATGATTTGGATAGTTTATTTACCTTAGTGCATGAATGCGGTCACGGAGTACACAGCAGACTTAGTTCCGAGCATCAGCCACAAATAACGGCGAGATATAGCATTTTTGTAGCAGAGGTAGCTTCTACAGTTAATGAAGTGCTTTTAATTAATTATTTATTAAATAATGAGCAGAATGTAGAGGCTCGCAAACATTTGCTCAATCATTTTATTGATCAATTTAAGGGTACTTTCTTTACACAGGTGATGTTTGCTGAGTTTGAAAAGATAACCCATGAGATGGCAGAAAAAGGGACACCGCTTAATGTTGAGGTATTTAATCAAACATACGAAAGCTTGTTTAGAGAATACAATGGGGATGAACTTGTTTTTGATGAGGAAGTGAAATATGGATGGTCAAGAATACCTCATTTTTACCGTCCTTTTTATGTTTATAAGTATGCAACTGGTTTTGCGTCAGCGATTCATTTGGCCACAAGGATTCTTGAAGGTGACCAGGATACACTTCAATCCTACTTGGAATTTTTAAAGAGTGGCAGTTCCGATTATCCATTAGAGTTATTGAAGAAGACTGGTGTAGATTTGACGTCACCATATCCAATTGAAAACTCATTAAAGAAATTTGAAGAATTAGTTGAAGAGTTCTCCAAACTGTAAATTTACCAAAAAACTGTGATCTTTCCTTTTATTAGGGGATCACTTTTTTTTAATAGAGTATTGTAAGAATTTGTTATAGAATTAAGAAAGTTAGAAAAATATTAAAGGGGTTAATTGCATTTATGAATGAAGAGTCAGATAAAAAAGGGACAGATACCAGATTACTGCGCCATCGATCTCCAAAAAAAAGACGGAATATGATCCTCATGATCCTCTTAATTTTGATTGCTTCCGGTGGAACGTATTATTTCATTGGCTTAAACTCAGAAAAAGCTTCTTCAAAATTAGTGAAAAAAGAGCCCGTACGAACGGAGCAGGTTAC
Source organism: Neobacillus sp. Soil_C_43 (assembly GCF_057656715.1). NCBI lineage: Bacteria > Bacillati > Bacillota > Bacilli > Caryophanales > Bacillaceae > Neobacillus > Neobacillus sp. Soil_C_43. The sequence continues at coordinate 86,320 of NZ_JBDGJV010000006.1, forward strand.
AAAAGCTAAGACGAAGGAAGAAACTAAACAGGAAGAAAAAACAGAAGATAACCAAACTGCTACTCCTGAACCTGTTACAGAAACTAGTATTAAAATTAGCGCAGCCGGTGATTTTACGCTTGGAACAGATGAAAGCTTTACTTATAGCGATTCCTTTGTCAAGACGGCCTCCGCAAATGGTCTGCCTTATTTTGTAAAAGGATTAAATGATATTTTTAAGAATGACGATCTCACAACTGTCAATCTAGAAACAACCTTAACAAATGCTACCCAAAAAGCACAGAAGACTTTCCGCTTTAAAGGTGACCCATCGTACGCACAAATTTTAGAGCTTGGTGGGATTGAGGCTGTCAATCTAGCAAACAATCATATCCATGATTACCTTGATAAAGGGTATACTGATACAATTAATACACTGAAAAATCAAAAAATCGGTTATTTTGGTTACGATCATCAATTTATAACAACGGTTAAAGGTGTGAAAATTGGCGCTATAGGATATGAAGGCTGGAATGACACTCCAGAAGTTCGCAATAGAACGGCTCAGGATATTAAAAACCTAAGGAATCAGGGTGTGCAGATTATTCTTGTCCATTATCATTGGGGAAATGAGGGGCATTATGTACCAGAAGGATCACAGAAGTCATTAGCCCATTTTACCATCGATAGTGGTGCGGATTTGGTATTGGGTCATCATCCGCATGTTGTACAAGGTATAGAAGAATACAAAGGTAAGTTTATTGTCTATAGTCTTGGGAATTTCATGTTTGGTGGGAATAGAAACCCAAGAGATAAGGACACATTTGTGTATCAACAAACGTTTCATTTGAAGAATGGGGTTCTTACAGACCAAAAAGAAATTAATGTCGTTCCATTTTCTATATCATCTGTTTCCTCAAGGAATAACTATCAACCTACTTTATTAACAGGTGCTGAGCACGACCGTGTGAAGAACAAGATAATTGATGCTTCAAATAAAATTAATGGCTCTGATTGGTTAGTATATGAAAATAAAGACCAGGTTGCAAAAAAGTAACGAATAATTAACTCTTTAAATTAAGCTGTGTTAAAGGCCTATGTTGTTTTATAGACAATGTTGATTGGAGCGGAAGGCACGAAGACTCCTGCGGGAGTACGGGGCAGGGGAGACCCCGCAGGAACGAAGCGACGAGGAGGCTCCCCGGCACGCCCGCGAACCGCTCGTGCCTGGAGCGGAAATAAACAGGCATGTTTAACATAGCCCAAAATTAAGGTTTGCCATTTCATACTAGGAGGGTTCAAATTGGATACAAAGTTTAATAAACCAAAAGGATTTGGCGAGATTCTTGATCATACCTTTAGTATAAGTAAAAGCCGCTTTAAGGATTTTTTCCGTATTCTACTATTAATAATGGGACCTATATATTTACTGGAAGCTATTGTCCAGTTGGCTTCTGGAACTAGTTTTTTTAGAGCAGTTGGTTCTGGTGGTGCTTGGTATGAACAAATGCTATCTCGCTTTGAAGAAACAGGAACACTTGACTCAAGCAGTTTGGGAGCAGACGTTGGCGTGATTTTGGTGGGACTGATTAGCCTCATACTAGGTCCGGTGGCTGAGGCTGCTATTCTCTTTGCGATTGATCATGTGCGAAGAAATGAAGAATATACGGTTGGTTCTGTTATTAAACAGGCCTTTTCCCGATTTTGGCCGATGATTGGAAGCAGCATTTTATTTGGATTGATCGTTTTTGCTATCATCTTAGTTCCGATTTTAATTATTACTTTAGTAGTAGTTATTGGCGTTGAAATTCATCCTGTAATAAGTATACTAGGTGCCATCTTATTGTTTTTGGGTTGTGCAGTTGGAGTTGGGCTGCTTTTGACTCGTTGGAGCTTTTATTTTGGTTCTGTGGTATTAGATAAAGAATCACCAGGGATGGCCAGAAGCTGGAGACTGACGAAAAAGAGGACATGGCCATTAGTGGGGCTATATCTCGTATTTTATTTGATTATTTCAAGTATCGGTTTCGCTGTTCAAATGACCTTTGGTCTCTTTTTAGGCAATAGTGTACTATTAAGCATTATTTCAAACATTGCAACTCTATTTACAACCTTGATTTTTACAGTTGGCTATGGTGTCATGTATCTTGATTTAAAGCTGAGACATGATGCCGATGATTTAAAAGAAATGATTGATGATTATAACCTGGTAAAGTAAATACCTAAAGTAAGCTAGGTGATGAAAATGCTTGATCCAAGCAAAGCTCGTGACACGTTGGAAAATATATTAAACCGTAAAGAATATAGAGTCTACCAAACTGATACCAAAGGATTGATAGAGACCTGGTGGGAAAAAGCAAAGGAATGGGTCGCTGACCAATTGGCTAAGCTGTTTCCTACCATGGAATCAGCAAGTAGCGCTTCAGGACCCGTCCTTATTGGTATTATCGTAGTAGTTTTTCTTTTTATGTTAATTTTTACATTTTTTATGGTACGTAACATTAGACGGAACCGGACGTTTCGAGAAAAAAAGCCTCTGCGATCATTAAAGGAAATGAATTGGTCCTATCAAAAACATATAGAAGAGGCGAAAAAACAGGAAGAACTGGGAGAATACACACTTTCAACCCGTCATTTATTTTTGGCCTTACTTTTATTTCTTCATGATAAGGAATGGCTTGAAGCAAGGATTTGGAAAACAAATTGGGAGTATTATGAAGAACTTGGGAAAATACAGCAACAGAGAGCGGACCAATTTTTCCTCCTAGCCAATTTTTTTGATGAAGTGACTTATGGTGAAAGAAAAGTGATCAAAGAAGAATATAGTAAATTTTCGAAAGAAATTAACCAATGGCTTGCTGAACATGAAGTTGAACACCTTGGAGAAAGGAGATAGGAGAGCTTTGAAAAAACTTCCAACTATTAGCCGTTCATGGATTGGGCTGACTGTTTTACTCCTTTTATTTATTCTTATAAGTTTTTTCATTTATTCGCAAAAGCCGAAGAGTTATCCAAGTTACGTTTCTGACTCTCCTGCGCCAACCGGTGTGAAGGCATTTTATACATATGTAAAGAATGAAATAGGAGGAAAAACCTGGTCTTATTCCCCTGACCTACTGCCAAAAGGAGAAAGCAATCAACTTCTTGTTATGGTCGAACCGTTTTTTACTCCAGATCAAAAAGAAACGAAAGCTTATTTAGATTTTATGAAAGCTGGAAATACCATTTTATTATTTAAAAACAATCCAAAAGGAATGTTTGATTTAAACACTGGGCCATTTGAAGAGTCTCCTTCAACATCTAAGGACTTAATGAGTGTGACAAATCAAAATCATGTCTCCTTTAAGGCAGAAATAAACTCATTTATTCGATTATATCCCACGGATAAGGATCAGCTTTTACTAAATGATGCTGCAGGAGCTGTTGCACTAAAACGAACGTATGGACAAGGTCAGTTAATTGTTACTATTGAACCTGAATGGATAACAAATGGTAAGCTGTTAAACCATGATCATTTGCCACTTATTTTAAGCCTCTTAGACGAAGCTAAACCTCAAAACATATTGTTTGATGAATACCTGCATACTGGCAAAAGTACAGCTGGCCAATTAGCGGTATATCCAATGTGGTTCTTAATATTGCTGTTACAAGGCATTCTCATCATGGTTCTTTGGCTTTGGTATAAAGGAAAACGCTTTGGACCTATTTTTACCCCAAGAGAAGAATCTGTTCGATTTAGTGATGAGGGAATTCAAGCCTTGACCGCTTGGTATTTACGTGGCAGTAGGTATCAAGACTCCATTAGGATTCAGGCTGATTATGTGAAACACTTGCTACAGGAACATTGGCGGATCCCATATAGCAAAGAGTGGAAGGATTCCATTAGTTTGTTGGAGAAGAAATGGAAGCAAATGCCGAGTAGTGAAATTCATTCCTTTATAAACGGATTAGAAATAATATTAGAAAAAGAAAAGCTGAGTAAACAAGAATTTTTGCTTTGGTCTAAAAAGCTTGATCGATTAAGGAAAGAGGTGAATGAGGGATGAAAACTGTTTTAACATCCTTCTTAGAAAAATATGAAGAACGAATTTTAGGTCAAGGACTCAATCTAAGACTCTTATTGTCTGCTGTTTTAGCTGGAGGACATGTCCTTCTAGAAGGAGTTCCAGGTACTGGTAAAACACAAATGGTAAGGACACTGGCGAGTCTCCTTGGAGGAAACTTTAATAGGATTCAATTTACGCCTGATTTACTTCCAAGTGATATTACCGGAAGTACCATTTACAACATGAAAGAAAGTACGTTTCAAACATTAAAGGGACCTATTTTTACAAATATTCTCCTAGCAGATGAAATCAATCGCACACCTGCAAAGACACAGGCCGCTTTGTTAGAAGCGATGGAAGAAAAACAAGTGACGATTCAAGGTGATACGTATATATTGCCGGAAGTATTTTTTGTCGTCGCCACCCAAAATCCAATTGAATTTGAAGGTACATATCCGTTGCCAGAAGCACAGCAGGACCGCTTCCTCTTCAAACTACAAATTAACTTCCCGTCGTTTGAGGAGGAAAAGAAGGTATTACAACAAGTGATTGAAAAGCGATTTGTTGAAAATCAAGTAGAACACTTCCTAGATATGAACTCTTTTCAAACGATTAGACAAGAAATTGAGCAAGTTACAGTAGGAGAGAATGTCTTAGATTATATTATGCAGATTGTCAGGAGATCACGGGAGTCAGATTCCATTCGTTTTGGGGCAAGCACGCGTGCTGGAATATCTATTGGGAAAGCAGCTCAGGCTTGGGCATACATACATGGTCGGAATTATGTAACGCCTGATGATATCAAAATGGTGGCAAAGCCAGCTTTAAGACACCGAATACAGTTATCTCCACATGTGGAATTGGAGGGAGCAAACGTTGACCAAATCATTGAAGAGCTTGTGGGGTCGGTTCCTGTTCCAAGATAGAGGGATTCTTCCAACGAAAAGATTTATTCTCATTGTGATGATCTTATCGATTCTGTTGGTAATTGGCAGCGTATTAGAAATATCATGGGTATCTATTATTACGGTTGATATCATGATGATAGTAGCGAGTTTCCTTGATTTGTTTTTTTCTCCTAAAAAGGCTCAATTAACTTTTAAACGATCTTTACCAGAGGAGTTAGAAAGAGGCTTGAATTATAAGACAGTGATCGAGGTAACAAATGCATCAAGCTGGCCTCTTACCTATCGAATAATTGATGGATTACCACAGTCATTCATCACATCGTTTCCCCTCTTGGGTGAGATACCAAGAAAAACTACTGTACAGGTAACCTATGAAATGACAGCTACAAAAAGAGGAAATTATGATGTTTCTAAATTATATTTTCGCTATAATAGTTTCCTTGGATTATGGCAGAAACAGATTACTCTAGAGATGAATGACTCAGTAAAAGTGATACCAGATTTAACAGAGACAAAGCAATTTTTAGCCAATGCACAAAGGTTTCTTGTGAATGAGGGTTTGCAAATTCGTAAACATCGAAGTGGTGTGGGTGATTTTTCAAAAATAAGAAGTTATGTAGTAGGCGACGATCCGCGAAAAATCAATTGGCGTCAAACTGCAAAGCTACAAGAAGTAATGACAAATGATTATGAACCGGAGCATGGAAAGTATATTACTTTATTAATTGATTGCGGACGAATGATGGGAGCAGAACTAAAAAAGGGAAATCGGTTAGAAAAATCGTTAGAGGCTGCATTAACTGTAGCGGCGGCTGCACTAAAAAAAGGCGATTATGTTTCTGTCCTTGCTTTCTCAAAAAAGATAAAGGTGTTTGTGCCTCCTGCCAAAGGGATGGCTCATTTACAAGTGATTCTAAAGGCCGTCTATGATATAAATGTCGAAGCAACCGAATCTAATTATGCTTCAGTACTACAGTACCTAGAAACGGTACAAAAAAAACGAAGTCTCTTGCTTTTATTTAGTGATGTTCGCACCTTTCTACATGAGGAGAGTGCACTTACATATCTAAAGCGTCTTAGGCAACGTCATATGTTTTTAATGGTAGGTATTGAAGATGAGACCCTTTTAAAAAGAAGGAACGAAGAACCTAAGGATGTACATACTGCCATGGTAAAAAGTATGGCCCAACAGCAGTTACTTTTTAAGAAGAGGGAGAAAATCAAGTGGGAAAAGCAGGGCCTCCAAATGATTGAGGCCCCAGAGGAAAAATTGGCGATTACTGCAGTATCTCAGTATATCGACATTATGAATCAAAACCTTTTGTAGGCTGATTTTTTATGAGTAAGAGCTTACCTATAACAACATATAGAACTAAACCAAGCACAGTTAAACAAGCAACCATATACTTAGCTTCTAATGAAATGGCTGCTGGTGTGATAAAGCCTTCGATTATTCCAGCAATAACAAATAATGGGATTGTACCAAGCAGTAGCTGAACAGATCGTATCGCTTGCTGCTTCAATTGAAAGCCCCTTGAAAAATGGCCTGGAACAAAGAGCTTATAGCCCATTAATAAACCAGCACCGCCAGCAATAAAAATGGCTGTAAGCTCAATCATTCCATGTGGAACGATATAGGCCCAAAAATCATAGGACTTATTGTGATGCCAAAAAAGTGCGGCTAATGAACCAATGATGATGCCATTATAGATAAGTAAATAAACTGTCAAAAGACCAAATGTGATTCCTCCAGCGAAGGCTAAAATGGCAACCTTTATGTTGTTCGTCATTATACTTGCTGACATTACCGAGGAATCAACCGCACCATGTCCATTTCCAAGTTGTTCAGGGTCAACTCCTTGAGCGATTTCTGCTGGGAGAATGGAATAAATATGTAAGGGATCATTCAATACGGATAGAAAGCTGCCAATGGCACCGATAGTAAAAAGAATCATGGCAGCGACAACAAATCTCCATTGTTCGATTAATAATCCAATAAACTTCGTGCTGAAAAAATAACGAATTTGCTTCATACTCGATACTTGATCCTTATACATAAGGTTATGTGATTTCGCTACTAATCCATTTAGATAAAAGGTAACATCATCATTAGGAAAGTATGTTTGACTATACGAAAGATTTTGAGCAGCTTTTTGATAAAGCTGATGAAATTGAATAATGGTCTCACCGGTAATTCTTTTTCTACTTTTATTTATAGAAGTAACCAAAAGTTCTAGTTGGTTCCACTCATCACGGTGCTTTTTAACAAATTGCTTAACATTCATATTGACACCTTCTTGGTTTGGCATTTTTGTAAAGTTATCATACTATTTAAACTTTCATATGCACCTAATTATAGTAATTTTGTTAGTAAATTGAAACAGCTATAGAAATATTCTAGATAGAGATGGGGGATTCCTGTTGAATGGAGACCATTTAGATATAAAAACACCTGAATACGTATCCCTTCAGTTTCAGCTGGCAGGATTGGGAAGCAGGTCAGCAGCTTTTATCATTGATCAATTACTATTAATGATCATCAATGTCATCATTTTAGTTGTCTTCTTCGTAGTTATGAGTGGAATGTCATCCTTGCCGTTTTTTATTATGGATAATTCCATTCCTCTTGCTATTACAATGATTCTCCTGTTTATCTTGAATGGGGGGTACTTCTTCGCTTTTGAGTTCTTTTCAGGGGGACGGACGATTGGGAAGAAATTAATAGGGATTCGAGTCATTCAGGAAAATGGTCACAGTATCACGTTGCTTTCGAGCTTTATTCGAAACCTGATGCGCATTGTTGACTCATTGCCAGTTAGCTATTTTCTTGGTATGATCATGATTTTTTTCCATTCCAAGCATAAAAGGCTTGGAGATATTGTTGCGGGGACTATGGTGGTTCATGAACGGAAAGCAAAAATGAAAAGAAAACTTTCACCCATTGAGAAGGAAATACAAGCCAGAGGATTAACAGTAAATGACCTGTCTATAGATGCTTGGTCATTGAACTCTTTAGGTATGAAAGAATGGAAGCTTATCAGTACATACTCCCGCCGATTTCATCAATTATCGTTAAATGACAGGCATGATTTTACTAAACAAATTGCAGATATTCTATTACCCAAAATCAGGTTAGAGACAGAAGGGAAAACGGAAGAGGAGTTAGAAAATACGCTTCTTGTCCTTTATTTGATTCTTAAGGATGAATGGGAATTTGAATTATAAAAAATGGAAAGAAAAACCTCGGCATGTGTGAAGCTGCCGAGGTTTTTCTATACCTTTATTCAGTTGCTTCCTGCCCATGTATGTTAGCTTGAAGTTCATTTTCTTCAGTTAGTTCTTTATCTCTCTTAATACGTCCTTTTCCTACAGATAACGCGACTAATATTCCAATCGAAATAAAGATAAGACCTGATAAAAATACAGTTGTAAACGATTCTGACCATGCAGTTTGAATACCATGAATAACCATCTTTTGAATGTCACTTGGCAATTTTAACAAACCAGGGTTGATCAATAAACCAAATAATACATCCGTTTTTTCAGAAAGCTTGGTTAATGCAGCCTGGGCGATTGGATTATCTGCATTATTTGCAGATTCAACCATTTTTGTTCCTAATGAATGATTCATAACAGAATTTAAAATGGTGATTCCGATCGTGCCACCAATCGAACGGAAGAAGGTGGATGCCGAAGTAACCGTTCCGAGCTGAGATTTTGGAAATTCATTCTGAATAGCAATCATCAATGTAGGCATGACTAGACCCATACCTAACCCCAAAACAACCATATATGCATAGGCAGTAAACTCACTAGATTCAAGTCCCATCGTACTCATTAAAAAGAACCCAGCAGATGCTAGTAACATACCAGCTGTTAACACCGTACGGAAAGTGAATCTAAGGAGCAGTTGTCCGCCAATGACACTGGCAGCGATCATAGCGATCATCATAGGTGTCATTGTCGAGCCCGCTTGAGTGGGAGAAACACCTAAAATTCCTTGCATAAACATTGGAACGAACATAATGGCCCCAAACATTCCAAGACCTAACAAGAACCCTAACCCATTCATCGTTGCAAAAATTCTATTTTTAAACAAAGAAAGATCTAAAATCGGTTCTTCCGCTTTTTTCTCAATAAAGCCAAAGAGAATAAACAGCACAATGCTTCCGCCAAAAATTAAGTAAGATTTCGTTGACAGCCATTCAAACTTATCGCCACCAAAGGTTAAACCAAGCAACAATAAAACGATTGCTGGTATCAAGGTAACAATACCTAAGTAGTCGATACTTACCTTATCCTTTTTCCCAACATTTTCATGTTTAAGTCCAGCAAAAATCAATAAAGCAGACAATAATCCGAAAGGTACATTAATAAGGAAAATCCAATGCCAACTGATATGATCCACAATAAGTCCGCCTAGGAAAGGACCGATGACGGAACTTAATCCAAAGAGACCGCCAAATATTCCTTGCCATTTTGCACGTTGTTCTGCTGTGAAAATATCCCCAATAATAGTTTGTGAAAGTGGCATAATCATCCCACCGCCAAGTCCCTGAAGACCTCGATAAAGGACTAATTGTTCCATGGAAGTAGCTGTTGCACATAGACCAGAACCAATAATGAAGATTATGGTCCCAAGTAAATAAAGAAAACGCCTGCCATAAAGGTCTGATAATTTACCGACAACAGGTACGATGGTTGTCGACGTTATCATATAGGCTGTTGTCACCCAAGCAAAAATTTTAAATCCATTGAGTTCAGCAATAATCGTAGGCATGGCAGTTCCTACAATTGTTTGTTCAAGAGCACTAAAGAACATACCGATAATTAGTCCAGTTATGACTAATCGTGTATTGATCCCTTTTTGTTGTATTTCCATCTTTTTTTCTCCAATCTAGTTGGTTTTATATTGTCATCTATGGGTGACCTCTCAGTCAGAAATTATACCTCTGAATGTCCAGTCAGTCAATAGCGTGCATTAGGCATGTTAAACTCCACCATTTTAAAGATTGTAAAAGGAAGAGATCACTCTCACATACCCTTTAAATGACTCGACTTCCTTAAAATTTGTGAGCATTCCTTTAATAACCGGTTTTCTAGGATTCTCTCGCTTCATTTCCTCTTCTAATACGTCAATTGATATTTCTAGTGCTTCCTTATTTTCGAACTGCTCTAATTCATTTCTCATTTTTTGTACAATTTCGTTGATATCTGTACTACCAAATAGGTCCATGGATTTTTGAATTACCTTTTCCAATTTCTCCTCAGATATAAATGGTTTTTCAGCAGTAATATCCTTTACAATGCTATCCATTCTTCTCATAAGAAATTGTGTTAGACCCTCTAATTCAAACTCAGCTGGTTCAAATATGATTAGCCTCATATAGGAATGAAATAGTCCTTCTAATATCATTGAAAGGTCCGTTGAAAATGGCACGACATTTTTTCCATAGATGGACACTAATCCATTTCGAAAAAGCTGGTGTGTTTCGGATTGCTTTTTAAATAATAGCTTTTTTATTTCATCATTTCGAGGTATGGCTTGTTCTTTTGAAAGCATGATAAAAAATTCTTTATGTCCCATGAAGGTCCCCATGAGAGAGGATAGCTGCTTACAAAACCTTTCACGCGATGGTAAATCTGTATGTTCGAACTTCAGGATGTTTGAATGAACTGTCTCAAAGATATACTCAAGTATTGCAAATAATAACTCATCCTTAGATTTGAAGTGTAAATAGAAAGCTCCTTTAGATATACCGCTATCAGTTGCAATTTCTTGAATTGAAGTGGAGGAGAATCCCTTCGTTGCAAAAAGTTTCATTCCCGATTCAATTATTAATTTTTCCTTCTCATTCAAAATAAACCCTCCAATTAAACAGCATAATACTATTTAAAAACAACTTTATTTCTTGACTTATGACTGTCCGGTCAGTAACATTAGTTTTGTTCAATATAGTCAAATGCTAGACGAATTCATTTTAATTGTCAACAACATTACAAATAAGGAGAAATATATGAAAAAAATCATTCAATTTTCATTGAAGAATAAGTTTGCTGTATGGTTATTAACGATTATTGTGACAGTAGCCGGTTTGTATTCAGGTATGAATATGAAGCTTGAGACTATTCCAAATATCAATACACCACTTGTTACAGTTTTAACCGTCTATCCAGGAGCTACTCCTGAGCAGGTCGCAGAGAAAGTTACAGAACCAATTGAAAGTAGAGTACAGAATTTAGATGGTGTTTCAGTTGTAAGTTCATCTTCATTCCAAAATGCTTCTTCCATTCAAATAGAATACAATTTTGATAAAGACATGGAAAAGGCACAAAACGAAGTAAAAGAAGCATTAAATGATCTTTCTTTACCAGATGGTGTGCAAGCACCAAAAGTATCACGTTTAAGCTTTTCATCCATACCTGTAATGTCATTAAGCATTTCCAATAAAAAACAAACATTAGCTGAATTAACTGATACGGTGGAAAAGAAAATCGTTCCGGAACTTAAAGGGATTGATGGAGTTGGTTCAGTTCAAATCTCTGGCCAGCAAATAGATGAAGTTCAGTTAAGATTTAACCAAGATAAATTAAAACAATATGGATTACAGGAAGATACGATTCGCAATTTAATTAAAGCATCTGATATTTCTTTTCCATTAGGCTTATATACCTTTCAGGATACCCAAAAGTCTGTAGTTGTTGATGGAAATATTCAAACGCTTGAAGACTTAAAGTCATTAAAAATACCGGTTATTCCATCTTCAGTTGGACAACAGCAAGGGATGACGGGAAATACCTCCCCCACACAAGGGAAACAGCAAAACCCAACTGGGGTATCATCCATTCAAGGGCAAAATACCCCAACACAGGCTGGTATTCCAACAATTGAATTAAGGGATATTGCTTCGGTTGAAGTAGTTGGGAAAGCAGAATCCATCTCAAAAACAAACGGCCGTGAATCTATTGGATTACAAATCGTAAGCGCACAAGATGCCAATACAGTCGATGTTGTCAATGCGGTTAAGGACCAGCTAAGTGAGTTGGAAAAGAAGATTGATGGTTTAAAGGTAACACCAATATTCGATCAAGGAAAACCAATCGAAGAATCTGTTTCAACTATGTTGGATAAAGCCATATTTGGTGCTATCTTTGCGATGGTTATCATTTTGCTTTTCTTAAGAAACTGCCGGACTACAATCATTTCAGTGGTATCTATTCCGCTATCACTACTTATTGCTGTATTACTGTTAAAACAAATGGACATCACACTTAATATGATGACACTCGGTGCCATGACCGTTGCAATTGGTCGCGTGATTGACGACTCCATTGTTGTTATTGAAAATATATTTAGAAGAATGTCCTTACAAAATGAAAAGTTTACTGGTAAAGAACTTATTGTAGAAGCCACAAGAGAAATGTTTATGCCAATTATGTCTTCTACCATTGTTACTATTGCCGTTTTCCTTCCATTAGGTTTAGTTAAGGGACCAATCGGAGAAATGTTCCTGCCATTTGCATTAACCATAGTTTTCTCGTTACTCGCTTCTTTATTAGTAGCGATAACCGTAGTTCCTATGATGGCTCATTCCCTATTTAAGAAAGGTGTTAACTCAAAACACATTCACGAGGAAGATAAGCCAAATAAATTAGCTTCTGTTTATAGAAAAGTTTTGAGATGGGCGTTAAATCATAAACTAATCACTTCTGGTTTGGCAATATTGATGTTGGTTGGAAGTTTGTTCCTAGTGCCTGTCATTGGAGTGAGCTTTTTACCTTCTGATGAACAGAAAATGATTGTGGCGACTTACAAGCCTGCGCCAGGACAAACAATAGAAGATGTAGAGCGAATTGCCACAGAAGCAAATGAATTTTTAAGTAATAGAAAGAACGTAAAAGATATACAGTTTTCTGTTGGTGGAGAGAATCCAATGAATCCTGGTGAAAGTAATTCTGCCATGTTTTTCGTTGGTTACGATAAAGACACGAAGAATTTTGATAAAGAGACAGAAAATGTAATTAAGGCCTTAAAGGAAAGAAACGATAAAGGTGAGTGGGGGAAACAGGATTTCTCTGGTATGGGCTCAAGTAACCAGCTGGCACTTAATGTTTATGGAGATACCATTGATGACATTAAACCTATTGTCAGCCATATTGAAAAGATCATGAAAGAAAATAGCTCACTTACGAACGTAAAAACAGGTATTTCTGCTACCTATGATGAATATACGCTCGTTGCCAATCAAGAAAAGCTCAGTCAACTGGGTCTAACAGCAGCCCAAATTGGCATGGAGCTTTCAGCTAATGGACAACGCCAGGTATTAACAACTATTAAAAAAGATAATAAAGAATTAAATGTATATGTAGATGTGGAGAAGAAGGGCTATTCTGATATTCATGAACTAACAGATAAGACCCTAACATCACCACTTGGAGTGAATGTTCCAATTAAAGACGTTGTGGAAATTAAAGAAGGAAATACGTCAGATACGATAAAACGTCGAGATGGTCGTATCTATACGAATGTAACGGGTGAGATTAAAACGAAGGATGTAGCAAAAGTATCAACTGCAGTACAGAAAAAGGTAGATAAGCTTGACATTCCAGCGAATGTGGATGTTTCAATGGGCGGTGTAACGGAAGATATTAATGACTCTTTCAAACAACTTGGACTTGCGATGCTTGCAGCAATTGCAATTGTTTACTTAGTCCTTGTAATCACATTTGGAGGCGGATTAGCTCCATTTGCTATTCTGTTCTCACTGCCATTTACAATTATTGGTGGTTTGATGGGGTTACTGATTGCTGGAGAAACCTTGAGCGTATCTGCAATGATAGGCGCACTCATGTTAATAGGAATCGTAGTAACCAATGCGATTGTCTTAATAGACCGTGTCATTCATAAAGAAAACGAAGGTTTTTCTACAAGAGATGCTATAATTGAAGCAGCAGGAACGCGTGTTCGTCCGATTCTCATGACTGCTATTGCAACTATTGGTGCCCTTATTCCACTTGCGGTAGGTATCGAAGGAAGCGGTTTGATCACAAAAGGCTTGGGTGTAACTGTAATTGGTGGGTTAACAAGTTCTACATTACTCACTTTGTTGATTGTTCCGATTGTGTATGAAACATTAATGAAATTGAAGAGAAAAGTGAGAAAGCACGCAGTAAATGAATAAAAGTAACAAAAAAACAACTCGGCACTCTATCAAAGAGGCCGAGTTGTTTTATTTCATAGCTTTGTTAAACTAGTCTGTTGATTTCCGCTCCAGGCACTTCGCTTTCCGTGGGTGTTTCGGCGAGCCTCCTCGGCGCTTGCGCCTGCGGGGTCTCCCCTGAACCATACTCCCACAGGAGTCTTCGTGCCTTCCTCTCCAATCAACAGGGTATATAAATGAACAATGTTCTCTAATACAGCCTATTTCATAAAGAGCTTTATTTTTTGTAGTCCATTTTTAACATTCGGGTAGCGAAAGGGGATATCGAATAAGGTCGTTTGCTTAAGTACACTCTTATTATGGGAGAAGGTATCAAAATTTCCTTTTCCATGATAAGCACCGATGCCGCTATTTCCCACTCCGCCAAATGGGAGGTAAGGAGAGGCAAAGTGGTACACTGTATCGTTTACACACCCTCCACCAAATGAAACGCTGTTTAAGACCTCTTGTTGGAGGTTTTTGCTTTCTGTAAAAATATAAAGGGCGAGCGGTTTCGGGTGACGGTGAATTCCCTCAATCACCTCATGTAAATCACTGTACTCTAGCACAGGAAGGATCGGACCAAAAATTTCATCCTGCATAACCGGATCTTCCCAAGTGATTTGAGTAAGAACGGTCGGCTCTATACTTAATTTGTCTTTATTTGTTTGACCTCCCATGTACTGCTTTCCGTTATCTAAGAAGGAAGTTAATCGTTCAAAATGACGTTCACTTACAATCCGAGTAAAGTTTGGATTGTTTAAAGGTTGAATTCCATATAACTCCATTGTTGTCTCTTTAAATTGTTGAAGGAATTGATCTTTGATGTTTTTATGAATGTATAAGTAGTCGGGTGCAATACATGTTTGACCGGCATTAGTGAATTTTCCCCAAGCAATTCGTTTTGCAGCAAGTTTTATATTGGCATCTTCATGTACAATACAAGGGCTCTTACCACCAAGCTCTAATGTAACAGGAATCAAATTTTTCGCAGCAGCTTCCATAATTACTTTTCCCACAGGGACACTTCCGGTAAAAAAGATATAATCAAACTTCTCCTGCAGTAACGTCTGACTAGTTTCTACACCGCCTTGAACAACTGCAACAAATTCCTCGGAGAATAACTCTTTTATCATTGTACCAAGTAATTCAGATGTTTTCGGTGTTAACTCTGAAGGTTTAATGATGGCGCAGTTTCCTGCCGCAATGGCGCCGATTAAAGGTGCAATGGCTAACTGAAACGGATAATTCCATGGAGCGATAATCAACGTCACACCATATGGTTCCGAATAAATGTAGCTAGTTGAACCGATATGGGTAAGCGGTGTTTTTACTCGTTTTGGCTTCACCCAAGAACGTAAATGTTTAATCGTAAATCGTAATTCCTCGAGAACAAAACCAATTTCAGAGGTATAGGCATCGAACTCAGATTTGTTTAAATCTGCTCTAAGTGCTTCCATTAGTCTGTTTTCATTATTTTTAATAGCTGCTCGCAGCTTCTGAAGTGCATCGAGGCGGAAAGTAAGGTCTTTTGTCATTTCCGTTCGAAAGTAAGATTTTTGTTTAGCTACTAGGGAGCTATAGTTTTCCATTTCTTCAACCACCTTGCTATATTTGACATTACAGCAGTAATGAAATACATCTTATTCCTTAATTAGTTGATAAAGTGTGTTTAAGTCCTGTTTATAGAGAATTTTCGGCACAGGGTAGAGGGGATTGGCTTCCTTAAAAGCTCGTTCCACCATCACAGAGATATCATTGTCGATAATTCCGCTGATTTTTTTGGGTATTTCTAATCTCTCATTAAGTTCCTTTATGGCATCAATGAACTTACGTGCCTTTTGTTCAATAGTATCTCCAGGTTGACTGAGTCCAACTAAATCAGCAAGCTCTGAAAGCGGCTGATAGACTGAATCCCCATAATAATCTAGTACATATGGTAAAATGACTGCATTTGCCAGACCATGCGGTACGGAATAAAAACCACCTAGTGTATGTGCGATTGCATGGACATAACCAACATACGCTCTAGTAAATGCCATTCCTGCCAAATAGGCCGCTTTTTGCATATTTTTACGTGCATTTATGTTTGTCCCATTAGAATAAGCTTCATACAAATTTTCAAAAATTAATTTTACGGCTTGAATACTGTATTTCTTTGTTTCCTTGGTGTTACCTCTCCCTATATAGGCTTCAACCGCATGTGTCAAAGCATCAATTCCCGTAGCGGCAGTGATATGTGGGGGCAGGTTAACCGTTAGCAAAGGATCTAATACAGCCACATGAGGGAGAAGAGAAGGATCCATTAATGCATATTTTTCATGCGTATCACTGTTCGAGACTACCGCTGCAATAGTGGCTTCACTTCCTGTACCAGCCGTAGTAGGAATGGCAAAAAGGGGGGGCATTTTCTTTAGAATCTTTAATATACCCTTCATCTGGGGAATGCTTTTATTAGGTCTAGCCACCCGTGCACCAACACCTTTAGCGCAATCCAAGGGAGAGCCCCCGCCGAAAGCAACAATCCCGCTACAATGGTTAGAATGATACAATTTCAAAGCTTCCTCGATGTTATCTATGGTTGGGTTCGGTACGGTTTTGTCATACACAACGAATTTAATTTTTTCTTTACGTAGGGCTTCAAGAAATTCATCTATTAATCCAACAGATACAATACCTTGGTCGGTAACGATTAAAACGCTTTCAATATTTTGACTTTTGATTCGTAGCGGCAATTCATATAAACTATTTTCACCCTCTAATAATTCAGGCTCTTTCCAGGGTAAGAAGTACGATGTAGTTTTCATCACTCCCTGAAAGGTTCTGCAATAGACTTTATACATAACATTACCTCGCTTTTATAAAAATATAGGATTGCCTTTTATAGTAGTCTACGAAGTAGATGTAAATCTGGAGGATACACAAAAGACCCAAAAAGAGGGTTTATTCATACCCAAAAGACCAAAAAATAAATAGGTATACAACATATATAACGTGATTATTTGATAATTGTCAAGAGAGTCTTATGAATATAATTAATATTCAGAAAATTATATGCGCAGAATCAATATAAATTCCTAAATAAAGAAGAATAGTCAGACAGTGGAGTCCTGACTGACTAACAATAGTAATGAGGGGAAGGGAGTTATTAGCTTTGCTCGATAAACGCGATAAGTAACTGTAGTTCCTCTCCATTTAGTTGATTAACATTTTCGAAAAATTGTTGTACTAATGTAATCATTTCAGGACTTAATTCATCACCGACAGACTGAATAATCATACCTATAACCGCACCGACAAATACTGTAAGTTTGACTTTGGTTTCTGGTGACGCATTGACCATGTTGACAGTGAGACTCTTAACAGTTTTTCCTAAGCTATTTAAATATAAAATCAGGACACATAGAAAGTAAGCACAAAATTCCAGCTTAACGTCGACTGTTTTCATGAGAGTGATAATATTATGAATCGCATCCATTAAGGGTAGATTTTGATGATTTTCAATTAATTCTGTCATATGGTTTAGAATTGCTTCCCATTCTTCCATATTAGATGTTTCTCTTCGTTCTTTTTGGAACATTTCCTCTGCCATTTCAGTAGGGGAGAAGACCACAACTGAACGCCCTGTTTCATTTTCATTAGTAGAATAATTTCGTTTTACAAGACCTTGGCTTTCAAGGGTTTTTAGCACATCGTACGCTGTCCATTTACTCACACCAATTGCTTCGGCCACCTCTGAATAATGTACAGGAAGATTGGTTGTATGATATTGTAGGCAAATTTGATCCAAAAATTCACGTCTTCTTTTTGTTAAGATCATTGCAGCAGCCCTCACGATCTGTTTTTCATTATGTTATTTATAAGATATCAAATATAAGGGGAAAGAAATACTAATTTTTTTCGGTTAAAAGAACAATAGTCGACAAATTACACCATTAAAGTATAATATGGAATCAGTGTGAGATTTTGAATAGAAAAGAAAAGGTAACGAAGATGAGTATAATAAAGGATTTTTTGCTGCAATTAACGTTTATGGTCGTACCCATATTTATTTACTATACATTTATTACTGAGAGGGTAAAGACTGATAAGAATCGAAACTTAATAATGACCATTTTGTGGGGAATATCAATCTTATTTTGCATGTCCTTTCCAGTGAGTTATGGGCAAAATGCTAGATTGGAGTTAAGAATTATTCCTCTTTTATTTGGAACCTTATACGGCGGATTTTGGCCTGGCATCTTTCTATCAGCCCTTATCATTATCTTTCGGCTATATTTTGGGTTCAGTATAGGTTTTTATAATACTGTTCTTGTCTTATTATTCTCTCTGCCTGTAATATTGTTTTTTCAAAAACCATTTGTAAATTCGAAAAAAGATAAAAGGGTAAAAGTTGCTGTTAGTCTTTCCTTTTACTACTGTATGTTTGGCCTTATTTTTTTTGGTATTCTAAGAGATTTTTCCACAGAGTACATTAAAGTACAGTTGATTCATCTTATTTTTGTAGTAGTCGTTACATGGGTCTTCACTTTGTTAATTGAAAATATAAGGGAGATTCACCAGCTACGGTTAGAGATGCAAAATTCGGAGAAATTACGAGTTATAAGTGAGTTAACAAGTGTTTTCGCACATGAAATTAGAAATCCGTTGCAAGTTACTCGTGGCTTTTTGCAACTTTTAAACGAGCCTGTTTCACCTAATAAAAAGAAGGAATATATCCAATTATCCATAGAAGAATTAGATCGTGCAAATGAAATTATAAATGATTTTTTATCTTTTGGAAAACCTTCCATAAATCATTTCGAAAAAATTGAAGTTGGTTATCAGCTGCAGCGTGTAGCAAATATCATCCAAGGGTATGCCAAGAACCATAAGGTTGACGTTAAAACTGATGTTCGTGATAACTGTTGGATCTATGCTAATCCCCAAAAACTAAACCAATCTTTGATAAATATTTTAAAAAATGCGATAGAGTCAATGCCGGATGGCGGGACTGTTTGGATTTCATGTAATTCAACGAATGATGGATATATAAAGATTATCATTAAAGACCAAGGAATCGGCATGACTAAAGAACAAATTGATCGGCTTGGATCTCCATTTTATTCCTTAAAGGAAAGTGGAACTGGATTAGGGATGATGGTCAGTTTTCAAATTGTCCGCTTATTCAAGGGTAAAATATATGTAAACAGTGAAAAGGATAAGGGGACAGAATTTATTATTCTTTTACCTGAGATAACCTAAGTGTAATGACACAAAATTCCTGGAACACAGGATTTTTGTGTCATTATTTTTTTGTTGTATAAAGACACAAATCTGCCAACATAATTAGACGAAAAAAATGTGCCACTGCAATAGCGAGATTAAGGCTGTTTAGGGATAGTTCACTTTCATAAATATAATGAACAATTTTTACTAGATTTGTTAATTAATAAACAATTATGTCGTTTGTATATCGAATGAAAGTTTAAAAAAATGGACAAGGGACGAGGAAGTTCAATAAATGTGTATGTCTTTAAAACAAGACATATGGACAAATTGGTAATTCTTGTCGTAAACTATAGAAGAGAATAATAACGTTTAACCTCTCGTTCCACTGTTTTAATGAAAAGAACAGTTGCGAATAAAATTAATCTTTCGTATAAATCCTCTAAGACTAAAGCTCAGGTATGGAACCGTTCTTAAGTAGAATATTTGTAATATTTCCCGAAATAAAATAATGGACAAGCAAAATAGGAGCAGGACTCGCATAATCAAATGAGTCTATGCTCTTTTTTTCTTCTTTAGGTTTTTACAAAACTATAAGTAAAAAAGTGTTAGGTAAAAAAGTTTTAGGAGTGGAAAATAAATGCGAAAATTTACTTATGAAGAGGTAAAACAAGCGTTTGAAGAAAGGGGCTATGAATTGTTGGAGCAGGAATATATCAGCACTCGAGTGAAAATGCGTTTTCGCTGCCCAATTCATCCGAATGATGAACAGAATACAACTTTTGATAACCTTATAAGAGGAAAAACAGGTTGCATTTGCTGTTCAGGTAAAAAATATTCAATCGATGAAGTTAGATCAGAGTTTGAAAAACGTGGATATCAATTATTAGAAACTAGTTACAATAATAGTTCTTCAAAAATGAAATATAGATGTTTAAAGCATCCAGACAAAGTCAACAAAATGGAATTTTATGCTTTACTTAATGGGAATGGTTGCCCTTATTGTTATAATCAGATAAAAAGCAAATGGTATAGCGGGGATAATAATCCAAATTGGAACGGTGGAATTACATCTTTAAGTATGGCATTAAGAGAAAGTACGAAAAATTGGAAATATAAAACTTTAATTAAATATGATTTTAGATGTGTAGTTACTGGTGAACGAACAAATGATTTGCAGATACATCATACTGAATCATTTGCTGCCATACGTGATGAAGTATTAAAAGAATTAAATTTTGACAAAAGAAGGAATAAAAATGATTATACCGAAGATGAATTGCAACTCATTTTTGAATGTTTAGAACAAAAACATGACGAAATAGTTGGTATACCATTAAGAAAGCATATTCATCAATTATTCCATAAAATATTTGGTAAAAAAAATAATACGTTAAAACAGTTTCATGAATTCAAGGCTCGTTGGGATAGAGGGGAATATGAAGAACAATTAGAGTTGGAATTATTCTAATTGTCTTATTCTGATAAAAATTACGTAAAATATAAATTTGACGTAATAATAGAAGGATTTTAAAAAGGGGAGGGCGAATATATAAATGATGAGGTGAATTTATGGCGAATCAAATAAAACAATTAAATTATAAAAAACTGCAGCAATTATTAAATGAATTGCCTTGGTATGTGGCTGAATATATCAATCACAAACAACGAAAGCTTTCGGCAGCATCCTTATTGAACTATTGTCATGATTTTAGGATCTTTTTTAATTGGATGATCAGTGAGCAATTGTGGTCCGGCGATGTTAAAGATATTCCACTTGAACAATTAGAGAAAATGACTGTAATCGAAGTTGATAATTTCTTAAACTTTTTACATTATCAATTAAATAACAAAGAAATTACCGTCAATCGTAAGCTTTCGGCGCTGAAATCCTTATTCAACTATTTGCAGAATATCGCTGAAACACGTGATTTACAGCCTTATATTCAACGAAATGTTATGGCTAAGATTGAATTTAATGAGATTAAGGAAAGCATGGAAACAATCGCCAACAAAATGGAAGGCAAAATCCTTCTTGGAGATGAATATGAGAAGTTTAGAGCGTTTATTGCGCATGATTACGGCGAATTAAACAAGGATAATAAGAGAATCTATCATTTTTATAAAATGAATCAGCAGCGTGATACGGCTATTGTATCGTTGATTTTAGGCTCCGGCCTCCGTCTATCTGAGTTGGTCGGATTAGATGTAGATGATATTGATTTTAGTAAATTCACAGCAAGAGTGATTCGTAAAGGAAATAAAGAACAATATGTGTATTTCAGCCAGGTGGCGATGGCGGATTTACAAGAATATTTGGCTGTCAGAGTTTCAAAATACCAGATTGATAAGAATAATAAAGCGCTATTTATTTCGGCTCCCATGGGCCCTATAGGTAAATCTCGTAGACTGACAGCGCGTGCGGTGGAAAAATTAATCGAAAAATATGCTGCAGCATTTGGTAAACCAGCGTTATCGGTACATAAGCTGCGGCATTCATTTGCTACCAGATACCATTCAGAGATTAATGATGTACCGAAATTACGACGCCAACTAGGCCATTCCTCGATCCAAACGACAATGATTTATACACATATACGGAATGATGACCTAAAGGATGCTGTTGATAAGATGGATATGCCGAAGGATTAAATTTGACTTTTATTTTTTACTGGTCTGTATTTGTTACGATTATTAGACAAATACAGATTTTTTATTTGATATTATTCTCTTGTTTTTTGACACAAAGAACATTTGTTCGTATAATTAAATTAGGGTACTTCTATATTAGGAGGATGTTCAAATGCCTAGAAAGCAAGATATTACTAACGAGCAAATCATTGAAATGTACTTAAATGGTCTATCCTATAAAAAGATGGTTGAGGCTACTGGATTAACAGATCGTGGAATTAGAAAACTTTTAAACAGGCATGATATTGAAACAAATAGAACAGTTCGAATTCATAAGGTGAATGAAGATTTCTTTAAGGTATGGACAAATAAAATGGCATGGGTATTAGGTCTATTTATTACAGATGGATGCGTTAATAAAGATACTCAGTCCATTTCGTTTACTCAAAAAAACGAACAGATATTACGTCTAATTGCAAGTTATATGAGTGCGGATTATATTTTATCTCCAACTGCAAAAACAAAACTGACCCCTACTTTAATTATTAACTCAAAAACAGTAAAAAAAGACTTGGAGGATTTAGGGATCTATCATAATAAATCTTTAACAGTGTCCTTTCCAGATGTTCCTAATAAATACTTACCTGCATTTATAAGAGGTGTGGTTGATGGTGATGGTTGGGTTCAAAAGACAGGATATGTAATGAATATAACAACAGGAAGTATTGGATTTGCAAACGGACTTCTATCTGTATTTCAATCTTGGAACTTACGAACAGAGATAACATCCCAAATTAGTAATGCTGGTAATCAGATATACCGAGTTTGGGTTAAAGGAAAATACGAACTTCCTAAACTAGCAAAAATTATTTATAATGATGAAATGGATTATTACACTTCATATAAAAAGGATTATATGACACAACGTTTAAATGAAAAATAAGTCAATATTAAATATTAGGAGTGATTGCAATGTGGGTATCAGTAAATGGAAAGTTGATTCAAACAACAGATAATTCGAGAATTAAATTCAGAACAAACATTAGTAGATCTTTAATAAATGATTTAAATGAAGTAGCAGCAAACAATAATACACATATTAACTACTTAATTGAAAGTGGATTACAAAATGTTTTATCTAAAGGCTATATTAGCTTTAACAAAGAATTAAGACCTACTGACAGGGTTCAATATAAAACAACCTATGACAAAAACCTATTAGAAAAAGTAAAAGAATTTGCCAAAAGTCATGGTTTATTTATTAATGATGTAATCGAATATAGTGTTAATTTTGTTGATGTGGAAAAGGCTAAAAAAAGTAATTATAAACATCGGATAGAGTAAAATTTTAGGATTCTATACAACGCCCCGAACATAATACATATTCTAGGAACATATAAAAATGGGATTAAAAACTGTCTCAATACTCAAGTATACTTATGATATTGAGACAGAATGAATTTTTTTAGTTTAAATTGATTTCAATCTTAGGATTTATTTTTTTGATCATCTTACAGAATTCTTTTTCATGTTTAGGTGAAATTAAAATTGTGTTGTATTTACCATATCGTATTTGAAGTCGTTTTATTGATAATGCTGGGCTTGATAATGGATTTAATGATTTTCGAATACTATTTAATTAACATAATATCAATTTTCCAACGAAATGGTCCACCGACAACGATTAATTGTTTTCCTTTAATTTCATAATACGTTCCGAACCACACCCAGCTAATAAATGTGGTTAATAAAATAGTAGTTAATATGGTTGTAGTGGTCTGCCCCATCCCCTCTGGTCCTCCGGGGAGAAAAATGAATGATCCTATTAAAAAGAGTATGGTACCCCATATAAGAACCCCGGTGATAAGCCCTTTTTTTGAATAGAACCGCATATCGTTAGGCCTCCCTTCTACTATTTTTTATCCTTATTGGTTGCCATGTCATATGCCTTTTTTAAAAACTCCTCTTCTTTGATTTTTCCTTTAAGTCGATCCCGTACCAACTGAATTTGAGCCTCTGTTAGAGATAATCCATCGATTTCTAACGAAGCTCGAGCATTTTTCATCGCATTTTCGATTCTTTCATTCATAATGGGCACCTCATATAATTTTTTTATACAAAATTAAAAGATTTCTACACGAAATTGTTATTATTCTACATAAAATTAAAAGATTTCTACACAGATTTACGCTTTTTCTACACAAAATCAATGGATTTCTACACAAAATTGATTTTTATCTTCAAATGGCATATAGGCTGCATAGGAATTCTACAAAATCCATACTCAATTCTACAAAACTAAAGAAGAATTCTACAAATTTACGAGTTATTCTACAAAATCACAGAGGAATTCTACAAAATATGGATAATACCCCCAAATCTACGCACAACTCCCTACCTCTTATCTACGACCCACCACTACAAAAGTTACAAAAAAAACGTCTAGAAAGTCCACTAGACTCCCTAAACGCCTCTATCAACTACACTATCCTACATTTATTATTCCACCACTACCAGTAAACTGACTATTATACAAATCAGCATAAAAGCCACCACTTGCTAACAACTCTGCATGATTCCCTTTTTCAATCACACTTCCATTATTCATCACAAGAATCTGATCAGCATCTCGAATCGTAGATAACCGGTGTGCAATAATAAAGCTCGTTCGTCCCTTCATCAAATGATTCATGGCCCGCTGAATCTGCACTTCAGTCCGAGTATCTACACTGCTAGTTGCTTCATCTAAAATCAAAATAGCAGGGTTTGCTAAAATCGCCCTGGCAATCGTTAATAGCTGCTTCTGTCCTTGCGAGATATTGGATGCTTCTTCATTCAAAATCGTATCATAACCTTCAGGTAGTGTGCGGATAAAATGGTCGGCGTTAGCCGCTTGTGACGCTGAAATAATTTCCTCTTCTGTTGCTCCCTCTCTACCGTACGCGATATTGTCACGAATCGAGCTATTGAACAGCCAAGTGTCTTGCAGCACCATACCGAAAAAGCTTCTAAGGTGCGCACGTTTTAACAGTCTAATATCAATGCCATCTATCAAAATTCTACCCTCGTTGATTTCATAAAATCGCATCAATAAATTAATAAGGGTTGTTTTACCAGCACCTGTTGGCCCTACAATCGCCACCTTTTGGCCTCTTTCCACTTCAATATTCATGTCTTCAATTAACAGTTCTGTTTCTTTATATCCAAACGAGACATTTTCAAATGCTACGTCACCCTTTGGAGAATCAATTACGAGAGCTTCAACCGCTTCAGGCACCTCTTCGGTCTCGTCTAATATCTCGAACACCCGCTCCGCACTCGCAACTGTTGACTGAATAACGTTTGCAATCGATGCTGTTTGAGCGATTGGCTGGGAAAATTGTCTAGTATATTGGATAAAAGCTTGAATATCACCGATCTCAATCGCCTTTTTTGTAACTAAGATACCGCCAGCAACGGATACTAAAACATACCCAATATTATTAATAAAAGACATTAAAGGCATAATCATGCCAGAAACGAATTGTGCTTTCCAGCCTGCTTGATAAAGCTTTTCATTTATCCCCTCAAATTGTTCAATAGACTTTTTTTCATGCCCAAATACCTTAATGACTTTATGACCTGTATACATTTCCTCTACATGTCCATTAAGTTGTCCCAACGATTTTTGCTGACCTTTGAAAAACTGTTGGGATTTTTTTGCGATTTTTGCAGTGGCAATAAAGTTCAACGGCAGTGTAACAACCACGATTAGTGTCATCAACGGACTAATTGAAAGCATCATTACAATCACTCCAATTAACGTGACAACCGAAGTAATGAGCTGGGTTAAGCTTTGCTGTAAAGTAGTACTAATATTATCTACATCATTCACTGCACGGCTGAGAATCTCCCCATGTGTCCGGGAATCAAAGTATTTTAGCGGCAGTCGGTTAAGTTTTTCTTCCACTTCATTACGCAGGTTATAGACGGTTTTTTGAGCGACTCCTGCCATTATATACTGCTGAATATAGGCAAATATCGCACTCAATAGATAAAGACCAATTAATAAAATAATGATATGACCAATATAGTCAAAATCTATTTTTGCTCCAGGCACACCTTTAAGCTTCATCATTAAGCCCTCAAACAGTTTGGTTGTTGCCTTACCCATAATTTTGGGGCTGACAATAGCGAATACAGTGCTGATCATTGCGGTAAGTAATACAGAAAGAAGCTGTAGTTTATATGGTCTTAAGTATCCTATTAATCTTTTAAGTGTTCCTTTGAAATCCTTTGCTTTTTGGACAGGCATCCCCATGGCCATAGGCCCGAATCCGCCTCCAGGCCCCGGTCTCCGAGGACCATCTGGTACGCCGTCTTGTTTTTTCGGCTCTCTACTCATGCTATCTCCTCCTCGGAAAGCTGAGACATTACGATTTCACGATATACCGGACTTTTATCCATCAATTCTTTATGTGTACCAATTCCTGAGATTCGGCCATTATCTAAAACAATAATTTGGTCTGCATCCATAATTGTACTGACACGCTGCGCAACAATTAATACGGTGGAATCAGCAGTTTCCTGTTTTAATGCAGACCGCAGCTTAGCATCTGTTTTAAAGTCCAATGCAGAGAAACTATCATCAAAAATATAAATCTCTGGTTGTCGCACAAGTGCACGGGCGATGGATAAGCGCTGTTTCTGACCACCCGAAACATTTGTTCCCCCTTGAGCAATCTTCGCATCAAAGCCCTCATCCATTGCAGAAATAAAATCAGTTGCTTGTGCGATATCAGATGCATGCTTTACCTCATCCTCTGTTGCATTTTCTTTACCGTAACGAATATTTTCTGATATCGTCCCAGTAAAAAGCACAGCCTGCTGCGGAACAAAGCCAATCTTTTCACGGAGTCGTTCCTGTGTCATTTCTCGCACATCTACACCATCTACTAAGACTGTGCCACTGTCTGCATCATAAAAACGCGGGATCAAATTAATGAGTGTTGATTTACCAGACCCTGTTCCACCTATTATGGCAGTTACCTCACCAGGCTTCATTTTAAAAGATATATTCTCGATCGCTGGCATTTCAGCTCCAGGATAACTAAACGTGACATCTTTAAATTCTACCCGACCCCGGACACTTTCTACGGACATAGACACAGACTGATCATTAATATCTGCCACAGTCTCAAGGACCTCGTTTATTCTGACAGCTGAGACGGAGGCCCGTGGTATCATCACGAACATCATAGATAGCATGACAAATGAGAACATTATTTGCATGGCATATTGAATAAATGCCATCATATCTCCGACCTGCATATGACCACTGCTAATACGAAGACCACCAAACCAAATAATAGCAACGGTTGAAAGATTGAGGACGAGCATCATAATTGGCATCATTGCTGCCATAAGTTTGTTTACTTTAATAGCGGTTTGCGTTAAATCCCAGTTGGCTTCATTAAACCTCTTTTTCTCGTGATCAGTCCGATTAAAGGAGCGAATGACGCGAATTCCTGTTAAGTTTTCTCGTAAAACCCGGTTAAGTTTATCCAGTTTTACCTGCATGGCTTTAAATAGCGGGATCCCTTTTCTAGCGATGATGACAATGGCAATTACAAGAACAGGCAAAGAAACGGCCAGCACTAGCGTCAATTTGGTATCCTTTGAATAGGCCATAATAATCCCACCAATGCACATCATTGGTGCCATGGCCATCATTCTCAGCATCATTACAAGCACCTGTTGGATTTGAGTAATGTCGTTCGTTGTTCTTGTAATCAATGAAGACGTACCCAATAGATCAAATTCATGTAAGGAAAATTTGCTCACATGAGAAAATACGCTAGAACGCAATAATTTTCCAAAACCTGATGCGGCCTTCGCCGAAAAATAGCTAGCTACTATGGAACAAATCATTCCTCCAGCCGCTACGAGCAACATAAAACCGCCAATTCTCCATATGTAGTCCGTATCTCCTGTTACTACGCCCTTGTCGACTATATCGGACATTAACGTTGGCAGATAAAGCTCAGCTAATGACTGTAGAAGGACAAGGAAAAGTACCAGATAGATTGGCTGCTGAAATGGTCTTAAGTATTTTGTTAATTTTAACAAAAATCTTCCCTCCCTTTTTACTAAAAAATTAAAAAAATAATGTTATTACTTCCTTTTTCAGCATTAGTGAATTAAGTATATTCCCCATGAAAAATTTGGTCAAATTTTACCAAGATTAGTTGTTTTCCCACAAAAAAACACAGGTTTACCTGTGCTTAAAATTAATATCTTAATTATAATCAAATCAAATAGTTCCTCGGTGTACCGTAAAATATAACCTGATTAAATTGAGGATAAATAGATTCAAAATGAACATAGATTGGGGCATCCAACAGCCATGGGAAGTTTGAATAGAATGCTTGGTCCCCATTAACAATTGCTTTTAATGCTAAATTTAATTCCTTTTGAAAAATCATAAAACGGACTTTTGTGTAATTTTCATCATATTCCCCACCGCTTACATAAACACGAGCACACAATGAATATTCCCCTAATTGGGGTATCCACTCAGCCAATACCTCATCGCGCATACTATAGTTAATAGCACTATAATTGTATTCACAACCTATTGTTAGAAATAGCTGTCCAGTGGTATCGGAATGTGTGAGTGTATATTTTCTTCCCTCTACAGGACGAAAAGGGGTAGCAGGGGCAAGATAGGTAACTGATAGTTTTGAAGGAATGAAGACACTCATCAAAGCTTCCTCCTTTCAAAAGAGCTACCTTAGTATATGAAAATGCAATTTTTTTCGTGACAAATGCCTAGTGCATGAATAAACAGTTTAGTTAATTTGGCTGGTTCTTCTTTACATCGCTAAAAAGCAATCTCCAATGACCCTTGTCAAATATCCAAGTAGATTCAACCAATGCAATCGTGTCACCATTTGCAATACCAGTTACGCGTTGTATTCCTTTTAGCCCCTTTATCTCTCCTTCAAGTGTAACTGGATTCAAACTATTAAATGTATTGACGGTTAATTCGGTTGGTTCATTTAATTTTCCTTTATAATAGACGCCCATTTTCCTATAATAATTCTTTCGATCTTTTAGATCGAATAAATAAGACTTTCCGGTTTGGGCTAATCGGATCTCTGCCTTATAATTATTTAAAAAGTGACTCTCCATCTCGAGTGGTTCAGGTACTGCTAATTTGGTGACTTCAAAGTCTTTTAAAGAGTAAAGGAAGTTGACCACGGTTCCTTCATTTTCTTCCGATAGCACACTCGTAAATAAGTCTTTTACACCATCATTGTTTAGGTCGATGAGCTGAACGGAAGCTTTAGAACCACTTTCTAATGAAAGGGTATATGTTTTCTCATTGGAAGCGGCCACTTCAAGATAAATTCTTTTTAAAAAAGAATCCTCTTCATCATAGGGAACTCCCTTTAACAAAATAACATCATCTTTTCCATCTCCGGTAATATCCATTTCCTCTTTGTATATCGTTACTGTTTCTTTACTTTTTTCGATTGCGTAAACTCCGGTAATGGCAGTTAAAGATATAAAAAAACACGCAACCATAGCAAGCAGCATCTCTTTTTTCATCCATTTCCCCTCCAAACCTTGTTAATAACTAGTATGTCCAGAAATGGAAAAATGATGAAAAAAAGACTCTCTAAATTTTAGAGAGTCCATTAATCATTTTATTCACTTGGATTTTGAGTAGCTTCCTCTTTCCAAACGTTACTAACCTTACCGTTGTCACCCTCATCAAGGATAAACGAACCGTTTGAGTAACGGTCACTAAAACGAATATCTTCAGCTTTAAAGGTTTCTATATAGCCTTTTTCTGTTTGAATAAAAATAATGTCCGGGTCATTACCTACAACGAAGCCAATGACTCGATGTGGGTTCGATTTTAGCTCTCTTAAAATGATTACACCACGTTTAGCACGAGAAGATTTTTCAAACTCTTTTAACTTCATTCTCTTCACAGAACCACGCTGCGTAGCAATGACAATGCTTTCTTTGCTGTCAGGAGTAATTAGTTTACCGCCAACTACAAAGTCGCCATCCTTTAAATTGATGCCTTTCACACCAGCAGCACGTTGACCAACAATACTAATTTCTTCCTCATGGAACCATAGGGCATACCCGAAATTGGTAATCATGAATACTTCTTTCGTTCCATCGGTTAAGTGAACGTCAATCACTTGGTCATCATCTTTAAGATTCACAGCAACAAGCGGCTTGGAATATCGCTGTGCTTTATATGCTTTAAGCTCAGTTTTCTTTACCATTCCGTTTTTGGTAACAAACACTATGAAGGCTTCCGTTTCAAAATCCTTAATTGGAAGGACTTTGATAATTTCCTCGTCACGTTCAATTGGAATAATATTGGCCACATGCTGTCCAAGATCCTTCCAGCGGATATCAGGCAGTTCATGAACAGGGCAGAATAAGTAATTCCCTTTGTTCGTGAAGAGAAGAAGGACATCCTTTGTATTCATGTCGAGCTGTGCAAATAATCGGTCGGAATCCTTCATTGCTAAATCTTGTCCATTGGAAGCTGCGTACGAACGCTGACTTGTCCGCTTTACATACCCTTCCTTCGTGACGGTAACAATAACATCTTCACTTGGTACAGTTACTTCTAGATTTATTTTCAATTCTTCGATTTCCGCTTCAATTTTGGAGCGTCGTTCATCAGCAAAGCGCTTTTTCACATCTTTTAACTCTTTTTTAATGACAGAGAAAAGCTTTTTCTCACTTGCTAAGATGCTAGTAAGCTCTTCGATTTTCTTGGCCAATTCTTCTGCTTCCTGTCTTAAAGCAGTGATATCTGTATTTGTTAAGCGATAAAGCTGTAAAGAAACGATGGCTTCTGCCTGTAGCTCGGTAAACGCATATTTCGCAATTAAATTGTCCTTTGCATCGCGTTTATCCTTCGATGCACGAATCGTTGCAATAACCTCATCAAGGATGGATAATGCTTTCATTAATCCTTCAACGATGTGCTGGCGTTCCTTTGCCTTGTTTAGTTCAAATTGGGTTCTTTTTGTAACCACTTCTTTTTGATGTTCGATATAAGCATCTAGTAGCTCTCGAAGACCCATTAATTTTGGCCGTTTTTTATGAATAGCGACCATATTAAAGTTGTAGGTTACTTGAAGATCACTATTTTTATATAAATAGTTTAAAACACCTTCTGCATCGGCATCTTTTTTCAATTCAATAACAATTCGCATGCCTGTACGGTCTGTCTCATCCCGAACCTCAGACATTCCTTCGACTTTCCGATCAAGGCGGAATTCATCCATTTTTTTAACAAGGTTTGCCTTATTGATCTCGTAAGGAATTTCAGTGATCACAATTTGCTGCTTACCACCGCGAACTTCTTCAATTTCGGCCTTTCCTCGAACGATAATTTTGCCTTTACCAGTTTCATAGGCTTTTTTAATCCCATCTATTCCTTGAATAATCCCACCCGTTGGAAAGTCGGGGCCTTTGACAATCGTCATAAGCTCATCGACTGAAACATCAGGTTGTTCCATTCTCATGATTACCCCATCAATGATTTCCCCAAGATGGTGCGGTGGAATATCCGTTGCATATCCGGCAGAGATCCCAGTAGACCCGTTAACAAGGAGGTTTGGAAACATCGCAGGTAATACAGTTGGTTCCTTTGATGTATCATCAAAGTTTGGAATAAATTCTACCGTTTGCTTCTCTATATCACGTAACAGTTCAGCTGCAATAGCCGAGAGGCGAGCTTCTGTGTAACGCATTGCAGCAGGCGGGTCACCGTCTACACTACCGTTATTACCATGCATTTGGACAAGAACGTTTCTAACCTTCCAGTCCTGACTCATCCGGACCATTGCTTCATACACGGAAGAGTCACCATGCGGATGATAGTTACCAATTACGTTACCGACTGTTTTTGCTGATTTACGAAAGCCCTTATCGAATGTATTACCTTCCACGTGCATAGCATAAAGAATTCTTCGTTGTACGGGCTTTAGACCATCCCTGGCATCTGGTAGGGCACGCTCCTGAATTATATATTTACTATATCTACCAAAACGATCGCCAAGTACATCTTCTAGAGGTAAGTCACGGAATTTTTCTGTAGCGCTCATCCTTCAGAACCCTCCTCAGAGACCGTTATATTTTCATTTTCCAATATGGTGTCATCCTCTTCTAAACCAAATGCCACATTACTTTCAATCCATTTACGTCGCGGTTCTACCTTATCGCCCATAAGTGTGGTTACACGGCGTTCCGCTCTTGCAGCATCATCAATTCTCACTCGAATCAGCGTTCTAGTTTCAGGATCCATGGTTGTTTCCCATAGCTGATCCGCATTCATTTCTCCGAGACCTTTATAACGTTGAATAATATAGCCTCTGCCAATCTTTTTCATGGCATCCTGAAGCTCATCTTCATTCCAGGCATATTCAATGATTTCTTTTTTACCCGTGCCTTTACTCACTTTATACAGTGGCGGAAGGGCAATAAATACTTTTCCTGCTTCTAGCAATGGCTTCATATAACGATAAAAGAATGTAAGCAACAAAACCTGAATATGAGCTCCATCTGTATCAGCATCTGTCATGATAACGACTTTATCGTAATTGATATCCTCTACATTGAAATCTGAACCAACACCGCCGCCGATTGCATGAATGATGGTATTAATTTCTTCGTTTTTAAAAATATCAGCCAGCTTTGCTTTTTCCGTGTTAATAACTTTACCCCGAAGTGGCAGTACCGCCTGAAAACGACGGTCACGACCTTGCTTAGCTGATCCACCCGCAGAGTCACCCTCAACCAGATAAAGCTCGTTCCTTTGCGGATTTCTTGATTGTGCCGGAGTCAGTTTCCCTGACAAGACTGCTTCAGACCGTTTCTTTTTCTTTCCACTTCTTGCATCTTCACGAGCTTTTCTAGCTGCCTCCCGTGCCTGGTATGCTTTGATAGACTTTCTAATGAGTAAAGAACTAATATCAGGATTTTCTTCAAGGAAATAAGTGAGATGCTCAGATACAACTGCATCAACCGATGATCTTGCTTCACTAGTACCTAATTTTCCTTTCGTTTGTCCTTCAAACTGGAGCAATTGTTCAGGGATTCTTACAGAAATAATTGCCGCTAAGCCTTCACGAATATCTGCACCATCAAGGTTTTTGTCTTTTTCCTTTAAAAGCGATACTTTTCTAGCATAATCATTGAAAACACGGGTCATTGCTGTTTTGGAACCAGCTTCGTGCGTACCGCCATCCTTCGTGCGAACATTGTTTACAAACGAAAGGACATTTTCGGAATAGCCATCATTAAACTGAAAAGCAAATTCTACTTCAATGCCATTTTGTATTCCTTCAAAGCTGACAACATGGTGGAGAGTATCCTTCTCTTCGTTTAGGTATTCAACAAATGCTTCAATACCATTTTCAAAGTGGAACACTTCGTGAAATCCGTTTCTATCGTCAATAATTTCGATTTTCAGTCCTTTTAGCAAGAAGGCTGATTCTCTTAACCTCTCACATAAAGTTTCAAAATTATACGTTGTGGTAGAAAAAATAGATGAGTCCGGCTTAAAGTGAATCGTTGTTCCTGTCTGATTCGTTTTACCGATTTTTTCAAGTGTGGTTACAGGCTTACCGCCATTTTCAAACCTCTGCTCATAAATAAATCCGTCCCTTTTAATGGTAACGGTTAACCACTCTGATAATGCATTTACAACAGATGCACCAACACCGTGTAAACCACCGCTCGTCTTATAACCGCCTTGGCCGAACTTACCGCCGGCATGAAGGACCGTTAATATAACCTCAGGTGTAGGTTTCCCCATTTTGTGCATTCCTGTAGGCATTCCACGTCCTCTATCAATAACACTTATGGAATTATCTTTGTGTATTTTTACAATAATGTGATCACCAAAGCCAGCTAGCACTTCATCGACAGAGTTATCCACGATCTCATACACAAGATGGTGCAGTCCTCGTGCATCCGTACTGCCAATGTACATTCCCGGGCGCTTTCTGACGGCTTCTAACCCTTCAAGCACCTGTATGGCATCATCATTATAATCAAAAGCTTGCTGAGTTCTTGCCACTAAAATACCCCTTTCATACCCTACAAAAAGAAAAAACCTTCTAATTGCTTTATAAACTTTCAATTTAATCATTCGCTCAAATGAGTCATTAATCCTTTAAAAAATGGAATAGAACCCATGTTTGCCACTATTTATTTTATCACATGTTCTTGTGACGTCTATGCTTAATTGTAGCGATTTATTCAGATTTGGCAAATACGTAATTTAAATCAACATATATTTGTCATATCATTTTCCTCGCTTTTTGCCCAAAAAAATAGAAAAAACTGCTAATGATTAGCAGTTTTTTTGAATATTATTTTGTTAATGCATGCTCGACTTTAATGCAGCGGTCCATAACAACCGTATATCCCTTTTCTTTAAGGAATGTATAGGCTTCTTCATTGATAAGACCAAGCTGGGCCCAAAAGATTTCTGCATCAATATCAGCAAATTCCTTTGCAACATCAAATAACTGTTCAGAACGACGGAATACGTTTACGATATCAATATGTCCTTCGATATCCTTTAGTGATGCGACGGCTTTTACACCGAGTACTTCCCCATCAATGGTAGGATTTACGGGGATAATTTCATAGCCTGCCTTTTGCATGGCTGCAGAAACCTGATAGGAGGTACGTTCAGGGTTATTGCTTAAACCTACAACAGCAATTCTTTTTGCTTTTTTTAAAATTGCCCCTAGTTCCTCGCGACTTGGGATTTCAACTGTCATCATACTCACTCCTAGCTTTTTTCTTTTATTTTACCGTTAATGGAGTTAAAAACATAATTTAACGCTTTTAAATTAAGGCTCTTTTCGTAAGCTTTGTTGCTCTCTGTACTTTTTTTATCCTGAATCAAATGCAACTTCGGACAGTGCAGGCGAAAAAAACAGAAACACTGTCAAAAGGCCGGGCAACTTTGGACAGAGTAAGCGAAAAAATAGAAACATTGTCAAATGATGTGAGACTACAATTGGTAAACATAAGTATGAATAACAACAATCTTTACGAAAACAGCATAAATTAAAAAAGCCCCTGCTTTAATCAGGAGCTAACGAGATTATTTATACGGAAACACCCTCTGGTTCGGTTGAAACAGCACACCTTGGCAGAGCAATTTGAAATTTGGTGCCATCGCTTGTATTCTCAACAGAAATTCGACCATCCATTTTCTCAAGGACCATTTTTGCTATATAATGGTCCAATCCGGATCCACCAGAACGGGTGGATAAATCCGGGTCAAATATCTTCTGAATATGAGCGGGATCGATACCACCTGAATTTTCAAAGACCTCTACAATTACGCATTCCTTTGATTCTTCTAATTTGATAACCAATTTGCGTTTTTTTATATTTTTATCCACAAAGGTATCTCGAAAGATTGAAAATAGAATGACCATGACCTGGCTAAATTCATTTGGATAACCATATCCGATATGTTGCCCCCTATATTCAAATGACACTTGGATATTATGATTTTTAAGGCTTGAGGAAAACATAGTTAATGCATCCTCAATCGAATCTCCAACAGAGAAGTAGCTTTTTTCGGTATTTAGCTGGTAAAACTTCCGTAAATCGTTCACTATACCGGACATTACATTTATTTGAGCCAAACCTTCCACTGTAAAGCGGTCAATATACTGATCATCAATTTCATTAAATTCACGTGCTTCTCTAACATCCTGAATTAATAGTGATAGACTATTTAGGGGTTGAAGCCATTGTTGCCCCATGCTCGAAATCATTTCACCTATTGCTGCAAATCTAGAATGTCGGATTAATAGAAGATCTTTTTGCCTGTTTTTTTCAAGTTCTTCCTGTATCCGTATTTCAAATTTTTGATTCCTCAAGTTATACTTTTCTGTTAGATCTTGATAATTACTTTCACTTGTTTTTAGCTGATTCATCAACTTACGAATCTTAGTAAAACACATGAACAATATTACCACCATTAAGGAAATGGTTAGGGATAGTGTTATATACAAAAATAACAATTGGACACCTTCTTAATGAGCTTTGCTGAATAATGTTACACGATTACGTCCATTCTTTTTTGACTCATGGAGAGCGATCTCTGCCTCGTTTAGTAATTCTATCTTTGATTTACAGTTTAAATATTCAGTAACTC
This sequence comes from Neobacillus sp. Soil_C_43, assembly GCF_057656715.1. NCBI lineage: Bacteria > Bacillati > Bacillota > Bacilli > Caryophanales > Bacillaceae > Neobacillus > Neobacillus sp. Soil_C_43. The sequence continues at coordinate 122,507 of NZ_JBDGJV010000006.1, forward strand.
CAAAGCTGCATGTCACCTTTCCAATACTTTTAAAATCAAAGGTCCCAATTAAAAAACGAAGGGACTCTGCAATATCAACAGCATCATCTGCTTTAGTATTCGGGAGCAAAAGGAAGAATTCATCAGTTCTCCCATGACCTAAAATATCCTTTTCTCTAATTCTCTGTTGGATAATGGTTGAAATGGTAGTTAACACTTCCTCACCTGCATTCTTGCCAAAACAATCAATAATCTTTTGAAAGAAGTCGATTTCCATTTTAATAATAGACAATGGGTACGTACCTTGTCTGGTACGTTTTATTTCATTTATCAGATATTCATGGAACTTTACACGATTTATACTATTTGGGAAGTAATCGATGGCAGCTACTTTGCTTTTAATTTCATTTTCCAATTGAATTTGGTTCACAGATGATTGTATGGCTTGAAAGAAATAATCTAAATTTATGGGCTTTAGGATGATATGATTCGAGTAACCCTTAATCATGTGAATAAAGATATCATTATCATCATGGTTAGTTGTTAGAATTACTTGTACTTTATCATTCATTTCTTTTATTCTTTGCACCATTTCTAACTGACTCATCTGATCCATTGTAATATCAACGATGATTATGTCAGGTTTATATTGCTGATAGAGCTTTATACCTTCTACACTGTTACTAGCAACAAAAAGCGTAGTAAAACGGCGCTTAAGAATACGAAAAAGCTTCTCACGAGAAAATTTTTCTTCTTCAACTAACAACACTTTAATATCAGGATATTGATAGGTTAAATATTGTGGGATATTTCTTGCCATATGATGATCACCTCTTTCTTCTTTTAATGAGAGTTATGTAAGAAAACCGACCCATTTGTTTGTCTGAAATCGGCCGGTTTTTGCTTGTTTATCTGATTTTATCTAAATTATATGGTCTCTATACATTGCTTTCAACGAGTTAACAAATGGTTTGAAAATTCTTCATATTTTTGTAATAAAATTGACTCTAATTGTTCTTAGTTACTTTGAAAAAAGCGGTTATTGCAAAAAAAAATAATCAAAGGAGTGCCACCCCTTTGACTATTTTTGCGTCACTGATCGATCAGCTAGTAGATTTAATGCTGTCCAAGCGGTTTGATCCCCAAATAATCGAGACCATGTACCAATCCCAGCGAGTTCATATTTGATCGCCAGCTCCGCTCGTTTATTCAATGAAAATTGATCCTCAATCCAAATTTTATAGGTTGCTTTTTCATTTGCTGCATAAAATTCTGCGTAGTTTTGGCCGCTTTCTTCATCATATTTTGGCTGTAGACCTTTTTCAGTCAGCCACGCTTTCACTTTATCCATCGCTAGTGCCTTTGAGGTTATTTCTACCGTACCATCTGCATTCATTTGTTCCTTCCAGAGTCTTGCATATAAGGGAACCCCAAGAATTAATTTTTCCTTTGGCACTTCTGTCAGAAGTATTTCAAGGTTTCGTTCCACCCATGGCAAACTCGCCACACTCCCTGATCCTGAAGAGGCGTTGGTATGCTCATCATATGCCATAACAATAAGGTAGTCGACAATTTGGGCTAGTTGTGGTCTTTCATAAAATGAAGACCAGTTGTTGTTAGCACCCGCTGAGAAGGTAATATCCATCGAAATGACAAGGCCTGCTTCGTGCAGGTATGGCGCTGCCTCTCTCATAAATTGAGTAACTAATGGTCCATCCTCAGGATTAACATTTTCAATATCAAAGTTCATCCCTTGAAGCTGATACATCTGACTAAAGTGAAGTAGTTGCCGGATGATCGTTGCTCTAGTATCAAAATCTTTGAATGCTTCGTGGGTCAATTGAGGATCAAAAGAATTTGAAAACACACCCCAAACCTGATATCCCTTCCCTTGTGCCCATTTACTATAATCAAGTGAGGCAAGGTTTTTAACTGCTCCATCATTGCTAGCAAGGGAGAACCATGTAGGTGAAATAACATTTAATCCAGTCATTTCTGGTATTTTCGACATGTCCGGATTCTTGGTATAGACGGCCTCCCAGGTTAACTGGATGGGTCCATTTATTTTAGGTATTTGAAATGACTTCCGCTCCTGCTTTATGGTAATCTTTACGTGATCCTCATTAGAGACATACTCTTTTTTAATATAGCCGCTAATACCGTTTGCTTTCCTAACTAAATAAAAATCGTCTTTTTCACCCTCGATGATGATCTCTTCTTTCGATTTCATGTCAGCGACATATGGTGACTGCCAGGTGGTCTTTGTGCGGAGTCTAAGCTTCTCTTTATTAATTTCCTTCTCTGTTAACCTACCAATCTCGTATTGATCGCCATCCTGTTGAATCCATAACGCATCACTTTCAGGTAATGTTTTATATTGAAGAGGGTAAAAAGAAAGGATTGGATCAAGGGCTATATACAGTTCTCCATTCTTTGTAAGAATGGGAGAAAGTTGTAAATTTACTGGCTTTTGATTCACATAATAACTTAGTGAATCAGTTGGCATTTGTACTACTTTATCTGTTGAAGTGAAAATAACGGATTTTGATTTCTCATCATAATGGATCGTGTCATCAATATTTTTTTTCACAAATGAAAGTGGCACATACAAAGTCTTTCCTTCAATAAGGGCATTTCCTTGTTGCTTTCCCATGAAAAGGATTGGATGCTGACCTTGAAAATAGGTCATTTTCTCTGTGGATGCAAATGGATAAAGTATAAGAAAAATAGAAGAAATAATAAGTAAAATAGTACTTATTAATCCGCCAATTATCCATTTAGTTGATAGTTTATTATTTTTTGTATATTCTAGACGCGCCATGTTTCCCTTCCTCCTTATTTCTATCCTAAGGTATCTTATTGCAATTGAGAAGGAATTTTTAGAGTCTCTTTCAGCCCTTTCTTCACTAATAATTAAAGTTAATCAAGAAAGCAATAGTGTTTTTTAATCAATACATGGTAAAATAAAAGAACTGGATCTTTTATCGAAGGAGAAATTTTGAATGGTTCAAATTATATTAGTCTTGATCCTTGCCTATTTGCTCGGCTCAATCCCCTCAGGGTTAATCATTGGTAAAACGTTTTATAAAACCGATATTCGTCAGCACGGAAGCGGAAATTTAGGAGGCACGAACACTTTTCGAACACTTGGAGTGAAAGCTGGAATTGCCGTTACTCTTGCTGATATTTTGAAAGGAACCTTAGCAGCTTCCTTACCCTACCTCTTTCAGGTAGACATTAACCCATTACTAGCTGGTGTCCTTGCTGTTATTGGTCACACTTACCCAATTTTTGCGGGATTCCGTGGAGGTAAAGCGGTTGCCACTTCAGGAGGAGTTTTACTACTCTGTGCTCCATTTATGTTTATCACAGTTTTGGTTGTCTTTTTTCTCAGTCTGTACATAACAAAATATGTTTCGTTATCCTCTATGATTGCAGGTCTCTGTGCAGTCATTTACGCACTGGTCATATGGAATGTCCCGTTACTAATTGCTGTAACGTTATTAGCATCATTTGTCATTTACCGCCACCGGGCAAATATTAAGAGGATCGTCAATAAGACAGAACCAAAAATTAAATGGCTATAAAGGAACCGAATCGGTTCTTTTATAGCCATTTTTCATAAAAATGTCGAAATCCCTTCAGTCATATCCCTTTTATTTCCTATAGAATAGAAGTAGGAATAAGCGTCAGTTCATGAGGGGGATAAAATTGCAAATTGTTAAACAAGAACTTATTTTTTCAACCGTTGTTTCAGAGAGCACTGATGTAAATGACTTTATTGTCGAGTTTATGAACCCTGAGGAAGGAACAGACTGTTCTCAGATAAAAGTTACTAGAAATTTTGAGGAATTACTTCAGTTTCTTGATGAATTAGAAGAGTCATAAAGATTTATTTTTAGAAAAAGGTTGACTTTTAATGGGCCAGCCTTTTTCCTACATTCTTAATAGATGGAATTTTTTATTTCCTAATACATCGTCAATATAATCGAGCTTTGTGTGATCGAAGTAAACAAACTCTTTTTCATGAATAAGGATAGTTAGGTCATCGAACTCAAAAGTAAGATCCCCTTGAATTTTCCGCTCTTCCAGAGACAGATTTAATTTTGGCCCACCTCAACCAATTCCCATGCTTAATCGGATATAAAGTATTTCATTCTCCGTCTTTTTTTCTTTGTTTATTGAATCCTGTAATATCTTATGAGCATTCCCTGTAATACGAAACATCAGATTCACGCCCCTATCTTCTTATTCTTTGTCCAAATAAAAATTTAAAAAATCATACTAATATATTATAGTATTATCAAGGAGTACGAAAATAATTTGCCTGAACAAGCTCATACAAGGAGAAATTTATGAGAAAGAAAGCTTTTATTACCTCTGTTTTAATTATTATTATTTGTACCACTCTTGCCTCTATTCTCTTCGTGAATGAGCAAAAAGTAAAAAACGAAAAGAAAAATTATCCTTCAAAAAATCATAGTACGCGGCCTTTCCAACTAACAAATCGAAAGCTGATTGAAAAAGTAACGATTGGAGCAATTGGGGATATACTGATCCACGATGTAGTCTACCAAGATGCCTTCAATGGAAAAGATTATTATTTCGATCCAATGTTTGAAAATATGAAAGCGCTATTAGAAAAACCAGACATTTTAACAGCAAATCAAGAAAGCATGCTAGGAGGCTTGGAACTGGGACTTTCAGGTTACCCTAATTTTAATAGTCCCCATGAGGTAGCTGATGCCCTCATTCATACAGGTGTCGATATCGTTTCAACCGCCAATAACCATACATTAGATAGAGGGTTTAAAGGAGTTCAATCAGAAGCTGCCTACTTACAAAGTATAGGATTACCATATGTGGGGAGCTTTATAGATGATAAGGATCAACAAAATTTAAGGATTATAAATAAAAATGGAATTAAAATCTGCTTCCTTTCTTACACATACGGAACAAATGGAATTCCCTTACCCAAAGGGAAGGATTTTCTTGTCAACTTGATTGACCGTGAGAAAATGAAGGGAGAAATCCATCGAGCAAGAAATGCAGCGGATATAGTCGTGATGAGCATCCATTGGGGGATTGAGTATCAACGAATTCCTACCAATAATCAAAAGGATTTAGCGCGTTTCTTGGCAAATGAAGGTGTGGATATCATATTTGGCTCTCATCCTCATGTCCTTCAACCTATGGAATGGCTCAACACAACTGATGGCAGGAAAGCATTTGTGGTTTATTCATTAGGCAACTTTATTTCTGCTCAGAATAATAATTATAAAGACATTGGCGGTTTAGCCACTATCGATGTAACTAAACAAATTACAGACAAAGGGACAACAATCGAAATTTCGAATCCACTCTTCTTTCCAACCTATGTCACTAGTCAAAAATATCACCACTTTAAGGTTGTTCCATTAGAGCATGCAGCAACATTTGGGCTTTCGAATGCAGATGCAAAATACAAGGAAATTCAACAACATATGAAACAATGGCTCCGTTAAGACGGGGCTTTTTTCTAATGAACAAATTGTGAGAAAGGAGAAATAGGTATGGACACTAGATACTCTAAAGGTTTGTTGTTAGGTGGATTATTTACTATTATGTCCTTCCTTTTTACAAGAAGTTTTTATTCGCTTTTTTTTATAATTCTTTTAGGTTTACTAATACTGGTTACTTTCTTTAAGGAAAACAACCGGCTATTTGTCTGGTTGATCGTTGCATTTTTTCTAGGTAATTTACTCATTGGCTACGTAGACCATTTTATCGGTGCGTACCCGCTATCGCCTTTTGCACTTGTATTAATAAGTCAATTGTTATGGACAATCCCAATTTTACTAATAACCTATGTGACAAAGAAATTCAATAAGCCTACTGGCTATTCTTACATAAGCTTAATAAGGAATTCACCCATTCAAATAACCAGCCAAGTCTCGATCTCCTTCTTTCAGCTTTTTTATTTCATACTAACGCTGCTTGTGTTAAGTGTAATTCTTGTCCTTGTAGTGAAGGCGGGAGAATGGACTATCTTAAAGATCAGTTTGATTCTACTATTTTCTGGATTGAATTCGCTTTTAGAAGAATTATTGTGGCGGGGAATATTATGTCCGCAGTTTATCCGAATGAGCAGCAAGCGTATGGGTATCTTACTAAGTAGTGCTGCTTATGGGCTATATACAACGATGTTTGGTTACTCGATAAAAATAAGTTTGTTCTATTTCCTATTGGGTGTTGTATTTGGCTTCGTCACTGTTAAATCAAAGAGTTTACTCCCTTCCTTTATTATTCATAGCATCATTACGATCCTTTTATTACTTCTTGGCTGGGTAGTTTTGCCGTTATAAAATTCGAATCATTCGATTCTCATCCGCTTTTCTTATATAATAAAATGATTAGCAGCTAGAAAGGAGTCTCTTACATGAATATACATATTACAAATGAGGCTGTAGCATGGTACAAAAGAGAACTAAGTCTTAAAAATGGTGATTATGTTCGCTTTTTTGCTCGGTACGGAGGATGCAGCACAGTACAAAGTGGTTTTTCTTTAGGAATCTCAACAGACGAACCCATAGATATTGGTACAAAAACTGAGGTTGACGGAATTGTCTTCTTTATTGAAGAAAAGGATGTATGGTTCTTTGATAATCATGATTTAACAATTGACTATCAAGAAACGTATGAAGAACCTATTTTTAACTATCATAAATAAAAAGCAATAGAGGTTGACTCATTGATGAGCCAGCCTCTATTTATTCACTCCATATATGCTCTGTTAAGCCCGCCCTTTGTAAAACTTCTTTACCCCTATCTCCAATTAAATCAAAATGAGAATACCCATCTTTTCTGTAATGAATCCATTCCTTTTTTAAACCATACCTTTTACCCCAGGCAGCAAGTTTTTCAAGATCTTGACAACCTACCTTAGTTACGGTATTTGCTCCCGGAAAGCGGTCATCCAGCCAATAATGAGTTAAAAAAGCAATTTCTCCCCTGTCAATTTTTCTTTTCCAATCTATAATTTCCTGTCTCTTAATACCGAATGCCACTACGTCACCCCAAACTTTAACTATCTAGGAAATAAGTGCTTTTTCGAAGAGCCCTCAGTTATTTTTTCTTTACTTCCTCATATTTTAAATACCATTCTGGGAAGGCTTTTTTAAAGGAGGTAGGTCTGAAATTATCCTTTTTAACAATAATATGCGTAGACTTTCCTTCTGCACATATTTCTTCGTTCCCATTAATAATCGTATATCCATAAATCGTTTTTATTCCATCGTTTAACTCTACCCACGTTTTAACAAAGGCCTTATCGCCATAGCGTAACGGTTTTTTGTAAGTGATTTGAATATCATATACGGGAGCATAGTAACCAGACTCTTCCATTGCTAAGTAATTATAGCCAAGATCTTCAATAAACCCTGTTCTGCCTAGCTCAAAAAACTTTAAATAATTTGCATGGTAAATGACACCCATCATATCTGTGTCTGCATAATAAAGTTGAATCTCCCTTGTTGAAATAAAAAAGTTCTCCACGGACAACGTTCCTCTCATTACTTTAATATTTTTTTATTTTACTTAAGGCTTCATTAACATCTTCTGCTTCAAGGAACATTGATTTTTCTATAAGTTCCTGATCCTGTTCTAAATTCATTAGCCGTGAAGCCTGTGCTTGAATCATTTCATCCACCACGTTTGTAGCAAAACGTCCGTTCCCTCTGGAATCTTCTGTTTCAATTGTCTCAAACAATCGCTTCTTTGCATCCTCAGTTAAGTGGTATTGAAAGCTTTCAGCATAAGTGGCCATAATTTCAAGTAGCTCTTCTGAAGAGTAATCAGGGAATAGGAAGTATTTTTTAAACCTTGAGCGAAGCCCTGGATTGCTCTCTAAGAGCTGATCCATTTCATTTGGGTAACCTGCTAAGACAACCACAAGGTTTTCGTTTTGCTTTGTCATTTCATCGACTAGTGTATCAATAACTTCTTTCCCGAAATCACTGTTTGAATGACTAAGAAGAGAATATGCTTCGTCAATGAATAACACACCACCTAGTGCTTCCTTAATCTTTTTCTTTGTTTTCCCGGCAGTTTGACCTACATAACCAGCAACAAAATCTGCCCTGCTAGCTACAATAAGGTGCCCTCGTTTTAGAATCCCGCATTCTTTTAAGTACTCAGCATAAATTTTAGCCACAGTTGTTTTACCTGTACCAGGATTTCCGGTAAATACAGAATGAAGTTGAATGGGTACTGTCGGTAATCCCTGTTTTCTTCTAAACTGTTGCATTTTTACAAACGATATTAATGATCTCATTTCTTCTTTTAAGGCGTTAAGACCAATGAGCTGGTCCAGTTTCTCCTGTGGTGAATCTGTGCTGTGCTCTTTTTCCAAACGAAAATCTTCTTTGTTAAGGAGCATATAATCTAAAAGATCATTTTCTACAGATTGCTTTTCTGACCCCTTTTTAAAAATGGCATCTAAAACAATATTTCGTGCTGTTCTCGCATTTCCAAAAGTTTCATCCACTCGTTCTTGTTCAAGCCGAAGCTCAATTTCGCTTTTTGATTCCTCAGTAAGAAGATAATCGTTGTCTAAGGCCACTTTTTCGGCTATCTGAATTAACTCATCGTTCGAATAATTAGGTAAATGGATAAAATTTGATTGAGGAAAACGGCTGCGTAATCCAGGATTGGCATCTATGAACGAGCGCATTTCTTCAGGATACCCAGCTAAAATGACCGCAAACCTTCCACCGTATTCACTTCCGGTCATCAGTGAAACCAGGGTATCAATGGCAGATTGACCATAATCATTTCCCGTTTGCCCCTCGCGTTTTAAGCTATAGGCTTCATCAATAAATAATACACCGCCAATGGACTTTTCAACGATAGATCGAACATTTTCCTCTGTTTGTCCTACAAAGCCCCCGACTAATTGCGAGCGGTCTGTCTCAATTACTTCTTCCCGTGGAAGGACGCCCAACTCATAATAAATTTTTGCCAATAAACGAGCAAGTGTTGTTTTACCAGTTCCGGGGTTTCCTGTTAGGATCATATTTAAACTTAGTTCATCTTTAACTTGAAAACCAAGCTCTTTACGTTGCTTCTGGTATTTTAGGAATCGGTAAAAATCATTCACGCGTTTTTTAACTAAATCCATTCCAATCATACTATTTAATTCATCCAATGCGTTTTCTGCTGTGATTTCCGAGGGTTGTTCTTCAAGAAATTGCTGCTCCCACGTTCTTTTTATTTCATCAACGTTGGCCATGTGCAATTTTAAATCCTCAAAAAAAGTAGATGTATGGAATACGCCGGTAATTGATTGATCATATTCTTTCGCTGCTTTTAACAGACTTCCTGTTTCCTCTATGGCAGTCAATAGTAATTCAGATAGTTTCTGGTATTTAAGAAAAAGCTGTTTATTCACCATCGTGGAAGCTATGTCTACTTTTGTTTGTAAATCCTTCAATTGTTCTTCTGATGCGTTTAAAAAGCTTTGGCAAATATCTATGTACTGCTCAGCTGTTTTTTTCTTGGCCGTACGGTTATCAGTTTCTCTTATAGGAGGGAACGAAAGTGTAGCCAGAAAATCCTTCATTTTCTTCCAGTCAGATTGAATGCTAAATTCCTTTGCCCTTTGGTTTTCAGGGTCAAGTTCGAGGGCTTTTGCATACCAAACAGCTGCTAAAGTATCCCCTTTATCCCGACCTTGCCTTGATCGTGCCCCGAGAGTTAAAAGCTTGGATAGGGATTTAGGATCCGTTTCCTGACTGATTGCACTAATAAGCTGACTTTCATTAGAAAGGTCACCGGTTTCGTTAAGTTCCTTTTCCCACTGTTTAATTTGTTCCGTATATGGAGTTCGTTGATTAGTTAGTTGTTTCAAGGTCATCACTTCTTTTTAAAAATTTCCCTTCTATCTTACCATAACAAGTCTAAGCAAAAGAAATATCCTGTACTAAGGAGGCAATATAGGTGAAAAAAGAACCTGTCCAAAAACGGAACAGGTTCTTCTTCTTAATCTTTAGCTTTGTTGATTTTGGGCTTCGTCTTTGATTTCTGAGCGGAATGAGTCGATACTTTCACGTCTCCGTTGATTTTTCGATTCGATTTGTTGGCGCTGTTGCTCACTGTCGGTAAAAGCAAGCGATTCTTCAGCCGCTTCCATATTTTCAATTGTATTATGAATCATTGATTGAAGTTTCTCTACATTATCGCTACGATCATCAGGATTTGGTTTGTTATTGTAGGCCATTGTCAAATTCCTCCTTAGAATGTTTTTACTACAGATATAGTTTGTAACGGTAGCAAAAAAATATCACAGAGAAAAAAATGAAATTTTAACATTAGCATAAAAAAGACCCACTGAATAGTAGGCCTTATCCATTCATCTATTATTCGCCCTTAGTTTGAATTACCTGAGCGTGTTTTCCTGAAGTATCATTCATTTTTTTTCCCTTATTCCCACTGAATCCACGTGGTTGTGTTCCAACATGGTCTGGTTGAAAACGTTTTGTTTGATATCCTTTACCCATAGTTGCTATCCCTCCTTAGTAACATTTTGTCCATAAGGATGGAAAACATAATTGGTAAACTTTTGAGGTTACTCAGCTTTTCCGAGACGCTTTTCTTCTAGGCGCTGTTCAATTTTTTCCATTGCAGCACGATCTTTTAATAGTTGTGATTTATTTTCTAAAACAAGTTCTGCAAATGAGCGTTTTCTAGGTTTTCTCATTAGTATCACCTTCCTTATTTCCTATTGTAACAGTTATTATGCCCGGAAACGGTTTCAATTATTACAACTTTTTGAAAATTAATTAAAAAGAGTTTTTTCTTTTATTTGATAGAAGGGAAAGAAAAAAGACATCGGCCAAAACCAATGTCTTCAGTACTATTTTAATTTTTCGGTAAAGTCCTTCATCACATCTAGGTTCATTGATCCCGTAAATTTATTTTTAATAACCCCTTTTGAGTTAATAAAATACGTGGTTGGGATAGATAATACCTGATAGGCTTCATTCACTTTGTCTTCAGCATCTAAGAGGACGGGGAAGGTAATCTTGTTTTCGTTAACAAAACCTTGGACATCCAGTTGTGGGTCAATGTTAACTGCAAGAATAACGACATCATCTCCAGCCTGCTTAGAAAATTGCTCCATTTCAGGCATTTCTGCTTTACATGGTGGACACCAGGTAGCCCAGAAGTTAAGCATAACTTTTTTCCCTTTTAAGTCGGAGAGCTTCACGGTTTCACCTGTTAATGTTTTTAATTCAAAATCGGGTGCTTTTGCTCCTATCGATAGACCTTCTTTATTAGCAGTAGCTTGACTGGTCGTTTCTGGTGCCTCTGTCTTTTTATCCATTGCTTGTACAATTGCTACTGTTAGGAGAGAAACCAAAACAACGGCAGCAATTATTTTCTTTATCATCCCCGACTCCTCCTTTTGTTTCTTAATCTGCTACATCGATTTTACACTATAAACTCAGTTGAAACAAAACTGGGATATGCCGAAACTGTGACAATTTTATAAACTTGTCTGTGTTAAAGAACATTGTTGATTTTTATACCCTGTTGATTGGAGTGGAAGGCACGAAGACTCCTGCGGGAGTAGCGGTCTCGGGAGACCCCGCAGGAGGAACGACGAGGAGGCTCCCGGAACGCCCGCGGAAAGCGAAGTGCCTGGAACGGAAATCAACAGACAACTTTAACATAGCCATAAACTTAAATGATAGGAAGGAAAAAAGGAAAAAGCAAGCACAAATGGCTTGCTTCCTACCTACAAATGTTTCTTTAACTCGTCCAATATATTTTTTGTTACGTTCTCAACAATCGTCTGAAGATCCTGTTTTGATAAGTTTTTTTCCATTGTAGGAATACGTTTCGTTGCATGAACTCCAAGTTCAGTATCAACACCAATGGGCGAATTTCCTTTTATACCCATTTTAGTTTTCATGTCAACTAAAGTTTGAACATGTTTCTTTGATAACTCCCGATCCCCGTTTAATTGCTTGGCGATCCAATTAATTTTCGCGGTAAATTCCATCGATTCCATTAGGAAATAGGCATGTTCAAGGTCTCTTCCCCATGTTAACGCTCCGTGGTTTTCTAATAAGACCCCTTGATGGTCGTACACATATTTCTTCACCGCATTTGGCACTTCTTCCGTTGAAGGGGTCCCATACTCTGCCACAGGAATGGTACCAAGATAGACTACAGACTCTGGCATTATGGCTTGATCTAAAGGGATTCCTGCTATAGCAAACGCAGTGGCATAGGGTGGATGTACATGCACAATAGCTTGTATGTCAGGCCTCTCTTGGTACACAAGCATATGCATTTTCATTTCAGAAGTCGGACGGTAGTCCCCCTCCAATACTTCACCCGCCGCATTCACTTTGACGATCACTTCTGGTGTCATAAAACCTTTACTAACACCTGTAGGGGTGATAAGAAATTCATCCTCACTAAGCCGAATCGAAATGTTTCCATCGTTTGCAGCAACAAACCCTTTGTCATAGATCCTTTTTCCAATTTCACAAATTTGTTTTTTATATTTAATTTCAGAAATCATGTACATACCCGCTTTCCACTTTTTTCATTTAAAAAGTTTTGGAAGCTCTTCTTGGTAATTTCCTGTTAGGATTCCCTTTTCTGTTATAATAGCTGTTACAAGCTCATGTGGCGTCACATCAAAAGCTGGATTAAATACCTTCACACCCTCGGGAGCCGTTCTTTTTCCAAAACCTTCAGTAATTTCAGCCGCCTCGCGTTCTTCAATCGGGATTTCATCCCCAGTTTTAGTTTCTAAATCGATTGTTGAAATAGGTGCAGCTACATAGAACGGGATATTATGGGCTTTAGCTAATAACGCTACTCCATAGGTTCCAATTTTATTTGCTATGTCACCATTCGCAGCTACTCGGTCACATCCCACAATAACTGCTTGCACCCAACCTTTTTGCATAACCATTGCAGCCATATTATCAGTGATTAGAGTGACATCAATTCCAGCTTGCATAAGTTCCCAGGCTGTCAAACGAGCACCCTGTAGAAGCGGTCTTGTTTCATCTGCAAATACTTTGATATTCCAACCTTTTTCTTTTGCCAGGTATAGGGGTGCTAGAGCTGTTCCATATCTTGCGGTTGCAATTCCGCCTGCATTACAATGGGTAAGGACGCCCATTCCATCATTTAATAGTGTTAACGCATGTTCTCCGATTGTTCGGCAAACCTCTTCGTCCTCATTACGGATGGTATGTGCTTCATTTTCGAGTGCAGCTTTTATTTGTTGAACAGGTTGGTCTTTCTCTTTTTGTGCACGCTCATCCATCCGCTTTAACGCCCAAAATAAGTTGACCGCAGTTGGCCGTGAGGTAGCTAAATAATCAGCTTGCTTTTTAAAATAAGTATAAAAATCGTCGAAGGAATTCTCAGGCGCATCCTTTATTCCCACTACTAGTCCATAAGCAGCGGCTATTCCGATTGCCGGTGCACCACGAACCTTTAATTGTTTAATGGCGTCCCATGCATCTTCAATTTTAGTAATTTCAAGAAATTCTGTAACATTTGGAATTTTGGTTTGATCTAATATTTTTAATATCCCATTATCATAAGATACGGATTGTAAAAAAGCGTGTTCCATAAAAAACATCTCCTCATTGTTCACTCAGAAGTATTGTATTTTTAAAAGTACTACTACCTTTGTAATTTTAACAATATTCATGACATATGCAATACTTTCATAATTGAAAATTAGATTTCTTATCATTAACAGAATTATCAAGAAATTTGTTAAGATGAAGTATGTGAGAGGAGATGATTATTTTTGAAAATACTAGTTTTAGGCGGAAGCAGATTTTTAGGGAGAACATTCGTTGAAGAAGCATTATCTCAAAATCATGAAGTTACGATTTTTAATCGTGGGTATCAAAACGTAGGTCTTAAGGATGTTGAAATCATTACTGGCGATCGGTTTGGAGACTTGTGCGAGCTTAAAAACCGCTATTGGGATACGGTTTTGGATACTAGCGGTTTTATTCCTTCTACCGTAAAAAAATCAACTGAGTTATTAAAGGATCATGTTAACCAGTATTCATTTATTTCCAGTATCTCCGTATATCAGGACTGGGTACCAGAAAATTTAGATGAAACCTATCCTGTGTTAGACATGTCTTTTGAGAAATCAAATGAGCTTTCAAAGGATGTGAATGGTCCTGTTTATGAGTATTACGGACATTTTAAAGCATTATGCGAAAGGATTGCAGAAATGAATATGCCTGGCAGAGTATTGAATGTACGAGCTGGGCAATTAATTGGTCCTAATGACTATACAGATCGTATTCCTTATTGGGTACATAGGGTGGCAAAGGGTGGAAACGTGTTAGTGCCCGGAAATGAGAACCGACGAGTACAGCTAATAGATAACAAAGACCTTTCGAAGTGGATTTTGAAGATGATGACAGATAGTACCTCTGGAACGTTTAATGCAACAGGACCTGATTATCCTCTAACGATGAAACAATTCATAGACGCATGCTTAAGAGTTACTGGTTCTGATGCTGAAATTGTATGGGCTGATGAGGAGTTCCTGCTTGAACAAAAGGTTGCACCTTGGACTGAAATGCCTTTATGGGTTCCAGAAAATGCCCCACTATCTCCTGAACTTGAAAAGCCTTGGAAGGGTACTTTTTCAATCAATAATAATAAGGCAGTGAAAAGTGGACTTACGTTCAGGATGCTGGACGAGAGCATATCGGATATTTATGAGTGGGAAAAGACTCGACATATAGCTCAGGATGAGTGGAAATCAGGAATGCGAGCAGAAAGAGAGAAAGAGCTACTTTCGTTAATGGCTAAAAATTAAGGGAAATTGTGGTACGCAAATAAAAGGATGCTTTACGCAAATAAAGGGCGATTTATCGCAAATAAAAGCATGTTTTACGCAAATAAAATATACTTTTTCGCAAATAAGAATGAAGTTACCGCAAATAAACTATGAAAAAAACCTGAAGAGAGCATATATTTAGGCTCTCTTCAGGTTTTTAGTTGTTAAAATTTCGTTTTTGTTTAAGAAGTTCATTGAATTCCTGGTCTAAAACAAGATATTTCGAATCTTTTTGATCGATCGTTGATAATTCACCCAGAATAGAAGCAATTCTGTTTTCAATAATTAAAAGTTGTTCCTTAGAACTTTGTCCCCCCTTCTCATTTTTATTTAAATACTCCTCAGGCTTCATTTCCACTCGCTTTATTTGTTTGCCTTCAAACACCAACAATCGATCACACAGTTTATTAAGAAAATAATAATCATGTGACACAGTAATTATTGTCCCAGTAAAATCAGCTAACGTCCTTTCAAGCTGCTCTCTACTAGGTAAATCCAAGTGATTGGTAGGCTCATCTAAAATGAGAACATCATATTCCTTCATTAACATCTCCACAAGCTTGACTCTCGTCCGTTCTCCTAAGCTTAATGTAGAAATAGGCTTTGTAATAAAAGCTTCCTTTAACCCTAAATTGGCAAGCAAAGTCCTAGCCTTAAGAATACTTTCCCTATCTGTAAAATCCAAGGCCTCGATCGCCGTTTTTTCTACTGGCAAGTCAGCTACATCCTGGCTCAAATAGGCAATCTGTATAGAGTCACTCCTCCACAGTTCCCCAAATGAGACGCTCTCCTGATCTAATATCATTTTTAGTAAAGTTGACTTCCCACAGCCATTTTCACCTAACAGTCCAATCCGTTCTCCATGATTAATGTAGAATTGGGTTTCATGAAAAAGAGTACCGTCTGTGAAACCTTTTCCAAGATTCTTTGCCTCAATAATTCGTCTCCCTCTTTTTCCTTGATTCTCAAATTGAAATCTAACTGCTGCTTCGTCAAGCGGTTTCTCAATCTTATTTTTCTCTAATTCATTCTGCAACCGTTTCATTTTAGATTTGACTTGATTATCTCTTTTTTTCGCTTTTGCTCGGTGGTATTCCTTATATCCGTGATCCCTACTTTGCTTGGTTGAGGTCTGGTGTGCCTTATCAGACCAAGACTTTAGCTGTTCCATTTGCTTTTCAACTGATTCTATTTGACTTTGTTGTACATTATATTGGTGCCGGTGCGCCTCCATTCGTTGTTGTTTTTCTTTCCGGTAGTTGCTGTAGTTCCCATTGTAAAAATGAATCTTACTATTTTCTAATTCAAATATACGTTTAACCGTTCTGTCTAAAAAATGTCGGTCATGGGAGATAATCAAAACTGGCCCATGGAATTTTTCTAATTCGGACACCAGCCATTCAATCCCTGTAAAATCTAAATGATTAGTGGGTTCATCTAGAATTAAGAAATCTGGTTTGGATGACCAAATCATAGATAAGGCAAGCTTTAATTTTTCTCCACCGCTTAGATGGGATAGGCGTGTTTCCTCCCAATCATAGACTTTCTTGAGCCCAAGCTCTTTCGTATGCTGGTACATCGTATTATTGGCACTCCCGAATATTGACTCGTGAAAATCGTTCATTTCATAATCAATCGATTGCGAAAGGTACCCAATTTTTAAATCCTCTCGCTTTTCGATGTGTCCTTGATCAGGTAGTATTTTTCCGAAGAGAATATTTGCCAAAGTTGTTTTTCCAGTGCCATTATAGCCAACCAGACCGATTCTTTCCCCGTTTTTGATTTCAAAATGAATCTGGTCTAATACCTTTCGTAATTGAAAGTTTTTATCTAAACCAGTAACTTTTAATATTGTTTTTTGATTTATAAGCATAAAAAAACTCCCTTCAATGAACCTGAAAGAGAGATTTATGTCTAAAAATATCATGAATTCCCGTAAAAACGAGACAACAAATAAACCTGTTTAAAGGTTTGCATTGTTATACATGTACGATCAGGACATAAAAAAGGACAGATTAATCCTATTCTTCAGGTTCAACATTTTTCGTTTTTCGAATCATGTACTGAAAAATAAGATTATAACTTCATCGGTACTTAATCATTCCTTTTCGTTTGTTAGATTCATTTTATTAGAGGTTCATTGATATTGTCAAACACTTCCTACGAAAGATGGAGAAAAAACACCATGCCAATTGGCATGGTGTTTTTTTATTAAGCTTGTAATTTTTCACGTAGAA
Organism: Neobacillus sp. Soil_C_43; assembly: GCF_057656715.1. Lineage (NCBI taxonomy): Bacteria > Bacillati > Bacillota > Bacilli > Caryophanales > Bacillaceae > Neobacillus > Neobacillus sp. Soil_C_43. Next base: position 139,607 of record NZ_JBDGJV010000006.1, read on the forward strand.
CCATTGGTAGAATTCCACCGTGACGATAGTAGTCAATTTCAACTTCAGAATCGAAACGAACAAGAACTTCGAATTCTTTCTTGTTACCAGCTTCGTCAGTAGCTGTAACTTTTAGAAGATCACGTGGTCTTACATTTTCGTCTACTTGTACTTCAAATGTCTCTTTACCAGTTAATCCAAGAGTTTCAGCGCTATCGCCATCCTTGAATTGAAGTGGAAGCACACCCATTAATACTAGGTTTGAACGGTGGATACGCTCGAAGCTTTCTGCAAGGACAGTTTTAATACCTAAAAGGTTTGTTCCTTTAGCAGCCCAGTCACGAGATGAGCCCATTCCGTAATCTTTACCAGCAAGAACCATTAGTCCAGTGCCATTTTCTTTGTACTTCATGCAAGCATCGTAAATGGAAGTAACTTCGCCTGTTGGCCAGTAAGTTGTGAAACCACCTTCTGTACCAGGTGCGATTTGGTTACGGATACGAATGTTTGCAAACGTTCCACGCATCATAACTTCGTGGTTACCACGACGGGAACCGTAAGAGTTAAAATCACGCGGTTGAACGCCTTTTTCTAATAGGTATTTACCAGCTGGAGTATTTTTACCAATTGCTCCTGCAGGTGAAATGTGGTCCGTTGTAACAGAGTCACCAAACTTCCCAACAACACGAAGTCCTGCTAAAGGTTCAACCGTACCAGGTTCTGGTGATAAACCTTCAAAGAATGGTGGGTTAGCAATATAAGTTGAATCTTCATCCCAAGTGTATAATGGCTCATTGCTAGTTTTAATTTCGTTCCAACGTTCGTTATCACCGAACACATTCTCGTATTCTCTACGGAATAATTCAGGAGTGACAGTACGTTTAACTACATCATTTACTTCAGCAGTTGATGGCCAAATATCCTTGAAGAATACATCGTTACCGTCTTTATCTTTACCAATTGCTTCAGAGCCGAAATCAATATTAACTGTTCCAGCAAGGGCATATGCAACCACAAGTGGTGGAGAAGCAAGGTAGTTAGCTTTTACAAGCGGGTGAATACGGCCTTCAAAGTTACGGTTACCTGAAAGAACAGATGTAACTAAAAGATCGTTTTCAGCGATAGTTTTTTCGATTTCTTCTTTTAATGGACCGGAGTTACCGATACATGTTGTACAGCCGTAACCAACAAGGTTAAAACCAATTTGTTCTAAATATGGAAGTAAACCAGAATCACGAAGGTATCCAGTTACAACCTTTGAACCAGGTGCTAAAGAAGTTTTTACAAATTTAGGAACTTCCATTCCAAGCTCAACAGCCTTCTTCGCAACAAGTCCTGCTCCAACAAGAACATATGGGTTGGAAGTATTTGTACAGCTAGTGATAGAAGCAATCGCAACTGCACCTGTTTTAATGGCAGCTTCATCACCGTTATTGAATTTAATTGTTGCTTCTTTTGCAAGTTCGTCAGCATGTAAACCGAAACCTTGGTTTCCTTGTGGTGCAGAAACAGCTTTTGTGAATTCCTCTTTCATTTTTGAAAGTGGAATTAAATCTTGCGGACGCTTAGGACCAGAAAGATTTGGTTCAATTACTGAAAGATCAATTTCAACCACATTTGAATAAACAGGTTCAAAAGATGCATCAAAGAACAAGCTATTTGCTTTGCAATACTGTTCAACAACATGAATTTGTTCTTCTTCACGGCCAGTTAAGCGTAAGTACTCAATTGCTTCACCGTCAACCGGGAAGAAACCGCAAGTAGCACCATATTCAGGGGCCATGTTGGCAATAGTTGCACGGTCAGCAAGTGGAAGTACTGATACACCAGGTCCAAAGAATTCAACAAATTTACCAACTACTCCATTACTGCGAAGTACTTGAGTAACTTTTAAAGCTAAATCAGTTGCAGTAGCTCCGTTTGGAAGCTCACCAGTTAATTTAACCCCTACTACTTCAGGAACAGGGAAATATGAAGGCTGTCCAAGCATACCTGCTTCTGCTTCGATACCACCTACGCCCCATCCTAGAACACCAAGACCGTTAATCATGGTAGTATGTGAATCAGTTCCTACTAATGTATCTGGATATGCTTCAAGTTCGCCGTCAGTTTCAGCAACATGAACAACGTCTGCTAAGTATTCAAGGTTTACTTGATGAACGATACCAGTTGCTGGTGGAACTGCACGGTAGTTATTGAATGACTTTTGAGCCCAACTTAAGAATTGGTAGCGCTCTGCGTTACGTTCGAATTCTAGATCCATGTTTACTTTTAATGAATCAGCTGAACCATATGCATCAACTTGTACAGAGTGGTCAATAACAAGATCAACTGTTTTTTCAGGGTTGATTTTATCTGGATCTCCACCAAGGTCAGCCATTGCTTTTCTTAAAGAAGCAAGGTCTACTACTGCTGGAACACCAGTGAAGTCTTGGAGGATAACACGTGAAGGCTTAAATGGTACATCCACCTCATTAAGCTCTGCTGTTCCCCATTTTGCTAAGTTTTCAACATGCTCTTTTGTGATTACACGGCCATCATATTGGCGTAAAACAGATTCAAGTAATACTTTTACAGAATAAGGCAATTTGGTAACATTACCAATGCCTGCTTCTTCCAATGCTGCTAAACGGTAATAGTGGTAGCGTTTGCCGTTTACTTCAAAAGAAGAACGCGCATTAAATACATCATTTTTTACCATGTGTAAAAACCCCCTCGTTCGTCATCATAATACAAGTTTAATGAAAAGTCGAAAAGTTTGAATTTTCCCATCCATCTTCACTTTTCTCACAATTCTAATCTTAATACAACCTTTTACATAAGTAAATAACAAGAAAGTTATTGTGATTGATAAGTTTTTCTTATGTTTTTTTATGTATTTTGTTCGGAATATTTCGAAAATCTTATTGGTCATAAGTGAATTCAGAAATCGTGAAAATCAAATTTTTCGTTAATATTATCTCAAAAAACCAATTGATTGTCATTTTTCAACGTCTAAAGGAAATAGTAACACTATCAGGAGGTGAGTAAAAGATGGCGAAACGCAAGTCAAACCATGTCATTCCTGGTGCCAATGCTGCTAAGGGACAAGGAAATGGTGCCGGATTTAATGAGGAACTAGCAAGTGAACAAGGATTAAGTGTAAAAGAAAAAATGAACAATAAAAAGCGGAAGAAAAATCAATAAAAAAAGGGGTCTCGTCCACTGAAGCAGTGGGACGAGACCCCTTTTTTGTTTAATGCCTTATTCAGTCTGATTTACTTCGGCTACAATACTTTGTAAATCTTGCTGGAATCGCTCTAATTGTGCACGTTGATGTTCAGATGCAACTTCCAAAGCATTTTCAATTTGCTGATATGCTTCATTTACTTCGTTCTTTAGATGCTTTAGTTGGTGGCCATAATTGGCACTATCATTTACAATTTGATTAAAAAATCCTTGTACCTCTTCATATCCTTGCTGTGCTGCCTGAAATGCCTGTTGCTTGTCCTTGTTGTAAGGATATTTCTGCATTGTCTTTTTCACTCCTTAATTTTGTTTACCGTTAAATTGCACAGAAGAACAAAATTTATTCAGCATAAAAAGACTTAATCCTTGCATCCTAATATGTAGGAGGGATGAAAAATGAACAAAAACGATGGCAAAGACATGAGAAAAAATGCACCAAAACAATCGGGGCAGCCAGAACCCTTAAGCGGTTCTCATAAAGTTAAGAATCGCAACCATACCCGTGCAAAACATAATACACATCATGATATGTAAATTTATTAAATAAACCCCTCTTTTTAAGAGGGGTCCACATATACTAAAGCATCTAATAAATTGCTCTCTTCTTCAACTGTTACGGTTCTAAGATCGATAATAAACTCATCTTTTTGGATTCGTCCTACAATAGCTGGCTTGCATTCCGTTCTTAACTTTCTGCCAAGCTGTTCGGATGTAAAGGTATCATGTTTAAGGGCTATTACCAATGTTGGCAACTCGACATCAGGCATGGTTCCCCCACCTACTTGACTAATGTCTTTGAAAATTTTTGTCTCATATCTCTTTGTCCTTTGTAACAATCTGGTAACAAAAGAATGGCATCTTTCGTCTAATTCATGAATAGAAACTAATAAATCACGAATGACCGGAATATTTCGCAAGGCATTTTCACCTCGTGCATAATCAATTAGTGTACCCTCAAGTGCTGCTAAAGTCATCTTATCGACTCGAACCACCCGTGCTAACTGATGTTTCTTTAATTTATCAATGATTTCTTTCTTGCCTGCAATTATGCCTGCTTGCGGACCACCAAGAAGCTTATCGCCACTAAAAGTAACAATATCTGCCCCCATTTCGATGACCTCTTTTACAACCGGTTCTTCTCCAATTCCATGTTTTCTGAAGTCATAGAGGGCCCCACTACCTAAGTCCTCATAGAAAATAGCATCTTCATGGCTTTTCGATAGTGCAATAAGTTCCTCTGTTTCCACAGACTTTGTAAAGCCAATCACCTTAAAATTACTTGTATGGACCTTCATAATGATCGCTGTCTCAGAAGTAACCGCATCTTCGTAATCAAAAAGATGTGTCTTATTGGTTGTCCCTACTTCTTTTAAGATTGCACCGCTTTCCTCCATAATAGATGAAATTCTAAAGGATCCACCAATTTCAACAAGCTGTCCCCTTGAAACGATGACCTCTTTATTTTTCGCTAGTGCTCTTAGGACAAGATAAACAGCGGAGGCATTGTTATTTACAACCATTGCTGCCTCTGCGCCGGTAATTTCCTTAATAAGTGCTTCAACATGACTGTGACGTGAACCTCTTTCCCCTTCTTTTAACTTATACTCAAGATTGGAGTAATTCCGAGCGGTTTCAACGACATGATTGATGGCATTCTCGCTTAATCTTGCCCTGCCAAGATTGGTATGTAGGATAGTCCCCGTTGCATTAATTACTTTTTCTATAGTAAAGGAAAATTGTTTTTCTAATTTATTTTCCAAAATGAGAAATAAATCATCTATAAAAGAGTTTGTTCCAGGGATAGAACCTGGCCATCTATCCTCTATTAGAGCAGTCCTTATATCATCGAGTACTTCTTTTAATTGTTTTGTAAGCTGAGCAGAATCCAACTGGCTTACTTTAAGGAGATATAAAAACCTCTCAAGATTTTGAAGTTCATGCACTGCAGGTATGGAACGTAACCATTGTTTCACCTTAAAAACTCCTTCATTCATCCATCTTTTGCCCCATTATACCATAGGAGTTTCACATTTTAAGGACCAATGAATAAAATGAAACGAGCAAGGGGGTTTAATTATGACTAAAAAAAGACAAACTCAAAATCAATCCTTTGATTATGAGTTAGTAGAAAAATGGCTTGAAAACTATTTTTTGGATCCTCTAACATCGTATCAAGATCAAACTCAATTCCGAATCGATCTTTATGAGACTGAAAAGGAATGGATTGTTGAAGCGCTGTTAAGTGAATATGATGCATCAGAGATTAAAGTATATATTGAACAAAGTAAATTATGTATCACTGCTACAAAATATCCCCCTTCAGAAAACCAATCCAAAAAGTTGCGAAGTATCGATTTTCCTTTTTTAGTGATAAAACAAGAGGTCTTTGCCACTTTTACAAATGGTATTTTAGAGATTTTTATATCAAAAACAAAGAATGGTGTTGGGAAGAATAGATTTATTACCTTGCCTTAAGCTTAAATAGGCAATTATTTTTTAAAGATCAGTTAACATAATACAATTACCGTCAAAAGAAGAGGCCGACTCATAAACCATGGAGTCGGCCTCTTCTTTTTTATTTGGCTTTGTTACATTTGTCTGTTGATTTACGCTCCAGGCGCGAGCGGTTCGCGGGCGTTCCGGAAGCCTCCTCGTCGCTCACTCCTGCGGGGGTCTCCCGAGACCGCTACTCCCGCAGGAGTCTTCGCGCCTTCCGCTCCAATCAACAGGTGTGTCAAATCAACATAATGCTTTAACATAGCCTATTATTTAGATTCCATTATTTGAATGATTTCATCTGTATCAGGAAAAATTCCTGTATCCAGCTTGGAGTATATTTTTTCACCATCAACTGTTACCTCAAATGCCCCACCTGAGCTTGGGATTAGTTCAAGTTTTTGTATGTTTCGATAAAAATGGTTAAACAACTCTTCCGCGAAACTCGCGGCTTTTGGTGCGTAGTTTCATTGCATGCAAAATTCAACGACGACATGATAGTTCTTCATCTTTGTAAACCTCCACATTTCCTCTATCTATATAGTAGAATTATTTTACCCCATCCCCTATTCCATCGCAAATCTTTTGTCTCTTTTAAGTGCGGATTTATAACTAAAGAGTTATACTATGAGAATGGAGGTGGACATGTTGAGTGAGCAAGAAAAGATTCGCCTAACCTCTTTATCAACAAAAGCTGGTTGAGGCTGCAAAATTGGTCCTGAGGACCTGGCGCAAGTTTTGCGTCTGTTACCTAAACAAGAACCTGTTCCCGAATTATTAGTGGGGCTTGATACGTCTGATGACGCTGGAGTATATAAGTTAACTGATTCAATTGCACTTATACAGACCGTAGACTATTTTACCCCTATTGTGGATGATCCTTATATGTTCGGGCAAATTACCGCTGCAAACGCATTAAGTGATGTGTATGCCATGGGAGGACAGCCTAAAACGGTCTTAAATATTGTTGGTTTTCCCATTAAAAAACTAGGAGCCGAAATGCTTTCAGAGATCCTACGTGGTGCTGCAGATAAGGTTAAAGAGGCTGGTGCTATTACTGTGGGCGGTCATTCAATTGATGACCAAGAACCTAAATTTGGTCTTTCGGTTACTGGAATTGTTCACCCTGATAAAGTTTGGAAAAATGTCGGAGCTAAACCTGGCGACGTCCTTGTGATTACCAAGCCAATTGGTGTAGGAATTTTGACAACCGGAATCAAAAGAAGTGTGGTTACAGCTGAGCAAGAACAAATCGTTACGGAAACAATGGCGATGTTGAATAAGACTGCTTCGGAGGTTCTAACCAATTATCAGCCGCATTCCGTTACTGACATTACCGGTTTCGGGCTATTGGGTCATGGCAGTGAAATGGCTCGCGGAAGTGATGTGAGCTTTGAGATCACCAATAGTCAGGTTCCTATGCTAGAAGGTACTTTGCAGTTAGCGAAGGACGGTGTGGTACCAGGTGGATCCAAATCAAATCATCAATGGTTAATAAACGATGTTGTTTATGAGGAAGGAATTCTCCCTGAGGAGCAGCTTGTTCTGTGTGATGCAATTACTTCTGGTGGTTTACTTATTTCAATGGGTGAAGAGGAAGCACAAACATACGTTGATGATCTCCATGCAAAAGGCTTGTCACATGCAGCCATTATCGGTCGCGTGACCGAGAAAAAAGATAAATTGATTTATGTAAAAAGATAACAGCGAAGCAATTGCTTCGCTGTTTTTTTGTACAATTACAGTTTTTTACGCAGTTTTTCAAGCATATCTCGTGTCATTTTGTCTAAATCATACTCGTAAGTAAAGCCCCATTCATTTTTAGCAGCTTTTGCATCAATCGAATTTGGCCAACTATCTGCAATACTTTGACGAGCTGGGTCGACATTATATGAAATTTCGAAGCCAGGGATATACTTAGCAATACTAGTTGCGATCTCCTCAGGGTCAAAGCTCATGGCTGTTACGTTAAATGAATTGCGGTGAATCAACTTTGAAGGATCTGCTTCCATTAAATTAACAATAGCATTTAAGGCATCAGGCATGTACATCATATCCATATATGTGCCTTTATCAATATAAGAAGTATACTTACCATTTTTAATGGCTTCATAATAGATTTCGACCGCATAATCCGTAGTACCTCCACCAGGAAGAGCCACATAAGAAATTAATCCTGGGAAACGTAAGCCACGAGTATCTACGCCAAACTTGTGATAATAATAATCCGATAACAATTCTCCCGCTACCTTATTGACACCATACATCGTGGTTGGACGCATAATCGTGTCCTGTGGTGTACTGTCTTTAGGAGTAGTTGGGCCAAATGCACCAATAGAACTTGGAGTAAAGAATTGAGCATTAAGCTCTCTAGCTGTTTCCAATGCATTCATTAGACCGCCCATATTCAAGTTCCAAGCAAATACAGGCTTTGCTTCCGCGGTTGCTGAAAGAAGTGCAGCTAAATGCATTACAGTGTCTACTTGGTATTTTTTTGCCGTTTCTACCATTTTGTTTAAATCTGTTACATCTACCGTTTCAAACGGTCCGCTATTTGCTGCCTCGCTATCATTCTTCTTGATATCTGTAGCAATAACGTTATCTGCTCCGTATATGTCTCTTAGTTTTAAGGTTAATTCTGAACCAATTTGACCTAAGGCACCTGTAATTAAAATTCGCTTCATTGTTTCTCCGTCCTCTTCACTTTTGCTAAGTAATTCTGTCTTCCATTATAGCTACGTCACCCAATACCTAGAGGTTCCGTTCATATTCATTTATTAAATAACGCCCATTTCCTTGCCGACTTTCTCATAAATAGCAATAGCTCGATCGAGCATTTCTTTTGTATGGGCAGCAGTTGGCATATTACGAACACGTCCTGTTCCTTTTGGTACAGTTGGGAACACAATCGCCTTTGCATATACACCTTCTTCATTCAAACGTTTGCTGAATTGTTGAGTAAGTGCTTCGTCCCCGATGATACATGGAGTTATTGGCGTTTCACTGTTGCCGATATTGAAGCCTAATTCTTTTAACCCTTTTTTCAAATAGTTACCATTTTCCCAAAGCTTTTCGTTCAGTTCCGTACTTTCCATTAAAATTTCAATGGACTTCTTACTTGCCGCAACATCTGCAGGAGTTAGAGAAGTAGAGAATAAGAATGGGCGACTACGAACCTTTAACCAGTCAATTAAATTCTTCTTGCCAGCCACATATCCGCCAACAACACCAATTGCCTTAGATAGTGTCCCAATTTGGAAATCTATTTTATCTGAAAGACCAAAATGCTTCACTGTTCCAGCCCCATCACCAAGGACACCGGAGCCATGGGCATCATCCACATATGTAATCAAATCAAATTCTTCTGCAATTTTTACAATTTCAGGTAATAACGCAACATCCCCGTCCATGGAGAACACACCATCAGTAATTACCATGATTTTATTATAGAGGCCGGACTCTTTCGCTTCTTTGGCCTTTGCACGTAAGTCTTCCATGTCAGAGTGGTTGACACGGATAATTTTTGCTCTAGAAAGGCGGCAGCCATCAATGATAGAGGCGTGGTTTAGTTCATCAGATAGAATGGCGTCATTTTTATCCATTACAGCAGAAATAGCTGCCATATTACAGTTAAAACCGGATTGGTATGCAATTGCTGCTTCAGTATGCTTGAATTCTGCTAATTTTTCTTCTAATTCAACATGAAGTTTAAGTGTCCCGTTGATGGTCCGGACCGCACCAGCACCGACACCAAATTTTTCGATCGCATCAGCTGCTGCCTTTTTTAATCGTTCATCGGTTGCTAAACCTAAATAGTTATTGGAAGAAAGATTGACAAGCTCTCTGCCATTTATCGTAATTAATGGGCCGTTGGGACTTTCAAGTGGGTCAATTACATTGTATAAACCCTTCCCTTTTAAATCCTCTAGGTTTTCATTTAAAAATTGCTCCAAAATGGTACTGGACATGCTCGATTCCCCCTATTTGCGTTCGTAGGTTATATTATTTTTCCTTAAAAAACATTTGTCCGCGTGGAATGGACAATAGATAGCTGTTAAACAGCGTAATTAAAGGATTTCTACCCATACTTTATCATAAAATTAACTTATTGTTCATACCTAGAGGACAAAAGATAAAAATATTTTTATACTTTTTTAAGATACCCTATCTAAATAGCACTTATTTAAGCATAAAACCTACATTTGGAATATTGTTCATTTCATTTACGACTACCATTACGTTATAATCATCTAATTAAGCAAACAGATTGTTTCTAAGAAAGGATGTCAACTTTGTCATTATTGTATTCTCTTATTTATACACTTCTTATTGGTTTCGTGTTTATTTTCCTATTCAAGCTTGCCTATGAATTCTTTTACGGCGAAAATCAAGAAAAGCAAATGAGGAAAATACACAAATATTTTCATAAAGAAACGATTAAGAAAATCGATCGATTAGAACATATACCTCGAAAATATACGATGTACCAAGTAGTAACAGACAAGGAAACAAAAAAGATCAAATTGAAACCGGGATATAAAGTAATTAAAATAGTTGCCAAAGAGCAAAAAAAGAAAAAATAAATGACTTATTCTTGAACATAAAGGAACCTATCCATATCATGGACAGGTTCCTTTCACTTTATATACCGGTTGGCCACGTCGACAACAGCCGTTCACTTTTTTCACGCTTAGAAGTCAGCAGATATTCGATGGATTGAGAGAGAAATTTTCTCGTTTCACTAGGGTGTATGACATCGTCAATTAAATGCTTGGCCGCGGCTTTATATGGTGAGCTGTCAAAAGACCATAGCTCTAATAGCTTCTGCCTTTCCTCTTTTGGATTTTCAGCGTGAGCAAGTTCTCTCCCAAAAACTACGTTGACTCCAACTTCTGGACCGGTAAAATTAATCTCTGCTGTCGGCCAGGCGACGACTAAATCTCCTCCCATTCCTGGGCCGCACATATTCCCGTAAGCAGCACCAATACTTTTTCGAATCACAACGGATATTTTAGGTACAGTTGCTAGCGACAATGCCTGGTTCCATACCATGATTTTTGTCGGCATTTTTGCTTTCTCCGCTTCACTGCTGATTCGAAAACCAGGTGTATCATGCAGGAAAATAAGCGGAATATGGTAGGAATCACATAAACAAATAAATTCCGTTGCCTTTTGACATTCCTGTGGTCCTGGTGCACCAGCATACTGATTTGGCTGGTTAGCAACGATACCTACACAATGTCCATTTAAGTGAGCAAAAGTTGTAATGAGTCCTTTACCAAATTTTCTTTGATACTCAAAAGTAACCCCATCATCAACGAGCACTTCAATTATTTTCTTCATATCATATACACGATTGTTTTGCTGAGGCAAAATAGTAAATACTTCTTCAACCAGGCGATAGGGATCATCGTTCGTTTGTCTCATTTTCGGCCGTTCACCTGCATGTTGTGGCATGTATGAAAAATAGTTTTTTAACTGCTCAATGCATTCATCTTCTGTACTGCCATCCTCATCAATTTGACCCGTAAATTTATGATGAATATCAACTCCTCCTAATTCCTCCGGAGTTAATTTTTGACCATTTGCAAGTTCAAGCATTCGCGGGCCGGCAATAGCCATACATGTCCCTTGAAGCTGGGTAACGAAATCAGAAGATACTGCGGCCCAGGTTGGACCGCCAAAGCTATCACCAAGAATAGCCGTCATGGTCGGAACTTGGCGATGAAGGGTAAGCATTTCACGAGGAAACAATTTATCGCTTATTCCATCAGACCCCATTCCATCAGGCATACGTAAGCCTCCTCCTTCATGAAGAGAAAAAATAGGCAGGCCGTTTTTCACTGCAAATTCATGTATACTCTTTGATTTACGAATATGGACATTGCCTTCTGTACCGGCGAATACAGTCTTGTCCCCAGCTTGAATAATCGCAGGTCTACCGTTTATTTTACCTACACCTGTAATGAGTCCATCTCCATAGCTTTTATGTTCAGCTCCTTTTACATCAGAAGTATTAAGCATGCCGAGCTCCATAAAGGTACCTTCATCTGTTAATTTATTTATTCTCTCCCTCGCTGTCAGCAGTCCTCTATTATGTTGTGCGGCTATTTTTTCGGGTCCTCCACCTAAAAGAGCGGCTTCTTTCTTTGCCTGCAGATCATTAGTAAGTTGCTTTAAAGTATCCATGTTTCGCTCTCCTACTCCTCTTTTAGTAATTTTCGAAGTACCTTCCCAGAAGGTGTTGCGGGAAGTTGATCAATGATTTCTATATAGCGGGGATATTTATAGGCAGCCATCGTCTCTTTTGCCCATGCAATCAGGTCTTCAGCTGTAAGTTTCTCTTTTTCTCTATCATGTAAAACAACAAACGCTTTCACCACTTCACCTTTTATAGGATCAGGAACACCAATGACAGCGGATTGTCTAATAGCAGGGTGGAGGTTTAGTAGAGCTTCAACATCTTCCGGAAAAATACTATAACCCGAACTTTTTATCATTTCCTTTACCCGACCAAGGAAATATAAATAGCCCTCATCGTCAAGATATCCTATATCTCCTGTATGAACCCAACCGTCCTGTAGTGTCTCTGAGGTAGCATCAGGTCTGTTTAAATACCCTTTAAATACACCTGGGTTTTTAATAACAATTTCTCCCTGCTTGCCTGCTGGTAGTTCCTCGCCCGTTTCAAGGCTCAAAATCCGTATTTGTGTTTCATAAATGGGAATACCACAGGATCCATACTTAATTTTATCTTTTGGCATAAAGGTATCACAGGTGTGTGTCTCACTTAGACCGTAGGCTGCTTCAAAGAGGCTACATCCATTTGTCAGAGTACGCCAATTATCCGCTAATTCTGCAGTCACTTGGACACCAAAGCTCGTTGCCAAATTCGTTTTTAAACTGGAAAGATTTCTTTCCTTGATGGTTGGAAGTTGTAAAATGGCCCAATTCATAGGTGCAATGCTATACCAATATGTGATCCGTTCTTTTTCAATGGCTTCAACGGTGGCATGAGGATCAAAACGAGTGAATAAAACACATGGGCGCCCTGTGTATACGGGACTATTAAGTCCCATGACCATACCGGCAATATGACATAACGGGGCACTAGCTAATAAAACATCCTTTTTCCCCATTCCATTTGCTTGCATAGAGGCAGCTGTTTTGAATAACGCATTTCCGTAAGTTAACATGGCCCCTTTCGGCCTGCCGGTTGTGCCTGAGGTAAAAACGATTAATCCAACATCATTCCATATATCAATCGGTTCTTTGGCTTCATAAGGTGATTCATTTTGGAGAATTTCACAAAAGTCATCTGTTTCAGTGAAATGTTGTTTGGGTAATAGGAATTCTTCTGGAAACTGCCATTCGGGTTGCTCTGGGAGGAAATCATGATAATTTGTGGTAACAACAAATTGTAATGGGTGGGTTTTTTCTATAGCTTTTTTCACTAGGGGATACCCTTCTGAACCTGAAATGATTCCTTCAATCGGTGCTTCTTCTAAAAAGTAAGCTAATTCATTCTCTTTAAACATAGGATTCAAAGGAACTACCATTCCGCCTAACTTCTGAATAGCAAAATGAGCAATAATATATTGAGGGCAGTTTTGCATATAAAGGGCTACACAACTCCCCTTCTTCACGCCCATCCTATGTAAATAGTGTGCAAATCGTTGTACCTGATTCGAAAGTGCACCCCAGGTAATCCTCGTACCGTAAAAAATGTAGGCTGTTTCATTAGGTTTCTGTTTAGCATGTTGATCCAAGTAATCAACGAGTGACTTTTCTCCCTGTAAATAAGTTAGTTTAGCGGGTAATTGAGTTGGCCAGTAAGGGTGAGTTTTTTCTACCATTTACATCTCTCCTATATTGTAAGAATAGAAAATACTTTGTTTTAAATTTTTACATTCTAACCGGTTAGTATTTTTATAGAAGAGAAGACCCACAATGAGCCTTCTCTTTTCTATACTACATTTATTCAACTATGAACCTATTAATTCACATGAACCCCGTTTAATTGACTGGCACTCCGATTCAATTTTTCAAGAGCCTCTTTATACTCAAGCTCTAATCGATTAATAATTTCGGCGGTTGATTCAATTTTATCAATCGCCCCCACTCCATGACCAGCGGACCAAATATCCCGCCATGCTTTTGATTTCGTCTCTCTCTGCATACTATCAAAATTAACTTGGTCTTTTTTTACAAGCTGTTCAGGGTTTAATCCCGCTTTTACAATACTAGGCTTTAACATATTACACATCACACCTGAAAAAGCATCTGTTAAAACAATATCTTCCTGTGTGGACTCAACTAGCATCTCTCTATATTCATCATTTGCCATGCTTTCTGTGGCCACAATGAAGCGTGTCCCCATATAAGCAAGATCTGCACCAGCAGCCTGCGCTGCTAATATTCCTTTACCTGTTGATATCGAACCAGCAAGGATGATTATTCCATCCCAAAAGCCTCTTACCATGTCAACAAAGGCAAAACTATTAATTTGGCCAGCATGCCCACCCGCCCCGCTTGCTACTAAAATTAAACCATCTACTCCTGTTTCGGCTGCTTTTCTAGCAAATTTCAAATCGCTTACATCAGAGAATACAAGACCACCATATTCGTGTACGATATCAACTACATGTTTTGGACTCCCTAGTGAAGTAATAACTAATTGTGGTTTATGCTTTTTAATCAGTTCCAACTCTTCCTGAAGGCGGCCATACGTGCTATGTACCACCATATTCATGGCCCACGGAGCAATTTTACGATCAGGGTTCTGTACACGAGCTTCCTCTAGCTCTTCATTTAATTGTCCCATCCATTGATCAAGTACCTCGATAGGTCTTGCATTGGGAGCAGGAAAAGAACCAATCACTCCATTCAAACAACAATTTTTAACAAGGTCTGGCCCAGATACTAAAAACATTGGTGCAGAAATAACAGGAAGCCTAAGCTGAGTCCACCAGTTTTCAGGAATACCTTTATTCATCACACTCACTCCTAATTTAGAATTTTCTGAATAAAACACTCTTCTCTATAGTACCTGAAAATGAATGGTTATTCAATCTTTAGAGGGAATAAATATGAAACTTGATTAAAGGCGAATATTTCAACTAATAACAAACATAGCATTCGTATATTAGATAAATAAGATTGATTTCCGCATTACTTATGCTATAATGTTAGTAAATTAATAAAGTATCACTCATATAATAGCGGGGATATGGCCCGCAAGTTTCTACCAGATTGCCGTTAACAATCTGACTATGAGTGAGTAATAGAAGTTCGTTTATTCAAACGAATATTTCTATATCCTTTCGGCATAAAAGCCCAAAGGTCATTGCTCACTCCATTTTTGTTGTGAACATGACTTTTGGGCTTTTTATTTTTTAGGAGGTAAATATGAAACTATTAGAGGAAAAAATTAAAAAGGATGGAATGGTCCTAAATGAACATGTTCTGAAGGTAGATTCGTTTTTGAATCATCAATTAGACCCTTCTTTAATGAACGAGATTGGCAAAGAGTTTGCTGCTCGGTTTAATGGAAACGGGATTACAAAAATCGTAACCATTGAATCGTCTGGAATTGCACCTGCTGTCATGGCTGGATTACATATGATGATTCCTGTCGTTTTTGCTAGGAAAAAGAAATCTTTAACCCTTACAGATGATTTGCTCACTGCGAGTGTTTATTCGTTTACAAAAAACGAAACAAATGAAATATCTGTCTCAAAAAAATATGTGGATGCAAATGATAAAGTACTGATCATTGATGATTTTCTCGCTAACGGAGAGGCCGCCCTTGGCTTAGTGAACATCGTTCAACAAACTGGTGCAGAGGTTACTGGTATTGGCATTGTGATTGAAAAATCCTTCCAAAACGGTTCCCGTAAGCTGCAGGATCTTGGTTTAAGGGTTGAATCTTTAGCCCAAATTGCCTCACTTACAAATGGAGAGGTTACATTTATTAATGAAAAAGTGGAGGAATATATCAAATGAAACAACATCCTTTAAAAATAGCATCTTTAGGAATTCAACATGTGTTAGCCATGTATGCTGGTGCAGTGATTGTACCACTTATTATTGGAGGAGCACTAAAATTTTCCGGAGAACAATTAACCTATTTAGTTTCCATCGACATATTAATGTGTGGGATAGCCACTATATTACAAGTTTGGCAGAATCGTTTTTTTGGGGTGGGCTTACCAATTGTTCTAGGGTGTACCTTTACGGCTGTCGGACCCATCATTTCAATTGGCAGCCAATACGGTATATCTTCCATATACGGCTCTATTCTTATTTCAGGTCTAATCGTTGTTCTTATTTCACAATTTTTCGGTAAATTAATTAAGTTCTTCCCTCCTGTTGTTACTGGTTCAGTCGTTACCATCATAGGAATTACCTTAATTCCAGTTGCAATGAACAACATGGCTGGGGGCCAAGGGAGCCCTGATTTTGGCAGTATCTCAAATATCAGTCTTGCTTTCGGTACATTGTTATTTATCATTTTACTTTATAGATTTACAAAAGGCTTTATCCGCTCTATTTCAATCCTCCTTGGATTAGGTGCTGGAACAATTGCAGCATCTTTAATGGGTAAAGTGAATTTTGCAGCTGTAACCGACGCTTCATGGTTTCATATGGTCAAACCCTTTTATTTTGGAACTCCTTCATTTGAATTAACACCGATTATTACAATGACATTAGTAGCCATTGTTAGTCTAGTAGAGTCAACAGGTGTCTATTTAGCATTAAGTGATATAACAGGAAAAAAGCTTACCGAGGAGGATTTATCAAGAGGTTATCGTGCAGAAGGAATTGCAAGTATACTTGGTGCTTTGTTTAATGCCTTCCCGTATACCACTTATTCCCAAAACGTTGGACTCGTTCAGTTATCTGGTGTAAAAGGGAAAAATGTTATCTATACGATGGGTGGAATCCTTGTGGTCCTTGGTTTTGTACCAAAAATAGGTGCGTTTACAACGGTGATCCCAACACCTGTTCTAGGTGGGGCAATGGTAGCCATGTTTGGAATGGTAATTGCCTATGGAATTAAAATGCTAAGCAAAGTGGAATTTGCTTCACAAGAAAACCTACTTATAATTGCTTGCTCAGTTGGTATGGGTCTTGGTGTAACTGCTGTACCTGATTTATTTACCCACCTTCCAGAAAGCATAAAAATCTTAACCAACAATGGAATTGTCGCTGGAAGCTTTACTGCTATCTTTTTAAACATTATTTTTAATGTAGTAAAACCATCCAAGCATCAGCAAGCGACTTCCAGTTTACGAGCATCATAATTTACACAAAAAAAATAGGCGGAGCTACTCTATGCTCCGCCTGATTAAATCAATTAAACTCATTACACTTTTTTGGTTTGAAGAATTCGACACTGTTTTCGTAGAGACATCTGTCCCCTGATTTCCTTCACCAGAACCAGTTATGGATTTTGTTACCGAAATGGGAGCAATATATACAGCCCCCCCAAAGTTGACAATACCGCCTGAAATCGTACCGATATTAATCCCGTCTTGATTGAGCGCCACCCTTTGTCCCCCTTTATTTTTTAATAGTATATGTAAAAGTAAGGGTGCTTGTCTAAACTTCTTCATTAATACGAATAAAAATAGAAACTCCTATTTCGTTTCGTCCTTTCATACACGAGAAAAACAAAGTTTGGAATGTTGAAGAATGGCCACATTTATCCGTTTAATGATATTTTAGAACCCCTGTGCTATTTCAGGGGTTTTTCCTATTATCACAGGCTTTTTAAGCTTTTTACCGACATTTATCTATCGATTAAACAGATTTATGCAGATAGAATAAATCGATTTAATGAATTTATTTTAAAATAGCATTTCTCTATAATTTTAAAAGCAAGGACATATCTACTATATAAAACATAAGAACCGAGGAGATTTTGTTTATGAAAAAATGGTTGTCTGTTATGATTACTGTATTACTACTATTTTCTTTAGCTGCATGTGGACAGAAAGAAGAAAAATCAAGTGAAACTAAAAAAGAAACCACAACTAAAGAAGTGTTTAAAATAGGTGCGATTCCTGACCAAAATGCTGCTGACCTGGAAAAAGGGATGACAGCTGTTGCAAATTACCTAAGCGAAAAAACGGGGATGAAGGTTGAATTTGTCCCATCAGTTGATTATGCAGCACTTGTTACTGGCTTTCAACGTGGTGAAATTCATATGGCATGGTTTGGCGGATTAACAAGCGTACAAGCTAGAAATCTTGTTCCAGATGCTGAATCCATTGTCCAAAGACCTCGTGATGCAGAATTCCATTCTGTTTTTATTACCCAAGCATCAGAAAATATTACGAAGCTTGAAGATCTTAAAGGGAAATCTTTTACTTTTGGTAGTGAAAGCTCTACATCAGGCCATTTAATGCCACGTTACTACTTATCCGAAGCTGGTATCGATGCTAATAAAGACTTTGATGGCAAACCAAACTTCTCAGGTTCACATGATACAACATACAAGTTAATTGAATCAGGTGCCTTTAAAGCCGGTGCTCTAAACGAAGCAGTTTGGGAAGCAGCAGTTAAAGAAGGAAAAGTAGATACAAATAAAGTAAAAGTATTCTATACAACACCAGCTTATTATGACTATAACTGGACCATTAACAGCAATGTTGAAGAAGAATTTGGTAAGGGTACGAAAAAGAAAGTAAAGGATGCTCTTCTTTCTATTACTGGTGAGCAAAAAGAAATTGCTGACTTATTCCAAACTGACAGCTTTGTCGAAACAAAAAATGATAACTACAAAAAGATTGAAAAGGTCGCAAAAGAATTACAGATTATTAAGTAGTAGGTGTAGTTGAGATGTCTTCAAATATAAAAATAGAAGCAAAAAACATATCGAAACACTATGAGCGGAAGATAGCCTTATCTTCCCTTTCTTTTTCTATAAAGGAAGGAGAATTAGTTGCGTTAATTGGACCAAGTGGGGCAGGAAAAACCACCCTATTGAATGCAATTGCCGGGTTGGTTCCTTTGAACAGCGGGGATCTCATAATTGATACTAAACTTCTAACTTCCTATAAAAAAGGCAAAGTCTTTGCCAAAAAAGTAGGAGTTATTCGCCAGCAATTCGACTTAATCGGACCACTTGCTGTTATTCATAACGTCCTAGCGGGGAAATTAGCTGACTGGGGTCTTTTCAAGTCCCTTTTGTCATTACTTGTTCCACAAGAAAAAGAAGTAGCCGTCAATGCACTTAAACGAGTGGGATTAACTGAAAAAGTATATGAGATTACCTCTTCCTTATCTGGTGGCGAACAGCAGCGAGTAGCGATGGCACGATTAATGGTACAAAAGCCAGAAGTCATTCTTGCTGACGAACCGGTTGCCTCTCTTGACCCTGCGCGGGCAGATGATTTGCTTTCTATGTTAACTAGTATTGTCACTGAGGAAAAGCAAACCTTAATCGCAAGCTTGCATTCTGTTGAATATGCGCGTAAGTATTTTACGAGGATTATTTCTCTAAAGAACGGTGAAATATTTTTTGATTTACCAACAGACCAAGTGACTGATGAATTGCTTAATGACCTCTATCAGTTAAAGGAGCAAGGGTAAGATGACGAAACAAAGATCCATCTTTCGCGTGCATAACCGCTTCCTCCTCACTTTGCTTTTAGTGGCCATTTTCGCTTGGAGTCTCTTCTCTATTAAATGGAATACAGATTTATTTCATGCTGGTGGGATTCCCACCATGTTGCAAATTTTTGAAGGCATTATTCATCCCGATTTGACTGCGCAAGTGCTGCTCAAAGGATTAGAATCATCTTGGATCACCCTTGCTTACGCTGTGGCTGGAATGTCGCTCGCAATTATTTATGCATTTATTGTTGGGGTTCTGGCATCAGGTACTTTAACGTCAAACCGTGTTTCCCGAATGGTTTCAAAAGTATTTTTTAGAGGGATTTTAGGTTTTACAAGGTCTATCCATGAACTGATCTGGGCTTGGCTTTTTGTGGCAGCAATGGGTCTTTCCCCCTACGCAGCTATCTTTGCCCTTGCCATTCCTTACGGAGGGATTCTAGGCCGTATATTTGCCGATATGTTAAATGATGTGCCACAGAATCCAATTAAAGCCTTAAAATCTACCGGGGCATCGCGACTGCAAATACTAATATATGGCTACCTCCCCTTAGTTTGGGCAGATATGATTAGTTACACCATGTACCGCTTTGAGTGTTCCATTCGCTCTTCAGCTATTATGAGTTTTGTTGGACTCGGTGGCTTGGGGTATCAAATTCAGTTATCCCTCGCTGACTTGAAATACGATCAAGTATGGACGTATGTGTTTTTTCTCATCGGACTTGTTCTATTCGTTGATATTTGGAGTAATTTTGTCCGAAAAGGGTTAACTGACCGGAAAAGAAGAAAGGGCTTTAGCCCTGGTTGGATGTCCACTTTCTTTACTCTATTGTTAATCTTTGTCTCATGGTTCTATATAACCCTTGGGGAAAATGCACAACTATTTGAGCTATTATCTGATAAGAATTTAGAATATGCAAAGAAATTTTTCGGTGGGTTAGTAGGTGTTAACCAAGAGAATCCAGCCTTCCTCAATGCAGACAGCTGGTCTTCTGCATTAAAATTAACGCTTGAAACACTAGAAATGAGTATTATGGCAATCGGATTTTCGACCCTTGCCGCTTTCATAACTGTGATTCCGGCTGCAAGAAATATCGCGAATGGAAGTCTTACTTCGTCAAAGCGATGGTATAACTGGATTCTATATGGTCTTGTTCGCGTCTCCTATATCTTTTCTCGCTCCGTACCTGAACTTGTTTGGGCGATGATGATCATTTTCATCTTCAAACCAGGGCTTTTACCGGGTGCCATTGCTCTTGCTCTCCACAATTTTGGAATACTTGGGAAGCTTTGGGCGGAGGTTATTGAGGATATGGATCCTCGACCAATAAGAAACCTAGCATCCTCGGGTGCTTCCAAGATTCAAATTTTCTTTTATGGAATCCTGCCTACGGTGGTACCTCGATTTCTTACCTATATTCTCTATCGCTGGGAAGTGATTATGAGAACAACCATTGTGGTCGGATTTGTTGGCGCAGGCGGCCTTGGTATGGAATTTAAATTGGCGATGAGCTTTTTCCAATATACTCAAATTACTCTGCTTCTCCTTTGTTATATGATTCTTGTCATTATTGCAGATTTTGCATCAGAAAGTACAAGAAAAGCAGTGAAATAGGTAAAGAGGATGCCCAAAATAGGCATCCTCTTTACTATATTCTAGGTATTCGCGAAATTTTAGGTCGAAATTTACGTAAATTCATTGTTTATTTGCGAAAACTCAAGCTTTATTTGCGATTCTTCTGGTTTTATTTGCGAAAACTCAGGGTTTATTTGCGTAAATCCAAGTTTTATTTGCGAACCATTCCCTACTATAATTTCTACGGCTTCCTCATAGGTTGGTATACGACCATTACACTTCCAAGTCAAAAAGTATGATTGAACTTTCCCGCTATCTAATTTTATGAATATAAAGTGGATACTTTCGTCCTATTAATTTGATAATTTTTCCACATACAAAAAATTATTAGTATAATAGATTCAACAGAAAATAATTGAAAATGGTGGGAATAGATATGTACAAAGTTATGATCATAGAGGACGATCCTAAAATAAGCTCGATTATTGCTCATACACTGCTCAAATGGAAATTTGATCCTATTGAGGCGAATGACTTTGAACATCTTGACAAAGAATTTATGAATAATAAGCCCGACCTTGTACTCCTAGATATTAATCTTCCAATTTATGATGGCTATCATTGGTGTGGTAAATTTCGTCAGTTATCCAATGTCCCTATCATCTTCATCTCTTCCCGTTCTCAAAATATGGATATTGTCATGGCAATGAACATGGGCGGAGATGATTTTATTCAAAAGCCCTTTTCACTCGATGTACTAATGGCTAAAATAAATGCTATTTTTAGAAGGGTCTTTACCTATAAAGAGAAAGAAAAAGATTACATGGAGCATAGAGACCTCATCCTCCATGTGGATAAGGGCAGCATCTCGTATCATGAGAAAGAACTTGATTTAACCAAAAATGAATTTCAAATTTTGTATTTATTACTGAAAAAAAAGGAATGTATTGTACCGAGAGATGAAATAATGACTGCACTTTGGGAAAGCGAAAATTTTATTGATGATAATACATTAACGGTTAATATCGCCCGACTACGAAGGAAACTAGAAGAATTCGGGCTTGATGACTTTATTGAAACAAAAAAAAGACAAGGATATGTGATCAAATGAAATTTTCACACTTTCTTTCTGACCAAAAATGGTTTTTACTCACTTTTTTGATTGTATTACTTTTTATGGTCATCTTAATAAGCGTTGACCCAAAACTACATATCTCTACTGGAAGTCTAGTTTATTTAGTCCTCCTTTCTATCATTGTTTTTAGCGTATTTTTCATTGGCTCTTATCTTTATAAAAATTATCAGCTGGTAAAGTGGAAGCAGCTCCCATCTAATGGATATTTTTCAGATTCAATCCCTTTGCCAGTCACATATGAACAAGAAATTTATATAGAAACCATGAAACGATTAAGTGAGCAGTATGTAATGAGCAACCATCTGCGTGATGAAGAGAAAAAGGAGCAGTTGGAATTTATGACACAATGGTTTCATGAGATAAAAACACCCATTGCTGTCAGTCGTTTATTACTGGAAACTGAAGTTGATTCTCCTAGTCTTCAGGATGAAATCGACAAAATAGAAGCGTTTGTGGAGCAGGCTCTTTACTTTTCAAGACTTAATGATTTCAACAAGGACTATATTATTGAAGAGATCCATTTGGAGAAATGTATCAAAAATATAATTAAAGCGGAGTCAAAGTCATTTATTTCGAAAAAAATAAAAGTTTCAATTGAGACAAGTCAGTTAACGGTTATAAGTGATTTAAAAGGATTGAATTTTATTATCAGACAGATCCTCCTGAATTCTTTAAAATACTCGGATGAATACAGTGAAATCTCCTTCACTATTAATTCGGAGAAAAGAACATTGACAATTATTGATCAAGGGATTGGTATCCCACCTGAGGACCTTCCACGTGTATTTGAAAAAGGATTTACAGGTAAAAACGGACGAACTAATCAACGCTCTACCGGCATGGGATTATATCTTGTCAAAAAAACAGCAGAAAAACTAGGACATGACCTTTCCATCACATCGACAGTCGGCGCAGGAACCCAAGCGATTCTTTATTTTCCTCTACGATATAATTTATATAAAGGATAAAAAAACAAGCTCATTAAGAGCCTGATTTTTTATCCTTTAATTATTTTAAAATAGGATGCGCTTGTTAACCAATAATAGACTAGGTATATGCATAAATAGACTCCGAGACAGGTAATAAAAGGCACTTGCATTTTAATAGGTAAATAATCAGAAAAGAAAGCTAGAAAGACAATACTATGGCTGATTGCAAGAATCAGTGGAAGAAAAAAGGTAATGCCCACTTGTCTCGCGATGGATCCTTTCACTTCTTTGTCAGGAATACCTATCTTTTCTAAAATTTTATACCGACCCTTATCCGTGGCGGCTTCCATTAGTTGTTTAAAATAAATAATACTGCCTGTGGCTATTAGAAAGACCAGCCCAAGGAACCCACAAATAAATATAAGCAAACCGTAAGTCTCAAGTCCATAATGGTATTGCTCATAGAAACTGGAGTAAATGGGTCTCGGTGTGTCCTCCACATATTTATAGGGATCTGTTAGTCTATCGAGTTTTGTATTTAATGCCTTGACCTCTTTTTCATTCTCTATTTTATAAATATAAAGTTTTTCAGAGGTCATCCCCATTTTTAACTCGTTGAACAGTGAGTTGCTAACAACAAGCGGAAAAAGATTATCCCCTTGGTTAAGTAAGGAATATCCTTTATAGTCAATAATTTTAATCGTATGATTGTTTGGCAATGAAAGACTCTTCCCACTATATGGGTCATAATTTTGATTTAAGGTGCCATCGTAAAAGGCAATCGCCTCATTTATTTCTAGGTGAACCTCCTCTTTCACTTTCCTTTTTTTCATCAGATTATGATACGAATCCTCAGAGATCAGGATTGCTTGAAAAAAATCAGGGATTCTTTCTAATGCAGATACATCCGTTTGAATTGGTAAGTACTCTATTTTTTCACTATAGGTGATCTTTGTTGAAGAGTCCTCTTCAATAATTGATTGCAACTGATTATTTACCTTGGTGTCCATCAAATTAAAAATATAACTAAAGGGATTATCCTTTTTGGATATGGAATCAATATGATAATAAAAGCTATAGGTCAACACACAAGCAACAATGGTAATACTGCTTAATAATGAAATGACCGTTAAGACGAGGACATTCCCCTTTATTCGATACATTATCTGACTTACACTAAGCAAGTTCCTTCCCTTGTAATAAACAGAGTTCATTTTTTTCAATAACAATAATAAATAAGCTAATAGAGAATGCATAAAAAAGTAGGTTCCTATTATCAGTAAAAATACGGCTGTAATGATTCGAATACCAATTTGAGCTATTACATTCAACTCTCCAGGATTCATTACTAAAATATATCCTGAGACGATACACGCTATTGCTAAAAAACTAGTAACAATAGAAGGCGTACTTCGTCTCTCTCCTATTCTTTCCGCTTTAAAGAGTTCAGCCAATGAAAACCGATAGATTACACGATAACTATGTATGGAAGTAATCAAAATAATGATGAGAAAAATGATAATTGTTTGGATCAAGGCACGATGTGATATAGTAAAGGCCACTTCCAGGGAAAAGTTCATTAATTTAAAAATAATCATCATAAACAGTTTTGAAAAAAGAAGACCAATACTAATTCCAAGAATCAGCGCCAAGGCACCTATTATCAAATTCTCAAAAAACAGAAGCTGCCCTACTTTTCTTTTACTCATTCCAAACAGGGAGTACAGCCCTATTTCCCTTTTACGTTTTCTAGTAAAAAAAGAGTTGCTATACCAAATAAAAATAGCGGAAAAAATCATTAATACTATTGATGCAACATGAAAAGCAGACTCCATCTTACCAAGAGTAACAGTGGAACCAAGTAATTGATTATTGTATTCTAAAGAAACAAATGTAAAATAAATAGAAATACTTATAATCATAGAGTTTAGGTAAATCAAATATTGGCGAATATTTTTTTTTATATTCTTACTAGCAAGGCTATACAATGTCATGTTGCATCCCTCCTAATGCCGAAAGGATATCAAGTATTTGTTTATACATATGTTTACGTGAATGATCTCCTTTACGGATTTCAGTATAAAGGGATCCATCTTTTATGAAGATAATTCGTGAACAAAAACTTGCAGCGTAAGCATCATGAGTAACCATTAAGATTGTCGATTGATACTCTTTATTAAGTTCAACAAGAGTCTCAAGCAGCTGATAAGCGGATTTAGAATCGAGTGCACCGGTTGGTTCATCAGCAAAAATAATACTTGGATCACAGGCGATAGCCCGGCAAACAGCAGTGCGCTGCTGCTGGCCGCCAGAAACTTCATATGGATATTTTTCAAGGATATCTTGGATTCCAAAGCGATTAGCATGCTCAATCACTTTTTTATCCATTTCATCCACTGATATATGACTAAAAGCTAATGGTAATAGAATATTTTCTTTGATAGTTAATGTATCTAGAAGGAAATATTCTTGAAAAATGAACCCCATTTTTCCTCTTCTATATTCTGTTAAATCATGGTCAGATAAGTTTTGTAAGTTTTTTCCACCAATACTAACAACCCCTGAAGAAGGTTTTTCAATTGACGATAACACATTAAGTAACGTTGATTTTCCCGCTCCAGAAGGACCCATTACCCCAACAAATTCACCTTTTAACATCTTTAAGTCAATATCTTTAAGCGCTGAATAGGAGCTTCTTCTTGTACCAAAGACTTTATTTACTCCTTTTGCCTCCAAAATAATTTCCATAACTTATCACCCATTTCTGTAAATTCCTTATATTTACTATAAAAAATATACAGCTGCCTTTCCATAATGTATCCTTACACAACGGCTCCTGTTCCTTACAATATTGTAAGATATTACATACCATTTTTATAAACGTATCATACCCACATAATTGAAGCTAGAATTAATGTGTTAAGGTTGTATTGTCACTGTACTTTCCATTATTCTATTAATAGTGAAATTTACCATATGACAACAACAGTTGAAATCATCTAAGGAGTGAAATATCTTTGCAAACTAAAGGAGCTTTACCTATTTTATTTGTAGTAATGTTTTTGGTTATGGTTGGGTTTGGTATTATTATCCCAGTCTTACCTTTCTACGCTGAAGAAATCGGAGCGAACCCAACTGAGCTTGGATTGTTGATGGCGGTTTATTCACTCATGCAACTCATTTTTGCACCGATATGGGGACAGGTATCAGATCGAATTGGACGAAAACCTGTAATGATGATTGGCATAACCGGGCTTGCCTTATCTTTCTTTATCCAAGCGGTCTCCACTGAACTATGGATGTTGTTTGCAGCAAGGATTTTAGGCGGTATTCTCTCCTCTGCAAATATGCCAACCGCAATGGCGTACGTGGCAGACATTACTACAGAAGAAAATCGTGGGAAAGGAATGGGGATTGTCGGAGCTGCCACTGGCCTAGGCTTTGTTTTCGGTCCAGCAATTGGAGGGGTTTTCTCAAAAAACAGCTTGAGTATGCCTTTTTACTTAGCTAGTGGATCATCTTTAATCACTTTAGTGCTGGTTTTCCTTTTACTAAAAGAATCTACTAATAAAAAGAGCACCGTTAAAAGAGACTCCATTTGGAAAGCTTTTAACTCGAGTGTCTCGGTTCTTTTCTTTGTTCAATTACTAATTTCATTATCTCTTTCCGGATTAGAGGCAACCTTTGCCTATTTCGCGGCAAAAAGGGCTGGTCTAGAGAGCACTCAACTCGGCTATATTTTTATGATCATGGGATTTGGCAGTGCATTGGTGCAAGGGGGATTAGTTGGCAAATTGACTAAGAAATACGGAGAAAGTACGGTCATTCAAGGCGGAATTATTGTTTCAGCCATTGGCTTTGGATTAATTTTATTTGTACATAATTTTTCAACAGCTGCCATCTTTTTAACCATTTTTGGGTTAGGAAATGGTGTCATCCGTCCAAGTGTATCTTCATTAATTACGAAAATGTCTACTTCGGGCCATGGGAGTTCAACTGGACTTCTATCTTCCTTTGATTCTCTCGGACGGATATTGGGACCACCGATTGGTGGCTGGCTGTTCTCACTCTCTATAGGTCTTCCATATATTTCAGGTGCAATTATATCCATGGCAGCATTTATCTTATTCTTTCTGTTTCGACCGCAGGTGGCTACAGTTAAAACAACAAACATGTAATATCTTATGGGAGGAATATGTTGCTAGGACATGCATAAAATGGGTTATGAGGATTGATGTATAAAGGAGCTTGGAAGAATGAAACGTAAAACCTTTATTAATGTATGTTTCCTTATCGCCATTTTAGGTTTTGCTGCCTATCTCGATTCACCTTATTCCTTTTTGAATAAGGATTATGCCTACTCTGCCGACCAGCCTGTTATGGCTCAGCCGGTTGACGTAGAACCATCGGAAGACATTCCTGTTTTAGAGGAAAAACTTGAAAAGCGGGAAAAAGTGGGTGGTTATATCCTTGAAACGTATGAGGAATATGAGGTTTACAAAGACCAGGATGGAAATGTGGTAAAAAGTGAGCCTACAGGAAAAACGGATACCTTGAAATATTGGGATTACAGCAATGAAGACCGCTAATAATGTTAGCGGTCTTTTTTATGTATGCGTTTGTTCCCTTATCCTTTCGAGTTTCATAAAATATATGTAAGTTTTCAATCATTCTTGAAAGGTGGTAAAAAATGAAAGTTACAATTGGAATTACTACTTTTAATAGAAAGAAATACTTAGTTAAACAACAGCAGTCCTTATATTTGACGCAAAATATCGACTCATGTAACATACGTATTTTTGATGATTGTAGTACCGAATTAGATGTTTCAGATTTAAAGAGCCTATTTCCAAATGCAGCTACGATCATTCAAAGAGATAAGAATATGGGGCCAGATCGAAATTTAAGACAAATGTATCTTGATTTTTTAGCTACACAAGATGATATCCTCGTTACTATGGATTCAGACCTTATTTGTCGTCCTGATTGGTTAAACTTTACAGAGGAACATTTTATTCATACCAAGGGTATTATGAGTTTGTATAATTCTAGACTTCATAGACCAATGAATAAATTCAAAATGAATGGAAAAATATTTTTAGAGAAAACCCATATTGGTGCTGCAGGATCAATCATGTCTAGAGAAATAATTAATGAAATAGTAAAGAATCTACCTCCCAGTGATTCCTTTGATTGGGCTTGGAGTGAATTTTTAAGAAAAAAGGGTGTACCCATCTTGGTTTCAAATGAGAGTTATTTCCAACATATTGGACTTCACGGTTTCAATTGCGATGGTATCAAAGTCGTTGAATACGGATTAAATTTCCAACCGGTACATGAAATTAATCAAAAATTTATAACTGAATACCAACAAGAATATATCAACATCAGACAAGGATGAATGAAAAAAGATGACATGAAAATATGCCATCTTTTTAGAGAACGGACGGTAATTAATCGTCTTTATGGTCTTCACAAAATACAAAATCTTTATAACGGAAAAACGTGGACGGGTCAGCTTGTTCAAGTCCAGGTTCCAGCGGGTTAAAGATACTGCCGGCAACAACTGAAACTTCAAGCAGACCGCAAATTGGTTGACAAGTCTTCTTGCAGATTTTGAAATCTCCTTCTACCGTTACTCGATAAACAGCATTTCTCTCATCCGTTACGACTTCAAAGCTATCGAAACCGCCACCAGGAATATCTCTTTCAATTCTTGTACAAGTGTGAGGATTTAATTCATGTGTACCTAATGAGAAATCCTTTTCATGAATATCACTAAATACATGAAATTGGTTGTTGGTTTGTTCTGCCATTGGCCCTCCATTAGGTTGGAAGCATATCCCCAATTTAACTGATGCCTTTAATTCCTTTTCCGTAGGATTTTTTAGAATAATTACAAGTCTATCATTATTCCGCCCTATTTGAATATCAGTACCCACTTCCTCAGGAATTAGAAATGGCCCTGTAGTAAGTGTTACTCTTTTGCGATCATGTTTATCTCCCATCTAATATTCCTCCTTTCCTTCTTTATTAAATGAAGTCAATTGTCATTCTGTAAGGGCATATATAGTAGTATTTGAAAAATTTATTTGAGGGGGTAATCAATTGAGAGTTGGCATTAATCTTTTAAATTTCTCACAGGACAGATTTGGTGGGGTTGAACAGTACGTAAAAAACTTAATTTTGCATCTAGTAAACGTTCAACAAGATCTGAAGTTATTCCTTTTTATAACTAGACCATACCGAGATATTTTTCCTGTTCATCATGAACAAATAAAAAGAGTAATGTTTAAGGAAGTAAAGAGTCCAGTTCAGATTCATGAAGCTATTCATCAGTATCAAATAGATTTATGGTTCTCTCCTTTACACCGGTCGTATATTCCAGATATCCCTATTCCTACTGTCGTAACCATTCATGACCTTCTACATACTTCCTACCCTCAATATGTTTCAGACAATTTGGAATGGCATAATCACTATTACCAACAATTTTCCCCTTCAATTGATGCCGTCATTACGGTTTCAAACTTTTCAAAACAGACTATTATCCAGAACCTTCAAATTCCTGAAGAAAAAATTCATGTAATATATCAGGATGCACCGATCTGTTTTGAAAGTGAGCTGGACGAAGGTAACAATGTAAAAATAAAGAAAAAATATAATTTACCCGACGAGTATGCATATTATCCAGCTAGTTATAATCCTCATAAAAATCATCTTAATCTTCTAAAAGCAATTTTGTCACTACGCGAGAATTACAACAAAGAGCTCTATCTAGTTCTTACTGGTTATACGTACAAAGGAAACATGTATTTTCAACAGGTATTAAATTTCTTAAAGGAGCACCATTTAGAAAAACAAGTAATGATATTAGACTATATCCCCCAAGAAGAGATGCCATACCTATATTTTCATGCGACCTTTTTGCTTTTCCCTTCTCTTTATGAGGGGTTTGGTATTCCATTAGTGGAAGCAATGAGAGCACAATGTCCAATCGTTTGTTCAAATAGAGGAAGCATTCCGGAGATTGTTGGGGAAGCTGCGTTGCAATTTAACCCTGACAATACAGATGAAATTGCCATCCAAATACTTAAAGCATTTAACACACAGACAAGGCAGG
Source organism: Neobacillus sp. Soil_C_43 (assembly GCF_057656715.1). NCBI lineage: Bacteria > Bacillati > Bacillota > Bacilli > Caryophanales > Bacillaceae > Neobacillus > Neobacillus sp. Soil_C_43. The sequence goes on from NZ_JBDGJV010000006.1 coordinate 169,696, forward strand.
ACCTTCTCGAAAAAAGCAAAGAACGGGTGAAAACTTTCTCATGGGAGAACAGTGCAAAGGAAACAATCAATGTGTTTGAAAAAGTAATGCAAAGGAGGAGAAAATGATGAAAAATATACTGGTCATTAATCATTTCCCAACAGTTATCCCTCCCACAAGTGGGGGTACTTTAAGATATTACCATCTTTATAAAGAACTTAGCAGGTATTATAATATAACCCTCTTATCTCAAACACTTGGTCACAAAACTGGTTTTTTTCTTTATTCCCCCACATTCAGGGAGTATAAAGTAGAAAAAGAACTCCTCTCCAATGAACAAAGGGATGATTTTCAAATCAGTAATGAAAATTCTTATGAATTTACTTTAATTGAGTATATGAAACTTTCCTATCAAAACACGGTTTATAAAAAATATTTTAATGACTTGTATAATACAAGCGACATTATTATCCATGAATCCCCTTTTCTACTCGGTTATGATCAATATTTAGGAATAGATAGCAAAATGAGAATTTATAACAGCCACAATCATGAATACGTTTTAGCAAAGCAAATTTGGACAAATGAGAAAGCAAAGAATTTTCTCCCTATCTTATATGCTGAGGAGAAAAAATTAGTAGAAGGTGCCGATTTAGTATTTACAACATCTGAAAATGAAAGAGAAAGCTTTATTGACATATATCATAAAAACCCAAACCAAATAAAATTAGCACCAAATGGAATTCTTCCGGATACATGGATAAAAAAGATATCTAAAACAACTAATAAAAGGACGCAGGCCATGTTCATTGGATCAGAATATCAGCCTAACATTGAAGCTGTTGAATTTATCATTCATCGATTAGCTGACAAATGTCCAGATTTAGATTTTATTATTGCCGGTGGCTGCTGTAATCCCTTTATTAAATTGAGAAAAACAAATGTGAAATTATTAGGTCGAGTTCATCACAAACAAAAGTTAAGAATCTTTGCAGAAGCGGATATGGCAATTAATCCTATAATGAGTGGTGCAGGTGTCAATCTGAAAACATTAGAATTTTTATCAGCGGGAATTCCATTGTTCTCAACCGAATATGGGGTTAGAGGGTTACATTTAATCGATCATCACCATTACATTCATGCTGAAAGAGAAAATTTTGCAGTTAAATTAAATGATTATTATCAAAAAGAAACATTATTAAAAGAAGTCTCATCTAATTCACAGAAATACATTAATGACAATTATACATGGAGTAAAATTGCTAAAGGTATACACGTGGAAATAGAGGGGTTTAAAACTTCTAATCTATAAGATTTTTAATAACATTACTAAGTGTCAACCCAGCATGATCCCACGTTAGTTTTAGCATGTCCAATCTACCTCGTTCTCCTTTATGTTTACAAAGAACGGGGTTTTCATATGCAATCCTCATTTGTTTTTTTAGGTCAGCCAAATCTGTTTCTGCCCAAAGTTGCCCTTCGGCATCAGAAAGGTTGGGATAATATGCTTCAATATTATTTACACTTTGGTTATGAATGGCAATTGGACTAAGTTTATAATCGACAAAAAAAGAGTTATCTTCATTTAAAAAATCCATTTGTCCACCCCATCCAGTAGCTATTACTGGTATACCACTTGATAATGCTTCAATAAAGGGCAAACCTACGCCTTCTCCCCTGGTAGGGAGAACAAAGGCGTTACCTAGAGTGTAAATGCCTTTTAACTGATCTTCTCCTAAGATTCCTGTAATGATGAAAAGTGGTGCAGTTTCATTTCCTATCCCCCAACTTTTTTTTAGATTATTTATGGTAAAAAGGATTTTCTTTCGAGAATTTCCATAGGTCTTAATCAATAGAAGAACATTATCTTTTGAAGAGAATTCCTCCCAATAGGCTTTTAATAACGTTTCAGGATTCTTTCGATATTTAAAATCAAATACAGATACAAAAATGAACTTTTTAATTGGTTGATTGAGTATTAGTTTATTATTATTGGGATTAAACGTATCGGTATCGGCCCCGTGTGGTACTAGATATAACGGAACAGTAACTCCGCTATTCAACATGGCAGCAATATTATGTGAGCAAGGGACACAAACTGCATCAAAAGATTGAATAGTCGGTAGCCATTTACTGGGGATTTTTGTTGTTTCCCATACAGTATTCAAAATAATCCGATCAAATTTTTTTCTATCCTCCTCCTTCCATTCAAAATTTCCCGGAGGAGAATGAATAATTAATACTCTCTGTTTTTCATATGCATATGGCTTATCAATTAATTTTGATAACCTATCACTTTTGGTTTTTTCTATCGGTTTCGAAGGGAAACCCCATGTATAAGTTTCAATTTTCACATCAACCCCTTGGCCGTCTAATGCCAAGGCGTATTCTCTGCTTGCAATTCCATATCCAGTTGAATCCAAAACAGGACCTCTCCATACAACCTGATAGTTTTTCATTTTTATCTCCTTGTAATAACAATCATTGGTTACCCCGCTCAATCCTGAACGAATGGTTTATAGTCTTCTGTTTTACAAACAAATGATGATTTTCTTAAAAGAATTTGATTACTTAAGTTCCAAGTATGATGACCAGGTTTGGAAGTCCTCAAACAAACATAATTGTTTTTATCTGCGGAATATACTTTATACCTGTTGTTTGCACATTCCTTTAAGAATGCAGTGTCTTCACCAAGATTTAATGAAGGAAACCTTACACTTTCACAAATCTTTTTTTTAAACAGCAAAGTTGCCCCTTTTATCCCCTGTTTTACGAATTGATTCTCTTTAGCAGGCTTGTGTAACGCAAGTATTTTTTCCTCTTCAAAGTACATATAAATTGTTCTTTTACCAACAACATCTGCATTTGTTTTCAATAGAGCATCCATTGATCTTGATAAATAATTAGGTGCATAATAATCGTCATCATCAAATTTTGCAATAAACGGATACTTTGCTTTATCAATAGCAAAATTTAGAGATTCGCCCAATGTAACCTCTTCCTTCAACTGACAAACTGTTACGTTTGAAGATTCTTTAGCTCTTTTTTCCCATTTAACTATATCCATATCATCTTTGTTTAATAGAATAATTAGTTCTTTTTCTTTCCAAAACTGACTTTCATAATTCTTAAACACATTCTCCATTAAGTGCTGCCGGATCGTGCAACATATGATAGAGATCAATGAAATTCCTCCTTATTTACATCGTTTCACTGCTTCCACCCAGGAATCAGTAAGCCTGATGACATCCTCTTCATCAATTTTTGTTCCCAATTGTACCACAATAATTTCCAAGGCCGTGATAGCCTTTACCCCATGTTTAACACCAATAGGGATGACTAGAACATCACCACCATTAATAGTAAATAACTGATCATCTAATATAAATTCCGCAGTTCCCGAAATAACGGTCCATGTTTCTTGCCTTAAATTATGTGTTTGATAACTCATATTTTTACCTGGTGTTACTTTGATGAGTTTCGTTTGGCTCTCCTTCCCTTCCTTCGTCGTTGATCGAGATAAAATCCTGTAATCTCCCCATCTTTTTTCTTCATACATCGGTTGGTTGTTTTGTATTACTCGTTTTATATCTACTGATTTATTTTTATCGGCGATAAGAATGCCATCAAGTCCGGCTACGATGATACTATCTGAAATTCCGATTACTTGTATGGGCAATGGAAGTTCATTAACAATGTAAGTTTCAGTTGAATCTTCTGAAATACCACCATTACCAATGATTTTGGTCTTTAATTGTTCAGTAATTGCTGTCCAAGAACCTAAGTCTTTCCACAGTCCGTTATATGGGATAACGATCGAATTAGTTGATTTTTCAACCACCTCATAATCGAAACTATTTATCGATAAATGCTTATAGACATCCAACATTTCCTTAAAATCAGTAGGTAATCCCTTACTCTTTAGATAAGAAAGAATAAATTTTAAATGGAAGGCAAAAACACCACAATTCCAAAGTGCTTTCTTCTTTAACAGGCTTTTTGCTTCAATGCAATTTGGTTTTTCAACAAATTGGCTTATTGGAAAATAGGATTCTTTATTGTTCATTACCGGTACAATATACCCAAATTGATTAGATGGTAGTTGAGGTGGAACACCTAAAAGTGCAAGATTTGCATCAGAATGATTTATGATATCTGGAATTTTTTTTACTAGTTGGTAAAAGGTTAAATCCACAAGAGAATCCACTGGTAACACACAAATCGTTTCATCCTCGGTTACTTGTAAATTGGAATGAAAGAAGGTACATGCTAGAGATACAGATGGAAACGTTCCCCTTTGCCCGGGTTCACATATAATCTTGATTTCATCACCGATTTGATTTCTGATCATTTCTAATTGATTTTGACATGTTACAATATAAGTAGAAGGAAGAAGGCCAACTGATTCTAATTGTCGGCAAACCCTTTGGATCATGGACTCATATATTCCGTTTTCATCTAGTAATAATTTGAGAAATTGCTTTGATCTCACTTGGTTAGATAATGGCCACAGTCTTTTTCCTGAGCCGCCTGATAGCAAAAGTATTTTCATAAATCCCTCCTAACGGAACCAAGAATCCTTAGGTTATCTTATGAAGAACTTATTAAAGGGGGACTTGGTCAAAAGAATCAAATTGCTCACAAAAGGGACCAAAATAAAAAACACGCTGATTTTTCAGCGTGTTATATCTTTTATTAATGGTTTACCACTTTATCCCTGGCTTATTATGAACGGCAATTCTTTCAAGGAGTTTATTACTTTCAGTATTTAAACCTTTTAGAGTTACCTTAACTCCGTTTTGATGATATTTAAGGATAACTTTATCGATAGCACCCACAGCGGAATCGTCCCAAAGATGGGCTTTAGATAGATCTAGATCGATTTCCTGTACATCTTCTTTATAATCAAAGCTATTAACAAAATCTGTTACAGAGGCAAAAAAGAGTTGTCCTGATACTTGATATACTTTTTTATGAGAGCCTTTGGAGGAAATGGTACTTACTTTGACTTTTGAAATCTTCGCTGCGAAGAAAATCGCACTCAATAGGATTCCTACTAAAACACCTTTTGATAAATCATGTGTTTCAATGACAGTTATTACCGTTACAATCATCACAAGTGTATCAGTTATTGGAACCTTTTTCATGGATTTGAAGCATGACCAATCAAAAGTTCCAATGGATACCATGATCATAACACCAACTAAAGCGGCCATAGGAATTTGTACAAGGATTCCTTTTAATAAAACAATTAGAATCATTAAAAATGCACCTGCAGTCAATGTAGAGAAACGGCCTCTTCCCCCAGATTTGACATTGATGCCGGATTGGCCAATCATCGCACAACCAGCCATCCCGCCAAAGAAAGCAGAAACAATATTCGCAATTCCTTGACCGCGTGCTTCTTTATTTTTATCACTTTCCGTGTCTGTCAAATCATCAATAATCTGAGCAGTTAATAATGACTCGACTAATCCCACTATAGCAATGGATAATGAATATGGCAATATGATTTGTAAAGTCTCGAAGTTTACTGGTATGTCAGGAAGTAAAAATACAGGTAGTTTAGAGGTTAATTCTCCCATATCCCCAACGGTACGAACATCACTACCCGTAAAGATTGCAATAGCTGTAATGACTAGAATCGCTACAAGTGGTGATGGAACAGCCTTTGTAAACCGGGGTAAAATGTAAATAATCGCAAGAGCTCCTGCCACCATCGCATACATTTGCCATGATTCGCCTACAAAATGAGGTAATTGGGCAGCAAAAATTAAGATTGCTAAAGCATTAACAAATCCAATCATTACCGAGCGAGGGACAAATTTCATTAGGCTTCCTAATTTTAATGCCCCCATAATGATTTGAATGATACCTGTTAATATGGTCGCTGCAAGTAAGTATTGCAAGCCATGATCTTTCACTAGTGTCGTCATCAATAAAGCTGTTGCACCAGTAGCTGCCGAAATCATTGCAGGACGACCACCTACGAACGCAATCGTAACCGCAATACAAAAAGAAGCGTATAAACCAACCATTGGGTCGACACCAGCGATAATTGAAAAGGAAATAGCTTCTGGAATTAAGGCCATAGCAACAACAATACCAGCCAAAACATCTCCCTTTACATTTCCAAACCATGAATATTTAATTGTACTTAAATTCAATATGTAGTACCTCTCCCTTTATTTGTTTTTTATATGACTTTCAACTCTCATGAAAGTCGGGACCGTTGTGAACAAAAGCAAGTATATAATAATGTGACAACTTTGTGAAATATAATGTAAACGGACCCATTTGCAAATATCTTCGTTTTCCTCCGTTTTTCTTCGGATATCTGCATTACATCACCTTTTTCAGGTACTAGCCAAATAAAGAATGGCAAGATGAAATTATTTCATCTTGCCATTCTTTATCATTCTACCTATTCTAAGCTTCCAAATGATCCGAAGAATTCGTAATGAATGCGTTCTTCAGGGATACCCCACTGGTTTAATGATCTATTTACTACTTTCATAAATGGTTCAGGTCCGCAAAAGTAAAAGTCTGCTTCCTTTGTCGGTATGAATTTTTGAAGTAGTTCAAGGCTAATATATCCTTCTTTATCAAAATTGTTCATTTCTCTATCTTGATCAGTGGGCTTCTCATAAATAACAAAGGATTTTACATTTCTATGCTCTGCAGACATATCATTTACATGTTTTTTAAATGCATGTAGGTTACTATTGATCGCGGCATGTATATAGTAAATTTCCCGATTTGGATTTTCTTTGATCGTCGTATTTAACATACACATCATTGGTGTCAGACCAACCCCACCGCTAATTAACACCAATGGTAGGGTAGATTCCGTATCCAAATAAAAGTCACCAGCAGGTGCAGTAATCGGAATAATGTCTCCTTCCTTTACATGGGTATGCAAATAGGTGGAAACGATTCCTGCTGGGATCGTTTGATCTTTTGAATCTTCCCTTTTCACACTTATCCTATAATAGTCTAAACCTGGGCTATCTGATAAGCTGTATTGACGTAAATGGGTAAATTCCTCTCCAACATGATCCATTTTTACTGTTATGTATTGTCCCGGAATAAAAACGGCAATTTGTTTTCCATCCTTAGGTTTTAAGTAAAAGGAAGTAATGACATCACTTTCCTGTACTTTTTTATCTACAACAAAATCACGAAAACCTGCCCATCCGCCCGGCATGGTTTCAGTAGTTTTATACATTTGATCTTCCATTCGTATGAAAACGTCCGATATTACCTCATAAGCATCAGCCCAAGCATCAATGATATCATTGGTTGCAGCATCTCCGAGAACTTCCTTTATGGCTCCTAGTAAATTCTCTCCTACAATCGGATAGTGTTCTGGCTTTATTTGAAGGCTTCTGTGTTTTTCACCAATTCTCTCCAACACAGGCATGATTTTGCTAAAGTCTTCAATATTCGCTGCTGCACCATATACAGCATCAGCTAATGCTTTAGGCTGGTGACCGGTCATTTGGTGTGTTTGGTTAAAAATATTGAGAAGCTCTGGATGCTGTTTAAACATCCTTTTATAAAAATGTTTAGTTATAGCTTCACCGTGTTCCTTAACAATTGGTAAGGTTGCTTTAATAATTTCTATTTTTTGAGGATCAAGTGTTTTTACGGTCTTTAATACCTCTTGCCAAGAATGTTTATCTTGTAAATTTATCTTCGACATCTTCTATTTACCCCCTTCAATTCTTACAAATTAAGTATCTCCTCATTAAAAAGTTCTATTTAAGGTAAAATTAACTAAAAATCCTTTACGGGATAAAAGCAATTCACATAACTTTCCCGAATTTTTCCTTATAAAAAGCTACATACTATTAAAACTACATGTCTTTTGTTGAAGGGGGTTTTATTGGTGGATTGGAGTTTAGTTTGGAAGGCTGTCCTTATTGTACTTTTTGGTACATTACTATTAAGAATAGCTGGAAGAAAAACAATTTCTCAAATGACCATAGCTGAAACAGTAATTATGATTGCTATTGGTTCTCTTCTTATTCAACCCGTCGCTGGTGAAAAACTAGGAAACACATTTTTGGTCGGTGCGGTTTTAGTAGCAACCCTTATAACATTAGAATTTTTACAAATAAAATCAGATATTTTTGAAAAACTCTTTACAGGCAAATCAAAAATACTCATTGAAAATGGAATCATAAATGAAAGGAATTTAAAGAAGTTGAGATTAACCGTTGACCAACTTGAGATGAATTTACGCCAGAAAAATATTACAAAATTTAGTGATGTTCAATGGGCAACTTTAGAACCAAATGGACAATTAGGTTTTACCCTTATACCAGAAGCACAGCCAGTGACAAAAAAAGATTTGGCTGAGTTAGTAGAAATGATTTCAGCAAACCATTTAAATTTCGTACAACTTAGTAATCAACTTACTAAGTTGGATCCTCAAAATCAGCAACCTAATATTTTTACTGAAGTAAAAAACATAGAACATCCGTTTCCACCCCCTAGACATTTGCAATAATAAGACAAACATACTAATTATTAATCTATTGCGGACTAATCTATTGTAAATTCACGTTAATCATGTATAATTCATAGTATAACTATAGGAATTTAATGAATAGGAGGTCCGCTTATGCGCTTTCTAAAAAATCTCTTTGTTGAACATTGTCCTAAATGTAATAAAGTATTAGAAACTCACCGTTCCAATACCTTAAAAGCAATCGTGATAAAGTCATGCCCGGATCAACATTATCAAAAGGAATTTCATCCTGCCTTTGAAACATATATTGAAAGCGATAGGGTTTCTTAAATTATAAAAATAACATAAAAAAACAGAACGAAAAAAACTTCGTTCTGTTTTTTTATGTTATTTATAATCTCTACAAAGTTACCCAATTAATATTTTTTCTTCGGCATATCTAACTTTTGATTCAGGACGGTTGGACATTAAGGCAAAGGCCATCGTTAATGGTCCAATTCTTCCAATAAACATGAGAATTGTAATTAAAATTCTTCCGAGCGGTGAGAGATCTCCTGTTAATCCTGCAGATAATCCTACAGTACCAAAAGCAGATATGGTCTCAAACAATATTTTATCCATTGGAGCATGCTCCGTAAAGGTTAGTAAAAAGAAAATAGTGAATACAAAAATAATCGCAGTCACCCCAATAGACAAGGACTTATTCACTAATCTCCAAGAAATCCTCCTTCTAAAAACATTAACATCTTCTCTATTGGTCACTACTGACCAAAAAGCCAGCATAATGATAGCAAAAGTTGTTACTTTAATTCCCCCTCCAGTTGATCCTGATGAGGCTCCAATAAACATAAGTGCCATCATAAACACTAAAGATGATTGTGTCATCTGTCCAATATCAATAGTATTGAAGCCAGCTGTTCTGGGTACTACCCCCTGGAAATATGACGCCCAAAGTTTATCATCTAAACTAAGCTTTCCTATGGTGTGTGGATTATTAAATTCAGCCACCAAGATAATTAAAAATCCAACTATATTTAGAATTAAGCTCATTAATAATGCTATTTTTGAATGTAGAGACAATTTCCGTATGGATCTTTTTTGCCATAATTCAAGGATCACTGTAAAGCCGATACCGCCGATCATAAATAACAATGTAATTACTATGTTTACTGTCGGGTCACCCACCCACTTACTCAAACTATCTGATTCAAGTCCAAATCCAGCATTATTAAAAGAAGAAACTGAATGAAAAATACCATAGTAAATAGCTTTTCCCCAAGGCATTTCATTAGACCAGCGGATAGCCAAAACGGAAGCACCGAGAATTTCAACAATTAAGGTAATACGGATAATTTTACGGACAAGTTGTACAACACCAGAAAGGGTAAATAAATTTAAGGAATCCTGCAATAACAGCCTCTCTTTTAAGCCAATTTTCTTACCAAGGATAATGAACATTAAAATTCCAGTCGTCATAAAACCCCAGCCACCTATTTGGATGAGACAGAGAAGAACAATTTGTCCGAATAGTGTAAATGTGGTTCCTGTATCCACAACGGCTAAACCCGTAACACATACCGCAGATGTGGCCTCAAATAAAGCATCTATGAAGTGTAAGCCACGCCCTTCTTCATATGTTGAAAAAGGAAGCATTAACAAAAAAGTACCTATCAAAATTAAGCCGGCAAATCCTATTGCCAAAATTTGTGCAGGGTGTAATTTGATTAAATTACCCCTTTTTTTAAATAAATTCACCATTTCGCCTCCATCCAATCACTGCAGATATAGCTAGTATCCTTTTCTTATAAAAAAGCACGTATACTCTATAATTCCCTGATTTCCAATATGTATCAAACCTTGTAATTTCAAAGTTAATTACGACTCATATCTTACTATTACAAGAATAATTTGTAAATATGATTATTGACTTACAGGAATTTGGGGTAAGAAAAAAGGAGGCTGACTCTTATATTTTGAGTCATCCCCCTATTATTTACGCGTAGGATTCTTGGTTTATTTTTAAGATTTGTAATGACTTAATATGATATCCGTCAATTTCAAGAACTTTAAATTCATAGTCGTTATATTTCAATGTATCACCTTCGACTACATCCATCCTTTCAGACAAGATCCATCCACCAATTGTATCCATATCTGTATTTTCCAGATCTAAACCAAATAAGTCATTAATCTCATCTATAAGAACTTTTCCATCTACAATGGTTTTCGTTTCACTAATTTTATTAATATCAGGTACCTCATCCGCATCAAATTCATCTCGGATTTCCCCAACAATTTCTTCTAATATATCCTCAACCGTCACTAATCCAGCGGTTCCGCCATATTCATCCATCAAGATAGCCATATGCACTCGTTCTTTTTGCATTTTAACTAGTAAGTCATGGATAGGAATGGATTCAATCACTTGTATCACTGGACGAACGTACTCCTCAATTGGTGCTTCTACATTTTTACCTTTGATATATTCAGTAAAGACCTCTTTCATGTTCACCATACCCACGATGTTATCTTTCTCTCCATCAATGACGGGGTATCTTGTATAATTCTCTGTGGTAACAATTTGCAAACATTCATCCAAGGATTGTGAAATATCAAATGCTACAATTTCTGTTCGTGGCACCATAATTTCGTTTGCATGCCGATCATCAAATTCAAAAATGTTATTCACATATTTATATTCAGATTGATTAATTTCACCACTTTTATAACTCTCTGAAATGATTAACTGCAGTTCTTCCTCAGAGTGTGCCACTTCATGTTCAGAAGCAGGCTTTAACCCGAAGATTCCCGTTACTAACCGTGCTGAACCATTCAGCGCTTTGATAAAAGGGTACATTATTTTATAAAACAGAATCATAGGCCTTGCAAAGGTCAGTGTGACAGTTTCAGCTTTTTGAATTGCGAAGGTCTTTGGTGCTAGTTCACCAACCACAACATGAATAAATGTTACAGAAGCAAACGCAAGGATAAATGATAGGACGCCTGAAATTGACTCTGGTAGTTGAAAATGGATAAACAAAGGATGAAGAATATGTTCCACTGTAGGTTCACCCAACCAACCTAACCCCAACGCTGTCACGGTAATCCCTAATTGACAGGCTGATAGATATTCATCTAGATTTGTTACAATCGTCTTCGCAAAGATGGCGTTTTTGTTCCCTTCAGCAACTAACTGATCAATTCGCGACCCGCGTATTTTAACAATAGCAAACTCATAAGATACGAAAAATGCTGTAAAAGCAATTAAAATTGCTATTATTATTAAATTACCAATAATCAATGGTCTCCTTACTTAAAATAAAGTAAGGAATACACCTCCTGTTTATATAAGGAATCTATTTATTTATAAAATTTCTAAGGAACAACGTGTTAAAGGAAACTCCCTTTAACAAATAATTATACCACGATAAACCGTACAGTCAACGTTACGGTATTGAATTGTAAAAAGCGAAAAAGATATAAATCTTCTCCCTAATTTGGAAAAGATCTATATCCATTCTAAATATGATTAGGCATACCTTCCTTTAGAGGGTGGTAATAATTGGCCCGTTTTTTGTAAGAATGAGTGTATGTTCAATTTGAGCAACAAAGCTCTTTTTAGTTACATAAGTCCATCCGTCATCCAATTGAAAGACTTCCTCTTCTTCAGTAGAGATAAACGGTTCAAAGGCGATCACCATACCTTCTTTTAACAGTTCATCATCCCATGGCTCAAAATAATTATACACATGGTCCGGTGCCTCATGGATAGACCGACCAACGCCGTGACCTGTTAAATTTTTAATAACGGTTAAGCCATTTTGTTTAGCAGTTTGAATTACCGCTTTACCGATTCCACTTTTCTTCGAACCTGGTTTAGCTTTCTTCAAACCGGCTTCGAAAGCTTCTTTTGCCACATCACAAATTTTTGTTAAAATCTCTTCACCCTCTCCAACAACAACCGAAATACCAGTATCAGCAAAATATCCGTTCTTTGAACCTGACACATCGATGTTGACGAGGTCTCCTTCCTGAATGACACGCTTCCCAGGAATTCCATGTGCCACTTCTTCATTTACACTGATACATGTATAACCAGGAAAATCATATTCCCCTTTTGGTGCTGAAACGGCTCCTGCCTTTTCGAATAACTCCCCTGCTAATTCATCAAGTTCTAATGTTGTAATGCCTGGCTTCGCCTTCTGTACCAATGCATCTCTAATAGAAGCAACTATTTTTCCAATTTCTTTTAAGCCATTAAAATCCTCTTCGGTTTTTGCAATCATTGTACTTTCCCCAATCATAATAATAATTTAATTATAAGGCTGTGTTAAAGAACATTGTTAATTTTTATACCCTGTTGATTGGAGCGGAAGGCACGAAGACTCCTGTGGGAGTGTGGTTCAGGTGAGACCCCGCAGGCGCAAGCGCCGAGGAGGCTCACCGAAACACCCACGGAAAGCGAAGTGCCTGGAGCGGAAATCAACAGACAAGTTTAACAGAGCCTCTAATAAAAATCTCCATTCTTAGATTGTACCTATACTGCCGCAAAAATCCAAGTAACTAGATCTTTTTGTGAAATCAGTCCATGTAAGTGATATAAATCACGACATTCTCAAATGAAAATATTTATCATTTACACTATGAAGATGTTATTAATTATTACTTGGAGTGATTATAATGAATCAAGCAATGAAAACGATTGAAGGATGGTATTGCTTACATGACTTTAGGATGTTTGACTGGGAGAAATGGAAATCAGCCTCTGAGGAAGAACGTGAGCACGCGATATATGAAATCAAAGAATTAATTAATAAGTGGGATAGAATAGAATCTGAACAAAGAGGAAGTCATTCGGTGTATACAATTGTAGGCCAAAAAGCAGATATTATGTTTATGATTTTGCGCCCTACGATGAAAGAACTTAATATAGTGGAAACAGAATTTAGTAAAACATCATTTGCTAATTTCACAAAACCAGCCTACTCTTATTTATCTGTAATAGAAAAAAGTAGTTACGCTCAAGCAGAAACAAATCCTTACGAAGATCCTGCCATGCTAGCTAAGCTATACCCTGTCATACCAAAAACTGAATATGTTTGTTTTTATCCAATGAGTAAATTACGTGGTGAAAAGACTAATTGGTTTATGCTGCCGATGGAAGAACGAAAAAGATTGATGTTTGAACACATTGATACGGGTAGACCATATACCGATCAGGTAAAACGAATAGTTACGGGCTCTGTAGGATTTGATGACTATGAATGGGGTGTCACATTATTTAGTAATGACGCACTTCAATTTAAAAAATTAATTTATGAAACAAGATTTGACGAAGTAAGTGCCGTTTACGGTATATTTGGTTCCTTCTTTATTGGGAATCTTTTAAAACAAGAAGAAATGGAACAACTTTTTCATATCTAAACTTAAGTGGAACAGGAGGCTGAATCCATTGCTAATGGATCAGCCTTTTATCGTTGTTCCTTTTTACTGCAGCTTCCAAAGTAAAGTTCGTCGGTAAATGAGAAAGATAATTACATTTACTACCGCTGAACTAATAAATATGGAAGAAGTCCCCCACCAGTTAATCATCCACCCTGAGAAAAGCATAGTAATCGGCATGCCTATTCTGAACAAAGAACCTGTTAGTCCTCCAATTCTCCCCATAAATTCAGAAGGTGTTTGCTCATGTCTAAACGTATAAGCACAAATAATATAAATAGTAGTCGAATATCCGTTTAAAAGTAAACAGAGGGCCAATAAATAAAGATGGTTTGTTAAATAAAAACCTACATATGCGATGGAATTTCCAATAATAGCAGCCCCAAATAAAACTCCTAATTTAAACCGAATTCTTAAACGATTGATAGTTAAACTAGCGATTAATCCCCCTACTCCAGTTGTAGCTAAAATAATCGAGAGAACAGAATTAGATAGATGTAAATCTGCTGTTCCAAAAATTAATACAGTATTACTGACAACAATCATGGTGCAATTGATGAATAAAATGAACAAAGTCATGGTTTTGAGTGCTTTATTTTTCGTAAAAACATCCCAACCCTCTTTAAAATCGTACCAGAAAGAGTTTTGACTCCCTTTTTTCACAGGTTCATTTACTGTAAGATTCATGATTAAGAAGTAGGCCAATACGTATAAAATCACTGTTAAAAATAAACCTTGGGCCTTGTTGGCAAATAAAAGGACAAACCCTAAGAAGACTGGACCCATAATCCCAACAAAAGTTTCAATAAATGAAAATTTTGCATTTGCACTTGTTAGCAGTGGAAGAGGCACACTTAATTTAATAAGACTCACTTGGGTATTAAAAAAGCCATAATTTAGTGTCATTAAGATAAATCCAAACAAATAAAAGAGAATTGGTTTGTATAAGTGCGCCCCAAACATACCATACATGATAAGTAGGACGACCGCTTGAATGAGAATCATCCACATAGCCCATTTCTTTTTATTCACTCGGTCTACAATGATCCCGACAACTATTCCAAAGAATAAATTCGGTAATAGTTCAGCCGTCCTCATTGAGGTCATAACGATTGAAGAACCTTGTGATAAATCATACATAATTAACGGTAAAAGAAGTTCATAGATTTTATTTCCAATACTTAATAACAAACTAGCAGCAAGTAGGAAAGTGAATTCCTTGTATTGCCAAATAGTAACCTTTTGATAAGACTGATCAACTGCCATTAGATTTGCTCCTTTGCTTTATTATTCTATTTTCATTGTACGTTGGCATTGACCAGCTAAAAATCGTAAAACTTTTTCTTTTTTTTCATGTTTTCCAACTAGGCTGTGTTAAAGAACATTGTGGATTTTATACCCTGTTGATTGGAGCGGAAGGCGCGAAGACTCCTGTGGGAGTACGGTTCAGGGGAGACCCCGCAGGCGCATGCGCCGAGGAGGCTCGCCGAAACGCCCACGAACCGCTCGCGCCTGGAGCGGAAGTCAACAGACAAGTTTATCAAAGCTTAAAACGAAAAAGAAGCCACTAGGGCTTCTTTATTCATCTGCATTGAACTTGTCGATTTTAGTTTGCTTGTACCACAGGTCCTTAAAGTCAACCCACATTCTTGAGTTAAAGGAAACTCCTTCTAAAGTGGTATCATAGGAAACTTCCACTTGTTTATGAACTAAGAAACCTAAAACGCCCTCCTCAACAAGGAACTTTTCGAGTTCACGATACTTCTTTATTCTTTTAGAAGGATGGATTTCTTTTTTAATTTTTGTTATTCTTTCATTCATTATTTCTTTCATTTGAATCGTTAAAAAAGGATAAATAAACCCTCTTTCAAATAGGAATAACTCAAATAGGGAAATGAAGTTACCATTTGGCGTTCCTTCAAATAAAACCATATCTGCCTCATCTAACATCTGATGATTTTGAATTTTATCCCACTCCACAATCATAACTATCACGTTTAAGCCCTTTTCTATTAATTGTTGTTGTATAAAATAGGCATCATGTGCGTGCCGATTGTAAGTAAGAAGTGTCAATTTTTCTCCGCTATATCCTGTTGAAGTTAAATTCTCTTTAAAAGTAACCTTTGTTTCTTTTTCGAAGATAGGAGAATGTGCGTTCATTTCTTCTGTTATCATAAAGCCATTGGCAACACCCAACCTTGGTTTTCCTAATTGAGTTAGTTTTTCTCGCTCAATATGGGAGAGTATGTATCTCCTTAACCTTAGATTTTGAATTGGACCACTTTTGGCTACATTCATAGTTAAAATGTTCGTTCCAGAAAAGATACTCTGTTTTTCATCCCAGTCCGCCATAGGTGGTGTTGGACTTTCTCCAGTATCAAAAATAAGTTTCTTTCTTTCTTCCATATCTTCTCTTAAGTCTTCTGGTAATCTAATAATCTCTACTTTGTCTAAATGTGGCCGTCCTCCAAAGTAGAATTCAAAGGCAGTTAATACACAATGATCAGAAACAACTGATTCAACTTTAAATGGTCCAGTCCCTATTGGTAATTTTGCAAATCCTTCAGAAGGATCAAAAATATCAATTATAGACATCGGTGCAAACGAAACAAAATTTAAAAACAAAGTATTAGGCTCTTGTAGTTGAAAAAGAATTGAGTATTTTGATAGTATTTTTATCTCTTTTATATCACTAACAAGCCATTTATGAGGAGAATGCCATAATCTCATGATGGAATGTTTGACATCTTCAGCTGTTAATTCTCTTCCGTTATGGAATCGAACTCCCTTTCGCAAATAAAATAACCAGCTTTTTTTATCCTGACTGCATTCCCAATTATGTGCAAGACTTTGACGAAAGGATCTACTTTTATTATCATATTCTACTAATGTATTATAAACCTGCATCACGATATGAGCATCCAAATCGAAAAAAATGTGAATCGGATTGATAGTAGTAAGTGGACGGTAGATTGGGAATCTTAGGATTTCCAATTCCGCGTTATCTTTTGAATTCACTTGTTTATAGCCAAAATAAGTAGACACCCATTCCATAATAAAGGATTCTACCTTGGTGCCTTCCCCAAATTCTTTTACTAACTCCAAAGCTTTCATAATCTCATTTTTATTTAAAAGCGCATGTGTTTGTTGTTGTAAACTTTGCTCAAGATTTTCTAAAAAAATTATGGTAGAGCCGTTTCCTCTTCCCTTTCCCGAATGAAATTCAATTAGTTTTTCATCCTTTAATTTATTTAGAACGAGTTTGACGTTCCTTTGTGTGCAAAAAAGAATTTGGACTAAATCATTCATTGTAGTTCGAATGGGTACATGGTTTTCATACGCTTGAAAGGCACGTCTTAACATTAAAAAATAGTATAAATACTGAGAATTCATTCGAAACCTCCGATCAATTTCTATTTAGTTCTATTTTATAGATTATTTTCATTTGAAGAAACAAAAAAACACGCAGACAAAAAGTCTGCGCGGATGGTGATAATAAAAAAATCCTTATTGATTACCTTAATACACCGTATTGAGCAGTTAGATTCCGTTTACTCTCGTTCGATGTTAGCCTTTCTGCCTCATCGGTAATAAGTACTTTTGTCAGCATGTCTAATGCGTTCAAAATATAGGTCCCCTTATTAAGCATAATACAATTTGCCCGTCTTGCTAAAAATACATCTGTCATTTCGGACCGTGAAGGTATACCCTTTTTTGTTAACCGTTCTAGGACACCTGTTGCCAAAATAACAGGGACATAAGCAGCTGAACAAATGGCCAAAACTTCTTCTTGGACAAAGGAAAGGTTCTCAGGCCCCACCTCTACTGCAAGATCTCCTCTAGCAATCATAATACCAAACCGCTCAAATTGTAATCCGTCTAGGATAATTCTAGCTAAATGATGGACAGCATCTTTGGTTTCAATCTTTGCCACCACCCCCAAATGGGGCACTTCATATTTACTTAATTCAACCCGAAGTTTTTTTAAGTCTAGTGGGGAGTGGACAAAGGAAACTCCCAAAATATCTGCGTACTTAGAAATAAATGCTAAGTCATTAATATCTTTTTCGGTCAAAGCTGGAACATTTAAACTAAGAAGAGAATCAGGTAAATTCAATCCTTTTCCTTCTTTTATTCGGTACGCCTTACCTTCAGGTGATTGTACTTCAATTTCAATGTGTTCTTTTGTAACATGTCGTACAATTCCAAAGATTTTCCCATCATCTATAAAAATACGATCATCGATTCGGACGTTTCGAAATGCCTTTTCAAGTGTAACTGGTACTCCCGCTGGTACATCTGCTGAAGAGGGATGACCCAGTTTATCTGAATCTAATAATAGTCGTAAGGAATCACCCTTCTTGACAATAATATCTTCAAGAGGAAGTTTGCCAATCCGTACCTTTGGACCAGCTAAATCCATATATATCTTGCACGCCCTGTCGTGATAATGTCCTGCATCTCTAAGCCTTTTCTCAGCCATCCTTACCCCTTCAATTAACTGTTTCCATACTTCATGATCATCATGGGCACAATTGATTCTTGCTATATTCATACCCTTTAGTAACAGTTCTCTTATAAGTGGTTGGTTGTTTGCCATTTTAGCATCTAACGTCACCATGATTGTCGAATGCAGCTGATTGTTTCCCTTTCCGAGCAATTCTTCCGACCGATTTTTCATAATCCCTCTTGAATCAGAAGGAGTTGGAATAGCCAGGGTCGTAGGTAAATTCACTTCAACATGTAAATGACTCAAGATTTTTTCTAATGAATATAGCACGTGGCAAAAGGATTTTTCTATTGCTGCAAGCCCCTGCTCCGCTAATGACAGCTGAAAATCAGAAATGTTATGTTTTCTAAGTGCAAGGTAAGCCAGTAAGTTATCCCGATTGTATTCAGCACCTGTTACCGAAACCGTTTCTCGAACCTGCTCAACTTCTTGAATAATTTGTTGAAACATTCTCCCTATTCGTTTCGACCATTCTTGTGGGTTATTGAGAGAATTAACCATATGATTCACATCCTTGGTTGAGCAAAAAGTTATCCATTATCCATATATGCAATAACAACAGATGTGTGCATTTATAATAACCAACAGTTGAACTACGTTGTTCCTTTATTTACATATACTTGTAGGATAAAATAAGTAGGAAAGAGCTAATCCCTTTTTTATAGCTGTGTTAAAGAACATTGTTGAATTTATACCCTGTTGATTGGAGTGGAAGGCGCGAAGACTCCTGTGGGAGTACGGTTCAGGGGAGACCCCGCAGGCGCAAGCGCCGAGGAGACTCGCCGAAACGCCCACGGAAAGCGAAGTGCCTGGAACGGAAATCAACAGACAGTTAACAAAGCTTTTTTTAAAATTTGTCGGTGGTGTGAGCGTGAAAAAAACATACATTTTATCATTATTCCTTTCAATAGGAACGTATCTTATTTTATCTCCTATATTATTCCAATTAACAAGTTATCTACACCCAGTTGTATTAGTGGTTGTCTGGTTTTGTATCTATATGTTCTATTTTACTAGTCTTTTGTTAATTTGGAAGGAATCAATCCAACTCTCATATTCACTTTTTTTAACATTTATCCTTTTTTACACGATTGGATTATTGATATTATTGTTCCTTCGTCCAAATGATCAAAGCTACAATTCTATAAATTTGATTCCCTTTTCCACGATTGCCTTTTATCTATCTGGGAAAGTAAATGTCTTGATTTCAATATATAATTTGGCTGCTAACATAGGCTTATTTCTCCCATATGGTATTTTACTCAGAGTAAATCGGGCTTCTCATTTGAAGATAATTTTTCTCCCATTTGCAGCGATCACTTCTATTGAATTACTACAATTTTTCACCCACCGCGGCAGCTTGGATATTGATGATTTACTATTAAATTTGCTTGGTATTTACGTTGGCTGTTGGTTATTTCCACTCTTTAGAAAAATAGTAAAAATCCCCAGCCATTGAGACTTGGGGATTTTAATCTATTAGTTGACGAAAACAAGTAAGAGCCATAGGTACAAGCTGATTAAAGTAAAAATCAACGTTGGGGGAATTACAATGATTGTAACTTTCATATAATCGAGCCAACTTATATGAATTTTATTTTTCCTCAATATATGCATCCAGATTAATGTAGCAAGTGTTCCAATCGGTAGGATTAATGAGCCGATATCACTACCAATAATGTTCGCCAGGTAGACAGTTTTCATAATCAGCGGGTCTAGTCCCATGTCCGTTAATGCCAGTGTTGAAATCATTAAAGCAGGATGGTTATTAAAGATATTTGATAGTAAAGCTGTGATAGCCCCCATCGTTATACTGGCGTGCAGTAAACTATCATTGACTAGTGTTTGAAGATGTCCAATTAGAAAGTTGGTTAAACCAATATTGTGCAATCCAAAGATGATGACATACATGCTAAAGGCGAATATTAAAATGTGCCATGGAATTTTTCCTAACACGTCCTTTGGATTTACTTTTAGGTGAATCCATCTCCAAATTAATAAAATTATAGAACCTAGCACAGCTACTAAAGTTACAGAGATCCCAATAAATGAGGCGATAAATAGACTGATTCTAACAATGAAAACGAAAATAAGCATATTAATCATGAGTTTCTTTTGTTGTTCAAATAGGCTATCCGCGTTTTTTTGCAGTGGATGATAGAGACGGTTTTTTTGAAGTGGAATGGTGTAGGAATGGAAACGGATCTCTTTTGGAATGTCCTTTTTAAATACGAGAAACAGCAAGTAAGAAAGAAACAACAGTCCGAGTACCCCCGGTATAAACATCATTTCTGTTTGAAGATAAAGATCCATTCCGATAATTTTCAAGGCAATTAGATTAACAATATTACTAACGCCAATTGGTGCACTAGAGGCAGTTGCAATGAGTGCTCCGCTTAATAGGAAAGGTATTTTTTGTCGGGTTTTTAGCTTAAGATTATTTAATATAAGGATGAGGATCGGCGTTGTTATCAAGATACTTCCGTCGTTATTAAAAAATAGGGTCATTAAAAAGCAAAGTAGTAACGTATTCCAAAATAGTCGTACTCCCGACCCTTTCGATAGTTTTAACATTAGCGCAGCCGTCCAGCTAAAAAAACCGAAGCTCTCTAGTACGATTGCCATAACGATCGTGGCTATTATGGTGATGGCTGCACCTGTCACCTTGGAGCTGATGTCAAATAAATCCGCTACAGATACACTACCGCTTAGGAATACTAAAACAGCCCCTATGGTTGCTGGAATGGCCTCATTCATATTTTTGGGACGGATAAAGATCAGAACCATTGTCAGCACGAAAGCTAAAATGGTGATAATCACCGTCGAAAGATGATACATAAAATTTAATTTACTCCCTTCTATAAGTTTCCTTCTTTATTTTCCGTTTATATAACTCTTGTCCTTTGCTTTATAGTACGTGAGGAAATTGAGGCTTGTTCTAAACGAATATCTCGTAAATGAACAAATCAGCGAAAATCTAAATATTTTTTAAAAATACTTAATAGATTTATACCTATTATTTTTGGGGTAGACGAATATCACTGATCCTATTTACTAGGTTTATGTACAGGTTGTTACAAAAAAATAAACCGATACTTTTTGAGTATCGGTTTTGTTTGTTAGTGGGTGACTATTTTTTACCTTTTTTGCCTTTTGGCCCTTTTTTGCCTTTTGGCCCTTTTTTACCTTTTTTACCTTTGCTGCCGTGACTTCCGCTGCTGCCGTGACTTCCGCTACTGCCGTGGCTTCCGCTGCTGCCGTGGCTTCCACTGCTGCCGTGGCTTCCACTGCTGCCGTGGCTTCCACTGCTACCTTGGCTTCCACTGCCACCTTGGCTTCCACTGCTACCTTGGCTTCCACTGCTGCCGTGGCTTCCGCTGCTGCCGTGGCTTCCACTGCCACCTTGGCTTCCGCTGCTGCCGTGGCTTCCACTGCCACCTTGGCTTCCGCTGCTGCCGTGGCTTCCACTGCCACATTGGCTTCCGTTACTGTCGTGGCTTCCACTACTACCATGCCCTTTTTTGCCTTTTGGCCCTTTTTTGCCTTTTTTACCTTTACTTCCGCTACTGCCGTGGCTTCTGTTGCTACCATGACTACCTGACCCGCTGCCTCCATGACTGCCTCCACTTCCGCAAGAGCCGCTGCCTCCATGACTGCCTCCGCTTCCGCAAGAGCCGCTGCCTCCATGACTGCCTTCGCTTCCACATGACCCGCTGCCTCCGTGACTGCCTCCACTTCCGCCTGAACCACTGCCTCCGTGACTACCTCCACTGCCTCCTGAACCACTTCCGCCTGACCCGCTGCCTCCGTGACTACCTCCACTTCCGTCAGAACCACTGCCTCCG
The DNA here is from genome assembly GCF_057656715.1 of Neobacillus sp. Soil_C_43. Lineage (NCBI taxonomy): Bacteria > Bacillati > Bacillota > Bacilli > Caryophanales > Bacillaceae > Neobacillus > Neobacillus sp. Soil_C_43. The sequence continues at coordinate 191,948 of NZ_JBDGJV010000006.1, forward strand.
TGACTGCTATTACCTTTTTTACCTTTAGGCCCTTTTTTACCTTTGCTTCCACTACCGCCTGAACCGCTACCTTGTGTTCCACCTTGGCCTCCGCTGCCACTTCCACCGTGACTGCCACTTCCACCATGGCTTCCACTGCCTCCGTGACTGCCACTTCCGCCATGGCTGCCGCTGCTTCCATGTGAACCACTTTTACCTGAGCCTCCAGAACCGGACTTATCTCCTTTTTTCATACCTACTGGATTATTATTTAAAAACCCATCTAGCCCGTTTTCCTTAGCTTCTGAAAGTAATTGCTCAATATCAAGCTTTAAAACCATTTTTCCACCACTTTCTAAAAATTTTATATTTTCTATTCCAATTTATGAAATTTTAGCGCATTTGCCATAGACAAACATATATTTTTTAGACCCTTAATATTTTTGGGATTATACACATCCACAACGCTTTACACATATAACTAAAAAAAATACTGTTAAGGGGTATTTACGTGTTAAAATATGAAATTTTTATTAATCCAAAGTGGTTAAGGAAATTGGAAAAGGATATATGGGAGGATGAATTAGTACCAGCAGTATTAAAGATGGGGAATGATCGTCTAAACATAAAGCTCTCCTATAGAGGAAACGTGATAAGAGATAAGAAAAAGAGATCGTATCGGATTGTCTTTCAAAAGCCCAACACCTTTAATGGGGCTCATGAAATACATCTTAATGCTGAGTATTCTGATGTTTCCTTATCTAGAAACAAACTATCACTAGATTTTTTTGATCGTATTGGGGTTATTTCTCCCCACTCTAAGCATGTTCTTCTTTATATAAACGGATTTTGTAAAGGTATATATTTGGAAATAGAATCTTTTGATCAATTTCTTCTTAAAAAAAGGAATTTACCGGAAGGTTCGATTATCTATGCAACGAATAACCGAGCAAACTTTTCACTTTTAACAAAAAAAAATGAGCTAAAAACTCGTTTAGATCAAGGGTATACAATAAAATATGGAAAAAAAGAGGATTTAGAGGAATTAGGACGCTTTATAGCCATGATTAATACCTATAAAAATGAGGATTTTGAGAAAGAAATTCATCATTACCTTGATGTTGATAAATATTTAAAATGGGTTGCAGGGGCCGTTTGCACACAAAATTACGACGGATTTATTCATAATTATGCTTTGTATAAAAATAGCGAGACAAACTTATATGAAATAACACCTTGGGATTATGATGGTACATGGGGAAGAAACCTTCATGGTAAGCTGCTTGACTATGACTATGTGCCTATAACTGGATATAATACGTTAACTGGTCGATTACTCCATTTTTCAAATTTCAAAGAAAAGTATAAAGAAATACTTACAAATATTTTAGAAAATGATTTTTCTATACCAGTACTAAAGCCCATTATTAATAACCTTTTTGAAGAAATAACGGCAAATCTCCATCAAGATCCCTATTTAACTTCTACAATTGAAACCTTCGAAAAAGAAAAACTTGTATTTTTTAATTTTATTAATAAAAGAGGTACGTATCTCAAGAAAAATTTATCAACTCTTATATAACTTTTAGGTATATGGTCATGTATCATATACCTTTTTTTGCCTATTTTTTAGTGGGACTATGAAAAAAAGGCTACTTTATTAGTACAACATCACCCCGTGATACATATAGATGCAGTGTAAATGTTTATTTAATAAAAGGAGGATATAACTTTTATGGATAGAGAATTAATGAATTTATTTGTAGGTAAAACAATTAGGGTTGACCGGGGAGGTCCAGAATCAAGAAAAGGGAAATTACTTGCCGTTTTTGAAGACTATTTTGTCCTTTTAACAGAAAATGATGGTGTTGTTTACTATAAGACTAATCATGTTAGAAGTGTGACAGAAAGCTCAAAAGACGACATGAAATTGGGAATAAATATCCCTGACAAATTAGATTATAAAACTGCTGAAAACTTTCATAAACTTTTAGAAAGTATCAGATTCCAATGGGTAAAAATCAATCGCGGCGGCTCTGAATCATTAGAAGGTGTACTAAGTGACGCCAACAAACACTTTGCTTCACTAATTGTTAAAGAAGAAGTGGTACGTTTCTCCATGAAACACATCCGAAACATTAGCTATGGCTTAATGGTTGAAAGAAAAAAAGATGACTCTGGCAAATCAGATAGTGACAACGATAAGAATAAGAACGAAGATCAAGGAGATCACGAGGATAACGAATAACACATTTGTCGCTTCTCCACAAGAGAAGCGACCCATACTATCTAAAGGAGGATTTTTTCATGGGGTTAGATAAGTTTTCAGCTGCATTGGATTTGCTAAAGGGATTTAATGTAAATCTTTATGTAGGTGAGAATGTATATAAAGGAAAATTAATCGGCGTTGAAAAAGACCATGTTGTACTTGAAACCGAAAAAAAATATATCTTTTATTATAATATCGAAAAAATTCAAGCTATTACAAAAAACACAAAACAATTCCAACCTGATATATCTTCAGTAAACTTCCAAAAAACTCAAAGTTTAAAAGAACTCCTTCATTCCTTTCAAAATACCTGGGTAACCATACTAGCCTTCAACAAACAAAAGTTTACTGGAGTCTTAAGTGAAATTGATGAAGATTTCGTTACTTTAATTAACGGAGAAGAGCGGATTCTAATCAAGGTAGAGCATGTATCGAACATTTTAAAAGGGGTTCTTAAAGAAGAAGATTCCAAACAGGAAGATGAAAAAGAGAGCAAAAATAGCAGCGATAAATCCAACAATAGTGACGACAATAAGAAAGAAGATGAAGATAAAGACTGTCATTCATCCCAGGAAACAGAAGAAAAATCTAATCGAAAGACAAAATCATCATCGAACAAAGGTTCTGAAAAGAAAGCTAAAGCAGCTGAAAAGAAACCGGTCGAAGTGGAAACAGAAGAAAAGATGGTTTGGTCACAACCAATAAAAGGTGAAACAGTTGTTAATCAAATCAAAGAAGTACCTCACAAGAATAAAAAAACTCATTCTGAAGAAACAACACCGAAAGTGGTTGCGGAAACAAAGAAACCACAAATTGAAATGGCTCATAATGACAAAAAGAATGAAGAACCTAAGTCAAATAAATCCAATATTGATGAGCCTTCCAAAGAGATGAAACATGAAAAAGAAGTAGCCACTCTCTTTAAATTGGAACCTAAACCTGCACCGCTATTACCAATGGCAAAGAAGGAAATAATTACAACCAAAACACAGGAAGTTGCACAAAATACACCAAAACCAAGCAAGTCTCAGAATGCTCCCAATAATAAGGTAGAAACTACTACACATGAAATGAATACAAACGATACGAAGAGTGTGTGGAAACAAAAAGATAAAGAAACGCAAGCTTTCCGCTTTGCTGGTGAACCCGTTCGTCGTGATGAAATAAAAGCATTCCCGTTTGCCGGATGGCCAAATAGAAGCAAAAGAACATTTAGATTATAATTACTAACACTCACATGCAATGGACATAGTATACGTTGATTGTTCGGTCAAAAATTTCTTTTTGTGCAATCTCAAATCCTATTACAAATACGAGCTGGGCAGATCTCATAAATGAATTTTTAAATATCCCTTTGCTGCTTCAGCCCTTCTCTATTTGTAAATGGAACGTCTAAGGAAAGGAAGTGAGTAAATGAGCTTGAAAGATAAGATTGGAAAATATATCAAACTAGAGATTTCAGGAAAGAAAGTAATCAGTGGCTTATTAGTCGATATTGGTAGTGATTTATGGGTTGTTTTTAATGGGAATGACTATCTATATATACCTATAATTCATATACAAAACTGGCAATTCTTAAAACATGATGAAATAGCTGAAATTAGTTTTACTGATGAGCCTACACCCATTTACAACCACAATGAGGAGATATCCTTAAGAAAAACACTAACTGCTGCAAAGGGAATATTTACAGAAATCTATGTAACAAGTAAACAAGCATTACATGGGTATATTATTAGTATCATGAATAATTACTTTGTATTTTATTCCCCTATTTATAAAACGATGTTTATCTCCCTTCACCATCTAAAATGGTTAATCCCTTATACCAGTAACCAACGGCCATATGGCCTTAGTAATTCAAGTCTTCCAGTAAATCCAAGTGGCCATACATTTGCACGATCATTCGAAGTCCAAATTGAGAAATGTGTTGGCGAATTAATTGTCTTCAATATTGGGGAAAATGAGAATGTAATTGGAAAAGTGCAAGGAATTAAAAATAATTTCGTAGAATTAATTAGTGCAAAAGAAGACCCTGTTTTTGTAAATATGCAACATATTAAAACGGTTCATATGACTTGAAACCCTATCTTGTGGTTGAATTATAAACAAGCTTTACAAAACAAAAAGAGTGTCTATGCACACTCTTTTTATACGGAACTATTTATTTTTTAATGAAATTGGCTCAGACTTTTCGCCCAAACGAAAGATTAACAGTTCAAAGGTGATTCCATACAGGAAAGTAACAAGGAACATCGAACCCACCATATCAAGAATGACATGTTGTTTAACAAAAAGAGTGGAAATAATAATTAATGATCCTGAAATATGGATACATAAATTGGTAATAAGATGCTTGTTTTTAATGTGGAGTGATGCAAGCATAACGGCAAAGGTTGTAAGTACGTGTATACTCGGAAAACAATTATAGGGTCGATCGTTTTCATATATCCACTGTACAAGCACTTGAAGAAAGTTATCTCCTTGAATGGTTGGTCTTGGAACAGTGGTTTGAAAAAAGAAATAAATTACAAAGCAGATCAGCTCGGCAACCACAATCAAAAGCAATGTTCTTAAATATATCTTCGTATCCTTATACCAAAAGTAAATTAAAAACATAAATATATACACATACCAAAAAATATACGGAATAATAAAAAACGACAAAAATGGGATCACTTGATCCACTGTTGTAGAAATATCAAAGGCTTTATGTGAACGGTTATTTAAAAAACTATAAACAATTGCCAAAGCTGGAAATACTAATAAAAATAATAGGTAGGGAGCTTTTTGTATACTTTTTTTCATGCGAGTCCCTCCCCTTAAATAAATTGGTCACTTTAATCACGAGTTTACTAAATAAATATTTTGTCGAACTATTTTCATATTATCATAAAAACAGTTTGTATACATAAATTTCCCAACTGAACACTGAGTACCAAATAATCATTTGTTATTAATTTCTTTTCCATACCTATCCATTTCCAGTTTTAACTTTTCCATAAGTACCTGAACAGTAATCTTCTTTGCTAAACGTGGGCTCTGTCCTGACCAGAGTGACATACAATCCTTTTTCCCCATGGACGAAGAGGCTTTTCGAATTGCTTTCGATAATTCATTTTGTATAGGATAGTCAGGCAGTTCATCTTCATATGGATTCAACATTTCTATAAAACTATTATTAATTCCTCGAGCCATTTTCCCTGAAAATGCTTTTGTTAGTACAGTTTGTTCTTCTGTTGTCATTAATATAGCTTCCTTATGAAGGGGGTGTGCACCGCTTTCTTCACATACTAGAAAGGCAGTCCCCATTTGGACACCTGACGCTCCAAGTATTTTGGCTGCGCAAATTCCCCTACCATCCATTATTCCTCCAGCAGCGATTATTGGAATACGAATAGAATCCGCGGTTTGTGGAATTAGCGACATCAGTCCGACTAAGCCCCTTTTATCTTCATGTTGGAATGTTCCACGGTGCCCACCTGCTTCCGCACCTTGGACAACGACGGCATCCATGCCAGCCTGTTCATTAATTATTGCCTCTTGTACCGTTGTTGCTGTGCCAATTAGTAGTACTGAAGATTCCTTAAGTATTTTGATTACTTCCTGTGAAGGCAAGCCAAAGGTAAAAGAACAAATCGAAACTTTTTCTTCAATGATTATACTTATATGTTCCTGAAAAGTCTTGCAGTCTTGTTCAAATGTAGGAATTGTGAGTTGATCGGCAATATCGAATTGATCCTTTATAGGCTGTAATAGAGCCATGGCTCCTTCCAGTTTATCAACATCAGTTGAATAGGTTGAAGGAACAAATAAATTTATCCCAAATGGTTTATCGGTCAATTTTCGAATAGCCTTAATTTGAATCTGTAGCTGCTCCGGGCTCAAATAACCAGCCCCTACCATTCCAAGACCACCTGCATTCGATACAGCAGATACTAGTTCAGAAGATGTTGGACCGCCAGCCATAGGTGCTTGAATGATTGGATAGTTAACATTTAATAATTCACTTAATTCGTTTTTCCACATATTTATATACCCCATTTCCGACCGAGTATCCTTCCTTCGCTCCCCTGCCATCTACCTAATACAAATAAAGACGAAAAATCTAAGTTCAAAGTTTCGAGATTTTACAATATGTTTGAAAATGTTCCCTTTTATACTTTACAGCCCTGTTTGTCTTCGAGTAAAACCATGATAGCGTGTACCTTGGAAGACGAGTTCTCCTCGATCCCCTTCAACTAACTGACCGTATTCTCGACCATTTACACCAAACTCCATCCGATCACCACTATCTACTTGGAAAGTAACATAATACCAGGTACTAGAATGATGGTCATTTCCGCCATGGCGTACCTGTGTTCGCTTGGAAACCACAACCGCATCAACGTTTAGGCGCGGTTGGCTATTATTATTACTCCATTCTCTTATGCCCCTAAAAATAGAAAAAAGAATGATTCCAGCTACAATGATAAAAAATATCGGGAAAATAGTTTGCATAATTGAAAACATATCAAATCCTGTGTAAATATCCATCTCCCTGCCCCCTTTTTGTTGTTAAATATTAATACGTAAAACCTGAGGATTCGTTTCGAATATATTTTATAAGTTTGCTACTTTCACAAAGTTCGTTGTTATTAGTTGCTTTGCCTTCTGACAGTGTTTCTGTTTTTTCTGCTTACTCTGTTCGAAGTTGCACTACCTTCTGACAATGTTTCTGTTTTTCCCGCTTACTCTGTCCGAAGTTGCCTTGCCTTCTGACAATGTTTCTGTTTTTTCCGCTTACTCTGTCCGAAGTTGCCTTGTCTTCTGACAATGTTTCTCTTTTTTCCGCTTACTCTGTCCGAAGTTGCCTTGTCTTCTGACAATGTTTCTGTTTTTTCCGCTTACTCTGTCCGAAGTTGCCTTGCCTTCTGACAATGTTTCTCCTTTTTCCGCTTACTCTGTCCGAAGTTGCCTTGTCTTCTGACAATGTTTCTGTTTTTTCCGCTTACTCTGTCTGAAGTTGCCTTGTCTTCTGACAATGTTTCTGTTTTTTCCGCTTACTCTGTCCGAAGTTGCCTTGTCTTCTGACAATGTTTCTCTTTTTACTGCCTAAACTGTCCGAAGTTTCTTTTGAATCAGGAAACAATAAATACAGAAAGTAACAAACTTTAAGAAAAGAGCTAATAAGTTCTATCACTGCTTTTTGTGATTCGCTAATAAATCGTTATACACTCTTACAAAGTGTAATTATACACCAAAATAATCCTTTTTTGAGATTAATTGTAGTTGATACCAAATCTTTTTAATAGCCGACAATACAACAGCATTTTATATTTATTCATTTTTTCTTTTCATATGGTAAGCTAAAAAAAATGAAAAATAGTTGGTGAAACCCATGGAACGAATAATATTATTCGACGGTGTCTGCAATCTTTGCAATAAAAGTGTACAATTTATTATCAAACGAGATCCGTCTGGAACCTTTAAATTTGCCTCCCTTCAAAGCAAAACTGGTCAAAACCTCTTAAAAACGTACGGATTAACAACCGATATAAACAGCTTTGTTTTAATTGAAGATAAAAAATTATATGTAAAATCCACTGCCGCTTTACGAGTTTGTACCCATTTGAATGGTCTTTGGAAAATGCTACTCGTATTCCTGGTAGTACCTCCTTTTATTAGAGACCGACTTTACGAATGGATTGCAAATAATCGATATAAATGGTTTGGAAAAAAAGATCACTGCCTGCTGCCATTACCGGAGTGGAAAAGCAGATTCCTAGAATAAAGACAATATCGATTACCAAATACAATTCTACAATGTAATGGAATCAATCCATTTAGTGCCTGACACCATAAAAGGCTAATAATTTATCCTCTAAAGCATAACTTTTACTAATATGTCTAATTTCATCTGGAGGTGCTTCCATGGATATCATTGTTAGGCAAGGGGATTCTTTATGGCACTATAGTCAATTATTTAAATTAGATGTGCAATTAATTAATGATTCCAATCGGGACGTGCAACCAAATGCTCTTTCCATTGGGCAAAAGATTCGGATTCCAGGTTTTGTCGCTCAGGAATATCAAATACGCCAAGGGGACACTTTATGGAAAATAGCTCAAAATCGTAATCTCCCACTAGAAACTCTGCAACTGGTTAACCCAAACATAAATCCAACTAACATAAAAGTGGGCCAAACAATTAAAGTTCCATTAAGGATAACCTGGAGATTAGTGAACGGCGGACAAAGATACGACTATCAAACCTTGATCACTGATATCAACCGATTACAAAGTGTTTACCCATTTGTACAGATACCTTCAATAGGAAAAACCGTTTTGGGAAAAAATATTCCTGAGCTGGTGATTGGGACTGGCGGGAAAAGGGTTCACTACAATGGATCTTTCCATGCAAATGAATGGATTACTACCCCCATCATTATGACTTTTATAAATGATTACCTATTATCACTGACAAACCACACTGCCATTCGTGGACTTTCAACCAGCAGATTTTACCAGCAAAGCACTTTATCAATTGTACCAATGGTAAACCCAGATGGTGTCGATCTCGTTTTACATGGGCCACCTTCAAGCGAGCCATGGAATACAAGAGTTATTGAATACAATAAAGGCAGTTCGGATTTTTCGGGATGGAAAGCCAATATTAGAGGTGTTGACCTTAACGATCAATTCCCTGCGAGATGGGAGCTCGAAAAGGCAAGGAATCCTGACCAGCCAGGACCAAGGGATTATGGTGGCGAAAAGCCCCTCTCTGAGCCTGAAGCCATTGCGATGGCAGATTTGACAAAAAGGCGGGATTTTTCACGAGTGCTAGCGTTCCATACACAAGGTGAAGTAATGTACTGGGGATTTGAAAATCAAGAACCCCCTGAGTCAGAGACAATAGTGACTGAATTTAGTAGAGTCAGTGGATATGAGCCTGTAAAAACGATTGAAAGCTATGCAGGTTATAAAGACTGGTTTATCCAAGATTGGAGAAGGCCAGGATTTACAATAGAGATTGGAAAAGGAATTAACCCTCTCCCCCTTTCCCAATTTGACGAGATATATCAAAAAACACTTGGGATTTTCTTAGCAGGACTTTATATGTGAAAGTTGAGGTTGGAATATTCCAACCTCATTTTTTTGTAAAAAAAGAACCCTTGAACGGTTGTTCAAAGGTTCAAACGAGAACCTAGTGGTCTAGGCTAAGTTCTCAACAATTAGGAGGTCTAAACTCAGAAGAATTTAAACATCTATAGTTTACCATTTTCGCAAAATTCATTCAATGGTTTAATGCTGTAAAGACAAAAAGTGATACAAAAGACATATTAAGATATTACCATTAATGTCATAGAAACTATTACGTGATCCTAAGGTCGTTTACAAAGAAAAAATAAATCTAACATTTCTTTGTTGACTTACATGTATATACAAGTTAGAATGAAAACGTAATCAAAACTTGTATATACAAGAGGAAAACCTCTAATGTAACCGCACACAATACTACTTGTATATATATCAGATACTAAATAGATAATAATGGGACCTATCCCATTTACAGGGGGAAAGAAAAATGTCTAAGTACACAGAACCTTCAAAGGATTTACTAAAGCACATTGGAGGAAGAGAAAACATTGCAGCTGTTACCCATTGTGTAACACGTATGCGATTTGTATTAAATGATCCATCAAAAGCTGATGTTGAAAAAATCGAAGGCATCCAGCTTGTAAAAGGTACATTTACCCAAGCTGGACAATTCCAAGTTATTATCGGAAATGATGTTTCTAGTTTCTACAACGATTTTGTAAAAATTGCTGGTGTTGAAGGCACTTCCAAAGAGGAAGCCAAAGTAGCAGCCAAGCAAAATATGAACTGGATACAGCGAATGATGGGTCACTTAGCTGAAATCTTCACACCATTAATTCCAGCACTCGTAGTCGGAGGTTTAATTCTTGGCTTTCGAAATGTAATCGGTGACATTAAATTACTCGAAGATGGAACAAAAACTATTATTGAAGTTTCACAATTTTGGGCTGGGGTCCACTCATTCCTATGGTTAATCGGAGAAGCTATATTCCACTTCTTACCAGTTGGGATTACATGGTCTGTGGCAAAGAAAATGGGCGCTTCGCAAATTTTGGGTATCGTTTTGGGTATTACCCTAGTGTCTCCTCAATTATTAAATGCTTACGGCGTTGCAGGTGCAAAGGAAATACCAACATGGGATTTTGGTTTTGCTCATATTAAGATGATTGGTTATCAAGCACAAGTAATACCTGCGATATTAGCTGGAATTGTATTAGGGTTCTTGGAAACAAGATTACGTAAAATCGTACCAAACTCAATTTCTATGATTGTTGTTCCATTTTTCGCATTAGTACCAACCGTATTAATTGCACACACCATTTTGGGTCCAATCGGCTGGTCTATCGGTTCTGGTATCTCTCATGTGGTTTACTCAAGTTTAACTTCTGCTTTTGGTTGGTTATTTGCCGCAATCTTTGGGTTTGCTTACGCTCCACTAGTTATTACAGGCTTACACCATATGACAAACGCAATTGACCTTCAATTGATGAGTGAGCTTGGTGGTACAAATCTATGGCCAATGATTGCTTTATCAAATATTGCTCAAGGTTCAGCAGTACTTGCAATGATTTTTATCAATCGTAAAAATGAAGAAGAAAAGCAGGTTTCAATACCAGCAGCAATTTCCTGTTACTTAGGTGTAACAGAGCCAGCGATGTTCGGTATTAACTTAAAATATGGCTTTCCCTTCTTAGCAGCTATGATCGGTTCTATGATTGCTGGTGTTGTATCAGTAGCAACAGGTGTCATGGCTAACTCAATTGGTGTCGGTGGTCTTCCTGGAATCTTATCCATTCAGCCAAAATATATGGCAATGTTTGCAGTATGCATGTTGATTGCAATTGTGGTTCCATTCATTTTAACTAACATCTTTGCAAAAACAGGTGTTAAAAAGTTTAGTCTAAAAAAATAAAATGACACTCCATTTAGGAGGGAGACCATCTCCCTCCTTTTCCACATTAGAAAAATTCAAAAATTATAGGCAGGTGTTTAGTTTGTCAACAGCATGGTGGAAAAAAGCAGTCGTTTATCAAATTTATCCAAAGAGTTTTAATGATACAACCGGAAATGGTACTGGAGATATCCAAGGAATCATTGAAAAATTGGATTATTTAAAAGAACTTGGGGTCGATGTTCTTTGGCTAACACCTATATATCAATCCCCTCAACGTGATAACGGTTATGATATTAGTGATTATTATTCCATTCATGAAGATTACGGAACAATGGCTGATTTTGAACGACTCCTAGAACAAGCTCATAAACGGAATATTAAAATCATTATGGACATCGTAATCAACCATACCTCCACTGAGCATGAGTGGTTTAAACAAGCCAAATCCTCTAAGGATAACCCATACCGTGACTTCTATATTTGGAAAGATGGTAAAAACGGTGAACCGCCAACGAATTGGGAGTCAAAATTTGGGGGATCTGCATGGGAGTACAATGAATCAACTGACCAGTATTACCTTCATTTGTTCGATGTTACACAAGCAGACCTCAATTGGGAAAACAAAAAGTTACGCGAGGCACTATATGAGATGATGCACTTTTGGTTAAAAAAAGGTGTCGATGGGTTCCGCTTGGATGTGATTAATTTAATTTCTAAAGACCAGCACTTCCCTCAAGATGACAGTGATGGGCGTAAATTTTATACAGATGGACCGAGAATTCATGAATTTCTGCATGAAATGAACGAGGAAGTTTTTTCAAAATACAATATTATGACCGTTGGCGAAATGTCTTCTACATCTATTGATAATTGTATTCGTTATACGAATCCTGATCAGGAAGAATTAAATATGACGTTTAGTTTCCATCATCTGAAGGTTGATTATCCAAATGGAGATAAGTGGACAAAAGCAGATTTTGATTTTCAATCATTAAAGCAAATTCTATCTACATGGCAGGTCCAGATGAATCAAGGTGGCGGTTGGAATGCCCTCTTCTGGTGTAATCATGACCAGCCACGTGTGGTTTCACGCTTCGGCAACGACCAAACCTATCATAAAGAATCTGCTAAAATGCTGGCAACAGCTCTGCATTTGATGCAAGGAACCCCTTATATTTATCAAGGGGAGGAATTTGGGATGACCAATCCAAACTTTTCTAAGATTGATGACTATCGTGATGTTGAGTCCTTAAATATTTTTAACATGAAGAAACAGGAAGGGTTAACAGAACAAGAAATTCTTGAAATTCTAAAACAAAAATCTCGAGATAATTCTAGAACTCCTGTTCAATGGAATGCTAGTGTACACGCAGGCTTTACTACTGGTACACCGTGGATTGGTACGGCAAGAAACTACAAAGAAATTAACGCTGCACAAGCTATTTGCGATTCAGACTCTATTTTCTTCCACTACCAAAAGCTAATCCAATTAAGAAAACAATATGATGTGATTACAGACGGTGATTTCAAACTCATTTTGGATGAAGATGAAGAGTTATTTGCGTATATCCGGTCAAGTGGCTCTGAAAAATTAGTGGTGATTAATAATTTTTATGGAAAAGAAAAGACATTCCACCTCCCTTCTCAATTAAATCTTGATGAATTTACAAGTGAGATGTTACTCTCTAATTACAAGGATTCTGCGAAATTTGGCGGAGAAATTCAATTAAGACCATTTGAATCACTTGTGTACCACCTGAAAAAATGAACGGAGATGTCACTATGACAAACAAATACCTAACTATCTATAACAATATTGTGGAGCAAATTAAAAGTGGGGAAATCCCGCCTCAGACGCTGCTTCCCTCAGAAAACGAATTAAAGGACCAATTCGATACATCGAGGGAAACCATTCGGAAAGCGTTAAACCTGCTCTCGCAAAACGGATATATCCAAAAAGTTAGAGGTAAAGGTTCAATTGTCATAGACATTAGCAAATTTGATTTTCCTGTTTCAGGATTGGTCAGCTTTAAAGAACTTGCCAATAAAATGGGGAGCAAACCAAAAACGATAGTGAATGAGCTTTCGTTAATGAAACCCGATGGATTCATTAGACAGCAGCTGCAATTAGGAAGTAAAGAACAGGTTTGGAAGGTCGTACGTACAAGGGAAATGAATGGGGAAAAGATTATTTTAGATAAGGATTTCATAAATAAAAAGTTTGTCCCTCATTTAACGGAAGAGATTTGTGCCGACTCGATCTATCAGTATATTGAAAACGAATTAGAGCTAACAATAAGCTTTGCTAAAAAAGAAATTGTCGTAGTGGAGCCTACGATCGAAGACCGGACCCTTTTAGACTTAGATGGCTTTCATAATGTGGTTGTTATCAAAAACTATGTTTATTTAGATGATGCTACCCTTTTCCAATTTACAGAATCAAGACATAGACCTGATAAATTTCGCTTTGTGGATTTTGCACGTAGAACACATTGAAAAAAGTAATTTAGGAGCCTTCAAATATAATGGAGGCTCCTTTTTCTTCAATCATTGGACAAATTTCACCCTTTTTAATTGTTTTGCTACAATAAACGTAAATTAACGTTGAGGTGACCTAAAATGTGTGGGCGATTTACACTTACTGCTACCTTGGAAGAAATTATGGACCGTTATGAAATTCAATCTTTTCTCGATGAAGAATATTTTTCCCCCAGTTATAATATTGCACCTTCTCAGGGTGTGCTTGCAGTGATTAATGATGGAAAGTCTAACAGAATGGGGTTTTTAAAATGGGGCTTGATTCCCTCGTGGGCAAAGGATGCAACTATTGGCCATAAAATGATTAACGCCCGCGCGGAGACTTTAAATGAAAAGCCCAGCTTCCGAAATGCATTTAAGAAAAAGCGCTGTTTAGTAATTGCTGATAGCTTTTATGAATGGAAAAGGAACGAAGATAAAACAAAAACACCGATGCGAATCAGACTAAAGTCAAATGAATTATTTGCAATGGCAGGAATTTGGGAAGGCTGGAAGTCGCCAGGTGGTCCAACGATCCATACCTGTTCGGTCATTACTACAAAACCAAATGAACTAATGAAGGATATTCATGATCGAATGCCCGTTATATTGAAACCGGAGGATGAGAAAATCTGGCTGGACACATCGATTACAGACCCACATTTTTTAAATCAATTCCTTGTTCCACTGGATGAGAGTTTAATGGAGTCATACGAGGTTTCATCGTTGGTCAATTCGCCCAAAAATAATTCGATTGAGCTTATTCAAGAGCTTTGTTAGCGCCCTTTTTTTAAAAAATTTTTTTCTAATGGACATGTTCACTACATGCACGTACAAGCATGAACATATGCTGTACTAACCCATAAAAGTTTTCCTTCATTTGAAAGTGGTTTACCCCCACTTTCTTTTTTTATGGAATTTTATCACGTTCTGATACTCCCTTCCAACGAATATATTTAAAAAACAATATGTCATCTTCTTTTCTAAAACGAACCTTAGGAGGTAAGGATGTTTTTTATCCCAACAAAAATCAACATTGGTGATTTGAAGATAAACAGTGCTGATCACACAAGTCCTATTTCATTAGGGTCAACCTTCCATATAGGTAACTATGTTGCAGGAAAAAAAAATCAAGGTTTTGGCCAGCAAAGTGCAGACTACTCTTTAACAGCCATACCCATTCACATGATTTTAGATGATGATTGTAGTGACTCGCCTTCTGTAAAAAATGATAAATAACTTGTGCATCTACAAACATGGATATAACAGAAATTATGCATAGGAGTGATTTCATTGAACATTGCACCAATGGCGATTACCTTTTTAGGCTTTAAGGTCAATACTGTAGATAATGGTTCCTTTGTAAACCTAGGACCCTACCAACTTATCGATCAGTTTCAATCTTATAAACGAAACCAGGGCGTTGGAGAACAAAATGGAGACCTCTCTCCTGTAAATATTCCAATTTCTTGGGTAGTAGACCCTGATGTTTCAGATAGTAATTCAGTTAAGAACAGCATTATTTAAAGGCTACAGCACTCGAAGGGGTGAACGAAATGATTTTTGCACCGATGATAGTGAATGTTGGAGGGTTAAAAGTTAACGTATTGGACCATGGTTCCCTGCTTAACACGGGCCCAACACAGTTCATAGACCATTTCATCTCCTACAAACGAAATCAAGGATATGGAGAACAGAATGGAGATTTTGTCCCGATGATCATCCCTATCTCATACATCCAAGACTCAGACTTAAACGATAGCAATGCTGCCAAAAATAGTATTATTTAAAAATTGATTCAACTATCTCTTCAGTGTAGATAATACTACCTTCATATGAAAAATGTACTAGAATGTTCACGAAATGTGAGATGTTTCACTGCTATACCACATCTATTTACCATATAATTGAACTAAAGTTACTTTCCATATTTATTGTTATAAATGTAAATACATGTATTAAACTACTAAATTTGGATGTGGGTATTATGCTAGTGAAGGAACTGACTTTTAGTGAATTAAAAGCTGCCATCGAGGTTCTTCGTAAAGAAATGATTCATTGCGGGCTAAATAATGGTCTTACAAATGAAAGAACCGTTCAAATCAGCCAAATATTAGATAGCCATATTTCCCAATACCATTCCTTAAAAAATCAATAATGATCAGGAGGACTTCATATTAAAAGTCCTCCTTTTTCTGTTTTAAGCTATAATTTATTATAGATGAATTGGAGAAAGGAGAAGGAAAATGGATCAGATTGCAACTAAATTTCGCAATATTCCCACTACATGTATTTCCGATGCGATGGACGGATTAAATAACCTGCATCCTTCCATCAAACCTTTAAAGGAAGAATACAAGCTTGTAGGGAGAGCATTTACTGTCAAAATTCCTGTCGGGGATAATCTTGCAGTCCTAAAAGCGATCAACGAAGCAAAACAAGGTGATGTACTAGTCATTGATGCAAAAGGCGAACAATATCGAGCCATTGCTGGAGACTTTGTTGTTGGAATGGCTCAAACTCTTGGTATTGGTGGATTTGTTGTTGACGGAGTCATTCGTGACATAGTCGGAATAAAAGAATTGAATTTTCCTGTCTTTTGTAAGGGAACGACTGTTGCTGCAAGTGGCAAAGCCGGATTTGGCGAAGTGAATATTCCCATTTCCTGCGGAGGTGCTGCTATCCTTCCTGGGGATTTAATTGTTGGGGATGCAGATGGTGTCGTAGTTATTCCACAAGCCACGGAGCAAGAGGTATTAGTGAAATCACTCGAGAAATGGAGAAAAGATCAACAAAGAGAAGAACAAATTTCCAGAAATCCGGAAGCAATTCGGAAACATTTAGCTGAATTGCTTGGTAAAGTAAAATAATAGGAGTCCCCCCTATATAAAATAAGGGGGGATTTTTATATAGGATTCTGCTCATGAACCAAGATTAATTTGTACTCCATTTGGGTCAATAAGTTCATTTTTATTAACATGAGATAGCTTTACTTCTTTCAACATCACACGTTCTTCTATTATATTTTGTATTTCAAGTACTTTTTTTCCAAAAAGCATCTCCAAGTCCTCCTCCAATCCCTCAATGGGCGTAGAGATGACCATTTTATCAATTTCTGCTTTCTTTCCATCTCCATCTACTGCATCCAAATGTGTTTGTAGTTCAATCAAAAATTGATACGGTGTGGTTATGAAGGTTCTTCTTTCTCCTAATTCCACTTTCCAATTCAAAAGGTTAGCATTTTCACATATTTTGCTTTTCTCTTCTTCTGTCACGAGGAACCCGATATGATCAAACATCACACGTTTTCCAAAACCAAAACTTATATTTACATTCCCTTTCTTCATTTCGATGATACGAAATATGATCCCTTGATCCCTTAACTCATCCCAGGATAATGGAGGATTAAAGGTTTGAAAAGCTCCTTTATATTTCCCTACCCTTTGATTTACCCGAAACCCCTGATCATGATAAAAGGTCTCCATATCCTCTAGGTGTGGTGTCCAAAAATGGTAATGAAAAAGCACAAACCTCTCCCCTTGTTGAAAAAAATTATTTTCTATATATGTATTATTTTAACATATTAGAAAATAATTAGTCTCTTTTAGAAGATTACCTGTTTACTAAAGGATCTTCTTTTTTTCCCTTTGTATCCCACCACTCACGAACCTCAAATATACCAATTACATCAATTTTTGCCTTTTCAAATACTTCTACATTTTCGTTAGTAGAATAAGAAAAAATATAATGGGTTGGTGTCTCGCTTAATACCCGAAAAGAACTAATTTCTCCATCCTGCATTTCAACCATATAAACTTTCCCACACTGAACCTCATCCGTTGACGCTAAATTTTTCATTGTAACATCACCTCATATATACTATATTTTCAATTTAACAGATTTATGGATACTAAAAGTGTAGGAAATTTGAATAATTAACGAATATGAACAGTGATAAAATCATAGGGTTACTAAAAAAAAGGAAGCAGTCATTTTTCTGCTTCCTCTAGTTATTGCGTGAACTCTTTTTTATTAGACTATAACCGATTGAGATCATCACACTTATAATCATACCCAAGCAAAAAGTGATCCAATTAAAATAAAACGTATTGGTATATTGATTATACCAGCCAAAACGGTAGATTCTCGATTCTGGGCTCTCTGGCCCTCCTCCAAGTAAGATAACCAAATTCTGAATATATCTAACTTCCAAGAAGATGAGTACAACAAATACAACTGCTATACACACAAGAAACGTAAGCCGATTTTTCACACTTACTCCGTTTATCGCTTTATAGACCCATCTGCTTAGATAATAAAGAAATATAAGGTAAATTGGTACGGTTGGCATGGTAAATAGAATGGCAAAATTACCATTTCCGGAATATTGTGAGGGATTCATCGTACTCCCAGCGATTAATGCAAAACCAATGAGACTTAAAACCATAAAAATAAAACAAATAACCATAAGTTTCTTTCTCTGGTTCATATTAGCCTCCCCACA
The DNA here is from genome assembly GCF_057656715.1 of Neobacillus sp. Soil_C_43. Taxonomy (NCBI): domain Bacteria; kingdom Bacillati; phylum Bacillota; class Bacilli; order Caryophanales; family Bacillaceae; genus Neobacillus; species Neobacillus sp. Soil_C_43. The sequence continues at coordinate 210,191 of NZ_JBDGJV010000006.1, forward strand.
TACTTTACTATTCTATTTTATGCAGATCTTAAACCGTATAATAATAAAAATAATTCGTTTCCTTCACAAAACCTATTTTTTCATAGAGTCTTTGAGCGTTAATGTTTTCCTTGCCTGTTTCGAGTAATACTCCTTTTGCCCCAGATTCTTTTGCGAAATGAAGCGCCGTGTTGATTAGATTCTCACCTACACCTTTGCCACGCGCCTGCTCTTTTACATACAAATCATTTAGTACCCAAGAGCGTTTCATGCTGACAGATGAATACGATGGATAAAGCTGAACAAACCCAAGTGCTGTATTTTCTTCGAGAGCGACAAAGATAACCGACTCCTCATTAACCATTCTTTCTTTCAAAAACTCTTTAGCTGCGTTAAGATCTGAAACTTGTTCGTAAAACACTCTATACAAATCAAATAGTTCGGTTACGAATTCAATTTCATCTATTGTAGCCTTTTGAATTAACATTTCTATTTCCCCCTTTATTTACCAGAATAGTTCTATATTAATTGTAATTATCAGAAATTGCTAGTCTACTAATAAGTAATTATCATTGTTTTTCGGTTAATTAAAGAAGGATTATTTAGTATAGATGAAGAATATTGTAGCATCTATTATGTACAGAACTGGCAATATCAAGAATAATATTGTGAGGTGTATGCATTCCTATAATTCCTTTTCTATGTAATTCATAAGAAAAAGCCCTGATTGAACAAGGCTTTTTCATTTTTGTTTGAGGGCATACCTAATTCTATATTTCTAAACAATTTAAGATAAGCATTTATATTTTATTTATAGCCTAAAAAAACATCATTCATTGATGAATGGTGGTTCGTCACAAGCCTCCATATCAATCATTAACTGGAGAACTTCAAAAGCCGCTAAATCCTCCATGCCCGAAGTGACCTCCCCAACCCCCATACCATGGATGGCCGTGGTGACCTCCCCAGCCGCCATGCCATGGCTGACCGTGGTGTCCTCCCCAACCGCCATGCCAACCATGGCCTGGAAATCCTCCCATGCCCATGCCGCCCATACCAGGAAATCCTCCCATGCCCATGCCTGGGAATCCTCCCATACTCATGCCACCCATGCCTGGAAATCCTCCCATTGCTCCTGTTCCACCCATGCCTGGGAATCCACCCATTGTTCCTGCTCCACCCATGCCTGGAAATCCACCCATTGTTCCTGTTCCACCCATGCCTGGGAAACCACCCATTGTTCCTGCTCCACCCATGCCTGGGAAACCACCCATTGTTCTCATTTCACCTGTAAATTGCGTAAGATCATTCATTAGAGCAACTCTCCTTTGTGTAGGTTACAGTCTAGACTATGTTAAATTTTCAAAAAGGCATGGGCGGGTACCCTGTTTTTCTTAAACAAGGTCAACCCTAAAACCTATCTAATGGAGTACTCACACATCCACGCTGAAAAAGAATCTTTCATGTTACCTCTAAATGCCCTTTCTCCTGCAGCATAAGAAAATGAAGGCATTAACATCTCTCCTGAAAAATCAATCAGATCCTCAACGCTAGGAGGATACGGGCTTTTTCTAATGTGGCTTCGAACTTTTGCCAATACTTTTTCACAGTCCAAATACGGACCTATCTTAAACCAAAAAAGGACCATTTCATCCTTTGTCACAAAGTTAGTGTAGACCGACTCAATCAATACTAATAAATTTAAAATCTCTGCCCTTGTCAATGTTTAAGCTCCTTCATTATCATACCGACAAAATGGTTTGTTTTATTAGTTTTGACTTAATTACCTTACAAAAACAAGATCAACCGGAATTTTTCTTCCGATTGACCTTTTCTCTAGCTTTAATCAATTATTTACTGATAGAATTCGACCTAGTTAACCAATCTTTAATTAAACCCTGAACAATTTCACGTTTTTCGATATGTAACATATGACCCGCTTGATCTAATACAGCAAACGTAGCATGAGAAAATTTTTCAAAAAGATTAAAGTGATCTTTGTACCCACAGATTGAATCTTGTTTTCCTAAGATAAGGAGAACGGGAAGTGAAACCATATCAGCGTCCTGTAATGGTTCTTCCGAAAAGTAATAGCCTTTTTCTCGCCAATTTGACAGTAAAAAATTCCGATTAGCTAATAAGCGACCAGGTTGAATTTCTCGTAAAAAAATTTCAAGGTTTTCTTTATTTTGGATATTCATTAATGTTTCAAACGCTATTCTTATATCTGAATCCAATTCAATTAATGCATCAGTATCTTGATCCTGGATTACTTTTTCAGGGAGGATTCTTTTTTCTTTTAGATGGAGTGCTGTAGCCAATAAACAAATGCTTTTCACTAGGCTTCTCCTCTGGTGTAAGATTCCTTGCGCTAAATACCCACCATACGAAAAACCTATTAGAGAAAATTCTTGATTTGGAATAATCCGATCAATAAAATCTAAGATATTCACAAGCATGTCGTCAGAAGATGCAAAATGATCATCAATCAAACTTTTACCGTGTGCAGGGATATCGATATATATCCTTTGAAACCCTTCAATATCATTAAAAACAGGCTCTAACCAAGCCTTCATCGACCGGTAGTCAGTCCCCATCGAATGCAAAATTAGAATCGGAAAACCACTACCTGAAATTTCATAATTAATACATCCCTTTGTAACCATGCATTTCATACTACTTCCCTGCCCCTCCCTATCTTATATAGTTGAAACCTTCCCCTTAAGAAAATTCTCAACTTTCTCACTGTTATTTAAATCTCTTTTTGGAATAATATAAGCACTGACAGAACTGTTATATAAATAAAAGTACTGCTCGTCCTTTTTAAAATCAGTGATGCCAGACCAGTTCACTTTTATTTGACCATTTGCAGATGATTCCACCAAACCTTCTTCATTCAATGTCAGTACATGTTCACCGAGTAAACCTACATTCTTACCTTCTTTGAACATTTTCTTCATTCTTCTTGTGACCGTGTTATAGAAGTACCATGGGTAAAAGATAATCCACAAGATACTCGTGATCGAAAAAACTATAAATAGCTCAAGAAATGGTATGTTTCCAAATTCAGATAAAAGAAAAGCCATAAGAATAAAAAATACTGGCGTTAAAAATCGTTGTACATTTAATGATTGAATGGCGGATTTAGAATGTTTTAGATGGAACATATTAAAGTGCAAGAAATCCTCTTCTGTTAAATTGTAAGTAATCTCCATAAAAGTCTCCTTATTCAATAAATTACATCTAAATTTTATCTTATTCCAGCTGAACTATAAACAAATTGTTGTAACATCTATATAGGCGTGATTTATTAAGCAAATAATTTTTTTATGAGTGTACAGTTCAGGGGAGACCCCGCAGGCGTAAGCGCCGAGGAGACTCGCCGAAACGCCCACGAACCGCTCGCGCCTGAAGCGGAAATCAACTGGTAAATTTAACATAGACAAAAACAAAAGGATAGAAAGGGCGAATATAATCGCACACTTTCTATCCTCTTTCATTACTCATCTTGACTATCTGTTTTTTCCTCTTTATTAAACCAAAGCGGCTCATCATCATCCACATCGCCATTATAATTGATAAGAATTTCTTCTCCTGCTTTTATATCCCGATATGCATAAAAGTCAAACGTGTGATTGGGAAAGTTAATTTCATAAATGGCATTAGGCTGATAAGAATGATTAAACAGCATACCATATCCTAACAAAAGGGCTGTATGGTTCTGTCCATACTCAAAAGCATAATCAGCTAGCAATGTTTTTTCGATATGAACATGCTCTCTGTTCGGATAAGGAATAACCGGTGCCTCATGAAACAATTCACCTTTTGCTATATCCTGTGTCGCAAATACCCCTCTATTTAATTCTCCATCACTAAGTTTCGATGTCTTTACTTCAATCATTTAATCACCTATTTGTCTTTCCGAGAAGATTTTAATACTACTTACATAAGATTGCCAGTAATTCGACAAGAATGCAAATATTTTTTCTTATTTCTGTTTTAAGAACAATATCCTCCTCCCTCCTTTGAGAATTTTTTTCGGTAGTACTTTTTTTGGCAGGATAATCATAATATAGAATATACGTTCGTAAGGAGGCGAGGAGATTGTTAAATAACAATGATTCCTTAATTACAGGTGAGATGTTAAACAAGTATTACGAGCTTAATAAAAAGAAAAAAGAAATTGATATGGAAATGAATACACTGAAGGATGCTTTCCAAGCATATTTTAATAATCTGGTAGGGTGCAACCATAAAGGGGAAATTACAATAAGTGGATTCAAACTTCAAAGACAGATTCGTAAAACTGAAAAATATCATGAAGTGGACACCGTTAGAAGACTAGAAGAATTACAGTTGCATGATCTCATCCAAGTGGTTAAGAAACCAGATGATAGTAAAATAAAATCAGCCTTTAATTTAGGGTTGTTAAGTCCAGAGCAATTAGAGGGCTGCATAGTTACCTCCTTCTCCCCTGCTATCTCGGTAAAACCATTGATCCCAAGGTGAGAACTTGAGTAAAATGGTACACATAGAATCTATATGGGGTTCTTGTTTAAAACGGTCAAGTAGTTCTACTACGTGACCGTTTTTGTTTTTAAATAGTTATGTAGGTATCCCTACGTTACTGGTTTCATTTTTTTGAATAGTTCCAGTCACGTAGAACCTTCCTACGTTACCGGTTTCAGTTTTTTCCATCGGTTTCGGTCACGTAGAGGCTTCCTACGTTATCGATTTCAGTTTTTCCCAATGTTTTCGGTCACATAGAACCTACATTCATAACGATAGTTGTTAAATTATGGAGGAAATCGGTAAATGAGGGAGAATTACATATGTGTAAGCACTACTCTCAAATTGAAAGGGGAAATTTTGATGGCCAGTCAAGAAAGTCTCTTAGTAAGGCAGTATTTACAGATGTCAAAGGCAAACCAATCACCTGAAGCAAATATTGAAACAGCTAGACAAGGATTAGAAGCTTTATCCGCTTTAACTCCGGTAGCACAAGATATTACCGTAGAAAAAGTAGAAATTGAAGGAATAGCAGCTGAATGGGTAACCGCACCAAATGCAGTAGAAGACCGTGTTTTCCTTTACCTTCATGGTGGTGCCTACATAATGGGTAGCTGTAATACACACCGATACTTAGCATCAAAGCTGTCTCGTTCCACTTCCGCACGAGTACTGGTACCAGAATACAGACTCGCTCCTGAACATCCTTTTCCAGCTGCAATTGAAGATGCCGTCAGTGTCTACCGATGGCTTCTCAACTCAGGTATATCTTCAAAAAATATCGTCATTGGTGGTGATTCAGCAGGTGGTGGACTAACATTAGCCACACTTTTATCTCTTAAGGATGCGGGAGACCCACTACCTGCTTTAGCTGTGCTATTATCCCCTTGGACAGACATGGAAGGCACCGGGGAATCCATGGTAACACGTGCAGAAGTGGACCCATGGTTATCACCAGATGCCACTCGTTTAACCCCAGCGTTGTATATTCGCGATCTAGATCCGCGTCATCCGCTTGTTTCACCAATATATGCTGATTTAACAGGGCTTCCTTCTCTGTTAGTCCACGTTGGAAATGATGAAATCTTGTTAAGTGATGCTGCCCGCCTAGTGGACCGCGCTCGATCAGCTGGAGTAGAAGTTAGCTTTAAGGTTTGGGATGATATGTGGCATGTTTTTCAAACGTTCGCCATCCCTGAGGGACAACAGGCAATTGATGAAATTGGAGAGTTCGTCACCAAACATTTCGAATAAATCTCTATCTAAAGTGAGCTTCGACTTCTTACAGGTTAACAAACTCTCGCAAACATATAAAATAAAACCAAAAATGACTATCAAATTTAAACAAATTTGATAGTCATTTTTTTGTTTAAAATTATTCTTTTAGGATGTTTAATGCTTTTTACACATTTTATGAACCAACTATTTTAACATCTGGGCTAGACTTTGGTTTCTTAACCCCTTTGATACCAAACAGAATCCGTAAAATAGATACCTTGAAAATGATAAATTGATAAAGGAGCATGATGATAAAAAAAGCAACAACCATTAAAAAGATGAGTTTTACAGGAATGGACCATGCCTCATTAGCGATAAAAAATCCTAACGTAACAATAACAGGCTGATGGAGAACATAGAACGGCATAGATGCTTGTGAACTGTATGATAACCACTTATTAGAAAAAGATAAATGCCTTTCCGCAACAGCAAAAATGACAAGAATCCAAGTCCAACAATTCATTGCCTTAATGGAGGCAAACACCATTGCTGCTATAAAACCAGTTGAAGTCATACCTGAAATGAATCCATATACAAAAAAGATAGTTGTACAAACTGAAATAACTAGATTAATAGGAAGCAGTTTTTGAATCACCTTTTTGAAAGATTCTTTGGTTAGAATATAATAACCAAATAAAAATAAGACCAAGTAGAAAGTAATGTCCCAACCTCCTAGACGAACAACATCCACGAAAGTGGATATAATCATTAAAGGAATTGTCATCAGATATAACTGGTATGATTTCAATTCTTTCGTAATAGTTGGGTTCTTTTTTAGAAAAAGTGGAAGTGTAATAATGCTAAATAGCATAAGAATGAACAAATACCATAAATGTAAACCTACAAAAGCAAAATTCCCCGCACCACCAATATCTAAATAAACACCATTAAAATACTGCGGGAACCATGAAAAAAAGGATCCGGAAAATTGATCATGACTAACACGTTCCATATATACCTGTGGAGGCGTTAGAATCATAACACCGAACAAAAGCGGAATCCCTAACCTAGCAAGCCGTTCCTTCACATATTCGTTCCCAGACCTTTTCTGGAGGGCATAATAGGAGCACATCCCCGATACAGTGAAAAAAATCGGCATCAACCAGGAACTCATAAACAAGGAGACCGCTGTAATATAGGTCGGGTCGGTCTCATTATTTTTTACATGCCAAGGCCAGGGATTAAAAAACATGAAACAGTGATAAATGAAAACGGCTAATGTTGCGAGGACACGGATCCAATCGAGATCGTACTGTCTTTTCATATCTTTAAAAAATTCCCCCTAAAATATTAAATGGTATATCTAACTATAGTATTCATCATATACCATTTACCTAAATTATGGGTAAGTTATTTTTACAATAATATCCATAAATAAATATAATTTTTAGGATAGAGAATCTCTTACATCTAATATGATTTTTCCAGTACTTAGTCTACTTTCAATTAGCTTGTGAGCAGTAATAGCAGCCTCCAAGGGATAGTGATGACCAACCTCCATATTTAATTTTCCTTCACTAAATAATGTGAGCACTTCCTTGGCTGTGGACTGTAAGGTCTCAGGTCTTCTTTTTCTTGTTGTCCCTAAGCTAAAACCTAGCACCGACCGACAGCTAGAGTGTAGATCACTGGTTTTAAAGCTTCCAACTGCCCCACTTGAATTTCCAAATTGAACCAACCTTCCATATGGTGCAAGACAGGTTAGACTTTGCCCAGATATCTCACCAGCAATAGAATCGAGGACAATATCGACCCCTTGATTATCTGTTAATTCATTTACTCTACTTGAAAAATCATTATTTTTATAGCAAATAACATGATCTGCACCAGCCTTTAGTGCAATAGACACTTTATTTTCGTCACCGACCGTTCCGATAATTTTACTTGCACCTAACAGTTTTGCCATCTTAATAGCCGTAGTTCCCACTCCACCTGCAGCGGAATGAATGAGGATGGTTTCCCCCGATTCGATCCGTGCAATATCTGCTAATAGTTTATAAGAAAGGAAAGAAACAGTAGGACAGGCAGCGGCAGTGGTAAAATCCATTGAATCGGGAATTTCATATGTAAGAATACCTTCCGCGACTACAAATTCTGCGTAAGATCCATTAGCTGGAAATGCTATGACTCTTTGTCCATGTTGTAAATGCTTTACCTCTGCCCCAACTTCCACAATTACCCCCGACGTATCAAGTCCAGGAATAAAAGGGAAGTTCCCTTTTCCTTTATGACCATATCTCGCTTTCACATCTGCATAATTCACACTCGTTTTCTCTACTCTAATTAACACCTGACTAGGATTTATTTTTGGTGTCTCAACCTCTACATATTGCATAACCTCTGGTGCCCCAAATTCAGGAACGATAATTGCTTTCAATGGTATCCCCCCTTGTTGACTGATAGTTCTATTTTATGGTAAAAATTTCATAACGTATAGAATGAATCTCTTATCAATTTTCATAATAATTTCTTATACATATCTTTAATGGACATCGGTTAGCAAGAGTTATCAATTTGCTAGCAATCTGATAATGATATGATAGTGCCAGCCTTCTTATGCTCTATCAGTAAAAATTGTACCATCGCATATTATACCTATCTATTAGCAAATAACTTACATAACTACCGTAAACTTTGCTATATTTATATATAATTAGTTTGTATCATTCGGAGGGATAAAATGAATTCGCGCGGTGTCATCTTGGCGTATCCAAGGGCAAAAGGGATGATATTAGTTATAATTGCAGCTACCCTTTGGGGCATCTCCGGGACGGTTGCACAATACTTATTTCATCAACAAGGCTTCAATACCAGTTGGCTTGTCGTAACTCGATTGATTTTTTCAGGAGTGGGGTTACTCTGGTATTCTCAAACGGTTGGAAAGCAAAATATTTGGGCAATTTGGAAAAACAAACAAGATGTTGTTATGCTTATTGTTTTTGGCATCTTCGGGATGTTTGGTGTTCAATTTACCTATTTTGCAGCTATAGAACATGCAAATGCAGCAACTGCCACTGTCTTGCAATACCTTGCACCTGTAATTATTGCTGGATATTTAAGCATCCTGGGGAAAAAGCTACCTGCTAAACATGAGGGGATTGCGATAATTTTTGCTCTGTTGGGAACATTTCTTCTAGTTACTCAAGGAAATATCCATTCACTTTCCATTACGGTTCCGGCTTTATTTTGGGGAATCTTGTCTGCTTTTTCACTTGCTTTCTATACACTTTATCCGAGAGATTTATTATCAAGATGGGGTTCATTAATTACGGTTGGATGGGGCATGACAGTCGGAGGAATTAGCTTTAGCTTTATTCATCCACCATGGGTGTTTAAAGGAAACTGGAGCCTGACTTCTTTTTTAGCCGTTATTTTTGTAGTTATTTTTGGCACGTTAATTGCCTTCTTCTGCTACATGGAAAGTATGAAATACATAAACGCATCTGAGGCTAGTCTTTTAGCCTGTGTCGAACCGTTATCAGCCGCCTTTTTAGCAGTTGCTTGGCTCCATGTTTCCTTTGGAGCAGCAGAATGGATTGGTTCATTATTAATTATCGCTACGATATTTATCCTGTCTGCTGTAAAAAAATAATTATCTTTTTATTTAGCAGTTTTTGCAAAGATTGTTGTTTTTCCTACTTATGTTTTCCAGTGAAGACTCACATCTTTGGAATTGATTACTATTAATTCATTTACTCTGGACAATGTTACTGTTTTTTCTGCCTACTCTGTCCGAAGTTCTCTTGCCTTCTGACAATGTTTCTGTATTTTTCGCAGACTCTGTCCAAAGTTCCTTTGTCTTCTGACAATGTTGCTGTCTTTTCCGCTTACTCTGTCCAAAGTTCCTTTGCCTTCTGACAATGTTTCGGCCTTTTTCGCTTACTCTGTCCAAAGTTCCTTTGTCTTCTGACAATGTTTTTGTTTTCCCCACCAACTCTGTCCAAAGTTCCTTTGCCTTCTGACAATGTTTCTGTCTTTTCCACCAACTCTGTCCAAAGTTCCTTTGCCTTCTGACAATGTTTCGGCCTTTTTCGCTTACTCTGTCCA